>CAMCAC010000201.1 GCA_945872305.1 Candidatus Kuenenia stuttgartensis | reverse complement strand
GTGGGCGGCGGAGCGCCGACCCCTGGTGGCGGTGCTCGCGGACGTGGACCACGACGCGGTGTGGGCGGCGGCCTCGGTGGCGGGCCGGGACCATTTCCGCGACCAGCCCGCCATCGCCCGGATCGGCGCCGGCCGGGTCCTGCTCGACGGCAACGTGCCCTTCGCCTACGCCACCGCCCGGGATTTCCGCGAGGGCGTGATGGACGGCAGCCCGGTGTGGTGGCTGCCCGCGGCCCTGGGCCTGGACGAGGACCTCCTCGCCGCCTGCGAGCGCCATGTCCGCGCCGGCGGCCGGGTCGTGCTCGACGCCCCCGGCGGCTGGTACGACCTCGGCGGGCGCCTGCTCGCCACCGGACCCGGCACGCCGTTCCACCGCCTGTTTGGCGCCCGCATCGCCGACATCCACTACGGCCGCGGCGACGGCCGGCCGTGGACCCTGGACGGCACCCGGCTCGAAGGCTTCGCCCTCGATCTGCGGCCGGACCCGGCGGTGGCCGTGCGTTCCTTCGCCGAAGGCCCGGCGGCCCTCACCGAGCACCGGCTCGGCGCCGGCACCGCGGTGGTCATGGCCTGGGACGGTGCCCGCCAGGCGCACCGGCCGGGCAATCCCTGGCAGGCGGCGACCCTGGCGGCGGTGCTCGGGCCGCATCTGCCCGACATCGCGGTGGATGGCTGCCTGGCCCTGCGCCTGCACGCGCCGGCGGCGGAGCACCTGCTGCTCATCAACGACGGCCCCGCGCGCACCGTCGCCCTGGACACCCGCGGCCGATGCACCGGCGCGGCGGTGGATGCGGTGGCCGATACCCCGGTGGATCCAGCAGCGGTGGCCCTGCCCGCCCACGGCGCCCGCTGGGTGCGCTGGGGGCGGTAGGCCCCGGGCATCCGGCGGTGATCCGTCGAGGTGAACAGGAGGTCGGGAGAGCGCGGAGGGCCGCGGAGCCTGTTCTGGTCGTCTCCGCGGCCCTCCGCGCCCTCCCGATCTCCTGTCGGCTTCGACAACGGATCAGGAGGCTGAGTCCCCCGCGCAGGCGCGCAGGTCGGCGGCGAAGGGTGACGCTCCCCGCCCACGGCGCCCGCTGGGTGCGCTGGGCGCGGTAGACCCCTGGCATCCGTCGGTGATCCTTCGAGGTGACGAGGAGGTCGGGAGAGCGCGGAGGGCCGCGGAGCCGGTTCTGGTCGTCTCCGCGGCCCTCCGCGCCCTCCCGATCTCCTGTCGGCTTCGACAACGGATCAGGAGGCTGAGCCCCCCGCGCAGGCGCGCAGGTCGGCGGCGAAGGCGGCGACGTCCTCGGGCCGGGTGTCCCAGGGGCACATCCAGCGGTGGGCGCCGCCGATGAAGTTGTAGAAATGCCAGCCCCTGGCGTGCATCGCCTCGGCGAGGCCCGGGGCGAGGTCGGCGAACACCGCGTTGGCTTCGGGCGGGCGGAGGACGGTGACCCCGGGAATGCCAGCCACCGCCGCGGCCAGGGTCCGGGCGCTGGCATTGGCGTTGCGGCCGTTGTCGAGCCAGCGCTCGCCGTCGAGCAGGGCGACCCAGGGCGCGGCGACGAAGCGCATCTTGCTGATGAGCTGGCCCGCCTGCTTGCAGCGGTATTCGAACTCCCGGGCCTGGCGGCGGTCGAAGAACACCACCGCCTCGGTGGCGAAGGCGCCGTTCTTGCTGCCGCCGAAGCACAGCACATCGACCCCCGCCCGCCAGGTGAGATCGGCGGGATGGCAGCCGCTGGCGGCCACCGCATTGGCGAACCGGGCCCCGTCGCAGTGCAGGGCCAATCCCAGCTCCCGGCAGGCGGCTCCGATCGCCGCCACCTGGTCCGGGGTGTAGACCGTGGCCAGCTCGGTGGTGTTGCTGATCGTCACCGCCCGGGGCTTGGGGAAGTGGATGTCCTTGCGCCGGGCGGCGGCCTCGCGGATCCCCGCCGGATCGATCCGACCGTGCACCGAGGGGATCAGGATGAGCTTGGCGCCATTGCTGGCATACTCGGGCGCGCCGCACTCGTCCGTCTCCACATGGGCGCAGTCCGCCGCCAGCACGCTGTGGTACGACTGGCAGAGGTGTGCCAGGGCAAGGGCGTTCGCCGCGGTGCCGGTCAGACAGAAGAACACCTCCGCGTCGTGGGCAAACACTTCGCGGATGCGGTCGGCGGCGCGCCGGGTCCAGGCATCGTCACCATAGGCGGCGGCATGTTCGCTGTTCGCCTCGACCATGGCCGCGAGGACCGCGGGGTGCATGCCGGCATACGTGTCGCTCGCAAACTGGCGGGGGCGCATGGGACCATGGGATGGCGACGGGGCCCGGGGTGCAACCCTGGCGGCGCCCCCCTTGGCCCCGGCATGCGGCACGGATGCTCCCGGCCATGACGCCCCGCGCGTTCCTCGCCGATCTCCGCCAGGAGGTCCTCCACCATCCGGCGGTCGGGCACAGCCTGATCGGGCGGATGACCATGGATCCGCGCTGCCGCCAGGATTTCCGCATCTTCTCCGGCCAGCACTATCCGCTGGTCGGGACCTTCACCCGCTACCTGGAACTGCTCCTGCTCAGCGCCCCGTCGTCCCGGGACAAGCTGTGGCTGGCCAAGGTCCTGGTCGACGAGTACGGCGAACGGTCCGACGGCCGCGACCACGCGGACCATTACCGGGACTTCATGCGCGCCGCCGGCTGGCCCGAGGGCGCCTGGGACGACGAGCCCCTCCACCCGGCGGTCACCGGCTTCATCGAGGACCACCTGCACCTGTGCGCCCATGGCGGCTTCCTGGAGGGGCTCGGCGCGGTCGGCCCCGGCCACGAGTGGGCGATCCCGACCATGTTCGCCGGCTTCATCGGCGGCTTGCGCCAGGCCGGCTTCGCCGAGCCCGAGATCCTCTATTTCACCATGCACACCGAACAGGACCAGGACCACGGCGCCTGGCTTGAGGAGGCCCTGATGACCCTGGCGGTGGACGCCGAGTCCCAGGCCCGCATCGCCGCCGGCTGCCGGGCGAGCCTGGCGGCCCGGGAGCGCCTGTGGTGGGGCGTGGCGGACCGCATCAACGCCGACCGCATGGCGACCCTGCTGCCGGGCATCGGCGGCGGTACGAGCACCGCCGGCTGGGAGACCCTGCGCGGCTTCCGGGCCCGGATCCGCGGATTGCCCGCGCCGGCGGCGGCGTGATCCTCCCGGCGATGCCTGTCGCCGCTCCCCCGCTCCCCCGCACCCCCGCCGCACCGCAGGCGCTCCCATGAAGGGCCAGCCCAAGGAGATCCTCCAGGGGCCGATGCCCGCGGTGCTCGTGTGCACCGTACCCGCCGCGGAAAAGGAGACCGAGGAGGACCGGGTCGGCGAGATGCGCTCGCTCATGGACACCGCCGGCCGGGAGCCGGTGGCCGAGGTCCGCCAGCACGTGGCCAAGATCACCCCGCGCACCTACATCGGCTCCGGCAAGGTCGAGGAGCTGGTCGCCGCGGTGAAGGAGCACGGGGCCAAGGAGGTCGTCTTCGACGTCCAGCTCTCGCCCAGCCAGCAGCGCAACCTGGAAGAAGCCACCGGCTGCCACGTCTTCGACTATGACGAGCTGATCCTCGAGATCTTCGCCCAGAACGCCCGCACCCACCAGGCCCGCCTGGCGGTGGAGCTGGCGTCGATGGAATACACCCGCTCGCGGCTGAAGCGGATGTGGACCCACCTGGACCGCCAGTCCGTGGGCACCAGCGGCATGGGCTCCGGCGCCCTGTCCGGAACCGGCGAGAAGCAGATCGAGATGGACCGCCGCCTGGTCCGCAAGCGGATCCAGGTCCTGCGCGACGAGCTCGCGGCGATCAGCGCCCGTACCGACCGCGTCGTCGGCTCCCGCGAGGCGTTCACCGTCTGCCTGGTCGGCTACACCAACGCCGGCAAGAGCACCCTGATGAACGCCCTGACCAAGGCGGATGTCCTCGCCCAGGACCGGCTGTTCGCCACCCTCGACACCCGCACGTCGCGGCTGTTCCTGCCCCAGCTCCCGCGCGGCGGCAACGTGGTCCTGTCGGACACCGTCGGCTTCATCCGCAACCTGCCGCCCAGCCTGATCGCCAGCTTCCACGCCACCCTGGCCGAGGTCCGCGAGGCGGACCTGCTGCTCCATGTGGTGGATGCCAGCAGCCAGGTCATGGACCAGCAGATCGAGGCGGTCGAGAGCGTGCTCTCGGGCATCGGCGCCGGCGAGGTGCCGGTGCTCATGGTCTTCAACAAATGCGACCGCGCGTACTCCAAGACCCTGGTCGGCGCCTACCGCAAGCGCTACCAGCACTCGGTGGCGGTGAGCGCGCTTCTCGGCGACGGCCTCGACGAGCTGCGCCGGATGATCAGCGACCAGGTCGTCTCCGGCACCACCCGCCTGCGCATCACCTATCCGGTGACCAACGGCGCCTTCGACGCCTTCCTGCGTTCCCGGGCCACCATCCTGGAGGAGACCGCCGAGGACGACCGCATGGTCGTGATCATCGGCGCCGATCCCCGGCTCCAGGCGGAGCTGGATGATCATCCGGATTGCACTGTCACCGCGGTCTAAGCAGCCTCTGGTCACCCGCGACCGGAGTGATGACGTCGTAAGCAACACGGAGCGCACCGCGCCGCGGTGCGCAAGGGGGCATTCCATACGCGCACCACGGCGTGGTGCGCTCCGGGGGAGCTCAACCGCCGATCGAGAGCATCGCCACCAACGCCTCGGCGGTGTCCGCCGCAAAGCGGATGGGATCGTGGTCGGTGCGGAACGGCGCCTGCCAGCAGGCCCCGGCGATGGTCGCGGTGAGCCAGCGGGCGATGACCCGGGGATCCCCGGCGCGGAAGCGGCCCGCGGCCTGGCCGGCGCCGATCAGGTAGGCGACGACCCCCTCCCACTGGCCTTCGATCTCCGCCATGCGGGCCTGGGCCTTGGCGAGCAGTTCGGGCCGCTCCCGGCTGGCGGTCCACAGATCCACCAGCAGGCGGACCCCGGTGCCGGCCCCAGCGGGCATCTCGGCGAGCAGGGTGGCGGTGATCC
>CAMCAC010000200.1 GCA_945872305.1 Candidatus Kuenenia stuttgartensis | reverse complement strand
CTTCGGACCTCGTCCTGGGCCCGTCCGAGATCTCTGGCATGGAGTTCAAGCTGCTCATGTCCAAACAACTCCTGGACCAGGGGAGGCAATTCCTCGGCCCGGGGTCTGAGGAGCGATGTTGCTGGCTGTAACCAATCGAATAATCCGTGTGACGAGAAGTTCACGCCGCGTACGTCCCCGCGGCAATACCGCATGGTTGTCCGGGTGGGTGATGGTCATCTCCAAGAGATGAGCCCCCACCTGGATGGGACGGAAGCATGCCAGGATGCTGATCCATGCCCTATCAGGTGAAGACCGTATCGTGACTCCCGGATGGATCCGATACCATGCTGGTTTGTCATGCGAATCATGACCGCGATTCGCAACCGGTAATGAATGCGATCCGATGGCTGATCCTGGGATGGCTGCGGTGCGGCCGGCGCTCGGTCATGGTGTCGGCGAGTCGACCTGCGGGCTCGCCGTCTGCCATCTGGGATGGAGTCGGTGCATGTGGCCCCGCTTCCCAGGAAGCATCCTGAGCCTGGTCCGCAGCGAAGGTCTGGATGCTTGGCTGGATTCAGCCGATGCGGATGGCGGCCGGGCACGGTATTTCGTGCTTCCCGGAGGGGGCCACGTGCTGCTCCATGCGATCAAGCAGCAGGTCCGATGCCACTTCCGCCATGGATGTGAAATCCTGGGGCTGGACCACCACCGTGCAGTCCTGTGGCGCCGGACCCGTCCACCGGTCGAACACGCCGATCATGCATGGATGGATGCCCTGTTGATCCATGATCCGACGGATCACCTGCTCATCCTGTCCCAGGATCGCCACCGGACCTCTCCCATCTGCGACCATGCCATGGTCCCGAAGGGCGGCATGGGTCGCATCAAGCCGCTCACTGTCGACGGTATTCCGTCTCCCGAACAGGATCACGGCACGTTGGGCTCCCGCTGCGGCCGCTGCCGCCACCAGTCCGGCGCAGGCCGCTTTGTTGGCGCTCGTCACCACCGGCGCGGGAATGCCGGGCACATGTCGATCGACGAAGACGATTGGAAAGCCGGTGGCTGCCAGTGCGACCAGGGCATGGCTGTCCTGGTCAAGGTGGCTGGCGAGGATGATCGCCCCATCGCAGACCTGCTGACGCATGCGTCCGAGCAGCCGGTCATGCCCTTCGCGGTCTCCTTGGTGCACCGCCACCAGGAGATCGTAGCCGCGGCCACGCAGGTGGCTCGCGGCGGCGATGGCGGGAAGGTGGTCGGTGGGCGCTTCCAGGCCGCCGGACAGCATCCACACGGTGCGGGTCCGGCCGGTGACCAGATGGCGGGCGGCCAGGTTCGGGCGATAGCCGAGCCGGGCGGCGGTGGCGATGATCCGGTCACGCAGGTCCGCGGACAGCCGTCCGTCCCCGCGCAGGGCGCGGGAGACGGTGCTGGTGTCGCAGCCGCAGGCGGCGGCGATGTCGCGGAGGGTGGTGGCCACGGGCTCAGCCCGCGGCGCGGCCCCAGGCGGCGACCGCCTGCTTGAGCGTCTCGCCGAGGGTGGCGGGCGACTCGGCGATGAAGACGCCGGCATCGCGCATGGCGGCCAGCTTGCTGTCGGCGGAGCCGGCGTTGCCCTGGACGATGGCGCCGGCGTGGCCCATGCGCTTGCCCTTGGGGGCGCGGGTGCCGCCGATGAAGCCGACCACCGGCTTGGTCACATGCGCCTTGATGAACTGGCAGGCGCGCTCCTCGGAATCGCCGCCGATCTCGCCGATCATGATGATCTGCTCGGTCTGGGCATCGTCCTGGAAGAGCTGGAGGGCGTCGATGAAGTCGGTGCCTTTGATCGGGTCGCCGCCGATGCCGATGCAGGTGCTCTGGCCGAGTCCGGCATTGGTGCTCTGGAACACCGCTTCATAGGTCAGGGTGCCGGAGCGGCTGACGATACCGGTGCTGCCGGGCTTGTGGATGTAGCCCGGCATGATGCCGATCTTGCACTGGCCGGGGGTGATCACGCCGGGGCAGTTGGGGCCGATCAGGCGGGACTTCGAGCCCTCCAGGGCCTTCTTGACCGCGTACATGTCCCGGGCGGGGATGCCTTCGGTGATGCAGACGATCAGGGGCATGCCGGCGGCGATGGCTTCCAGGATCGCGTCCGCGGCGCCCGGGGGCGGCACGAAGATCATGGTCGCATTGGCGCCGGTCTGGGCCATGGCCTCGGCCACGGTGTTGAACACCGGGTAGGACTTGCCGTTGTCGGCGGTCCACAGCGCGCCGCCCTTGCCGGGGGTCACGCCGCCGACGAAGTCGGTGCCGTAGCTGATGGCGCCGTTCGAGTGGAAGGTCCCCACCTTGCCGGTGATGCCCTGGCAGATGAGCTTGGTGTTCTTGTCGACGAGGACGGACATGGGGTGCTCTCAGTCGTGCAGGTGGGGGTTCAGGCCTTGGTCTTCGGCGGGCGGCCGCGGCGCTTGGGGGCGGCGCTGGCGGCGCCTTCCGGCTTGGGCTTGGCGGGACGGCCACGCTTCTTCGGGGCGGCAGCAACGGCACCCTCGGGCTTGGGCTTGGCGGGACGGCCGCGCTTCTTCGGAGTGGCGGCAACGGCACCTTCCGGCTTGGGCTTGGCGGGGCGGCCGCGCTTCTTGGGCGCCGCAGCAACCACGCCCTCGGGCTTCGGCTTGGCGGGGCGTCCGCGCTTCTTGGGCGTCGCAGCAACCGCGCCCTCGGGCTTGGGTTTGGCGGCCCGGCCGCGCTTCTTCGCCGCCGGGGCGACGGCCTTGGCCTTGTTGGCGGCCACGGTGGCGGCGCTCGGGATGTGGGCGATGGGCGGGGGAACCGGCAGGGCGGGCCGGGCGGGCATGCCCTTGGCCAGGCGCCACTGCTGGGCGGCCTCGGCGGCCTTGCGGCAGCCGTCGCGCAGGTCGTCGGCGGCGATGACCGCCAAGCCGCTCTCGGTGATCAGCTTCTTGCCGGCCTCGACATTGGTGCCTTCGAGGCGCACCACGAGGGGGCGGTCCAGGCCGACCTCGCGCACGGCGGTGAGCACGCCGGTGGCGATGGTGTCGCACTTCATGATGCCGCCGAAGATATTGACCAGGATGGCCTCGACCGCGGTGTCCTTGAGGATCAGCTTGAAGGCGGTGGTGACCTTCTCGGCGGTCGCGCCGCCGCCGACGTCGAGGAAGTTGGCCGGGAAGGCGCCGAACTCGGCGCCGTACAGGGCGATGGCGTCCATGGTCGCCATCGCGAGGCCGGCGCCGTTGACCAGGCAGCCGATGTTGCCATTGAGCTTGACGAAGGCCATGTCGTGGCGCTTGGCCTCAAGCTCGGCGGCGTCCTCCTCGTAGGGGTCAAGCATCGCCGCGATGTCCGCGTGGCGGAACAGGGCATTGTCGTCGAAGGACATCTTGCCGTCGAGGGCGATCACCTGGTCGTCGGCGGTGACGACGAGGGGGTTGATCTCCAGCATGTCCGCGTCGGTGGCCAGGAAGCAGGCGGCGACCGCCTTGGCGGTCTTGACGAAGCTGCCGACCTGGGCCGGGGTCAGGCCCATGCGGAAGCCGAGCAGGCGGGCCTGATGGTCGGCGAGTCCGGCGTGGGGGTCGAAGTGCACACGCAGGATCTTCTCCGGCGAATGGAAGGCGACCTCCTCGATGTCCATGCCACCTTCGCTCGACACGATCAGCACCGGGAGGCCGGCGGCGCGGTCGAGGAGGATCGACAGGTAGAGTTCCTTGGCGATCCGGCAGCCGTCCTCGACATAGACGGTGTGGACCTGTTTGCAGCCGTCGCCGGTCTGGATGGTCTTGAGCCAGTTGCCGAGCAGATTGGCGGCCATGGTCTCGGCCTCGCCGGGGCTCTTGACCAGCTTCACACCGCCGTCCATGACCTTGGTGGTCATCGCCTCGTCGGCGAAGACCGTGCCCTTGCCGCGGCCGCCGGCGTGGATCTGGGACTTCACCACCACCACGGGGGAGCCCAACTCGCGGGCGGCCTTGCCAGCCTCCTCGGCGGTCTTCACGGCGATGCCGCGGAGGACGGGGACGCCATGCTGCTTGAACAGCTGCTTGGCCTGGAACTCGTGGATCTTCATGGTGGGGTTTCGGCTCCGCGGGGGCACCGTGGCGGCGGATCCCCGGGTGTCCACCATGCCGCGCACAGCCTCCCGCACGGCCTGTGCGACGGGTTGTGCCGCAACCTGGACAGGATGCGGCATTGCCCGCCCGGTCCCGACCCGCAGGACGGGCCCATGCCCAGCGACCGCCGCCAGACCCTGCTCCTGACCCTGCTCACGGCCTTCATCGGCTTCTTCGTCGCGTCGAACCTGATCGGCACGAAATTGTTCACCTTCACCCTGTTCGGGGTGGGTCCGGATGATCTCGGCCTGGGAAAGGATGCCGCCTTTGTCGCCACCGCCGGCATCCTGGCATTCCCGCTCACCTTCATCCTCACCGACATCATCAACGAGTACTTCGGTCTGAAGACGGTCCGCCTGTTCACCATCCTGGCGGTGGCGATCAGCCTCATCCTGCAGGTGGTGGTCCAGGCCGCGGCCGAGGTCCCGACCATCCAGTTCGGACCCCTTCCCGCTCCGATCGATCCGACGGACCCGACCTTGCGCAACGCCCACGCCCACGCCGCCTACCAGCTCGCCTTCGCGGCGTCGCTGGCGATCGTCATCGCCTCGATGTGCGCGTTCCTGGTTGGTCAATTGCTGGATGTGATGGTGTTCTCGTGGTTGCGCCGGGCAACCGCCGGGAAGGCGCTGTGGCTGCGCGCCCAGGGCAGCACGGTGGTCAGCCAGCTCATCGACACCTTTGTGGTCATCTTCATGGCCTTCGTGATCCTGCCCGGACTGTTCGGCATCGGAGGTGAGCCCATGTCCGCCGCGACCGCCTGGTCCATCAGCATCACCAACTACACCTACAAGTTCGCCATCGCCGTGGCCCTGACGCCGTTGCTGTACCTGATCCACGTCGCCGTGGACCGCTGGCTCGGCCGGGACGAGGCGGCGCGCATGGTGGAACAGGCGCACACCC
>CAMCAC010000199.1 GCA_945872305.1 Candidatus Kuenenia stuttgartensis | reverse complement strand
CGAGGTCCTGACCAGCCAGGCGCGCATCGTCGCCGCCACCAACCGCGACTTCGCCGCGGCCATCGCCGAGGGCTCATTCCGTTCCGACCTGTTCTACCGTCTGAGCGTGTTCCCCATCCACCTGCCGCCTCTGCGCGACCGGGGCAAGGCGGACATCATGCTCCTCGTCGACCGCTTCGTGGAGCGCTTTGCCGCCGCCCAGGGCAAGCGCATCTTCCGCCTCGACACCCCGGCCATCGACATGCTCACCGCCTACCACTGGCCGGGCAATGTGCGGGAACTGGAGAACGTCATCGAACGCGCCGTCGTCCTCGCCGACGGCGAGGTCATCCACGGCCACCATCTGCCACCGTCCTTGCAGATGCGGCGTTACGCCGCCGCCGGCCGCGACCCGGACGAGGGCGATTTCGCCAGCCGGGTCGCCGCCTACGAGATCGGCCTGATCAGCGAAGCGCTCAAGGACACCGGCGGCAACCAGACCCAGGCCGCCCAGCGGCTGGCCATGACCAAGCGGGTCATCCAGTATAAAATCAAGCAGTACGGCATCGATCCGGAGCGGTTCCGGTGAAGCCTGGGGCAGGCGGGTTCCTGGAGGACTGCCGGCCCTGGGGTCCGGGCCGGTTGGAAACCGGCGGTCCCAGGGGGGGGCTCTTTGTGCAGCGAGGGCTGGTGGCGGCGGAGATGCATCCGTGACCACGGCGCACCGGCGGGGGGAGCACGGTGCGGCAGCGCAGCATGTCCCCATCGAAACCCGAAATCCCGACCCCGAAACCCGGTGGTACATCAGCGGGCCGATCCTGCACCGCAGCGACATCGATCCCGGGGCGTTCGCCTCCCAGCGCTTCCAGGATGATCCCCGGCCGGTGTCCCTGGGCGGGGCGGCGGATCCGGATGCGGGACTGTTCGCCCTGCTCGCCCGCCTCGACGATCCCGCGGAACGGGCGGCGGTGTTCCGCGACTACGCCCTGGCGGCGGCCTGGCTGCATGAGCCGCCGGAGCGCCGGCCGGCCCTGGCCGAGCGGGAGCGGCGGGGATTCCCAGCGGTCCTGCGTGGCTGGGCGGTGGACAGCAACGGGGCCTCCGGGGCGGTGCTCAAGGGCTGGGCCGAATCCCGTTTCGGCCTGCGGGTGCTCCACCACGGCGGCCGGCTCGCGGATCCGGAACAGGACGACCGCTACGCCGGCAGCCGCCGGCGCGGCGCCGCCGGCGGGCTCCTTGATCAGCTCGACCTGCTCTACCGCTTCACCCAGGTGGAGCTCGCCCGCCGCCATCCCGGCGAGCGCTGGACCACCCTCTACCGCGGCAGCCATGACCCCGAGGCCTATATGGTAAAGGAGGGCGACGGCACCCTGGTGGAGTTCAACGCGGTGAGCTCGTTCACCGCCGACCGGGAGACCGCCTGGGAGTTCGGTTCCCGGGTGTGGGTGGTGCGGGTGCCCCTGGCCAAGATCGTGTGCTGCTCCGGGCTCCTGCCGGGGCTGCTCGCCGGGGAGCAGGAGCACATCGTGCTCGGTGGCGATTACCGGGTCGGGACCCTGCGGTGGTGATGCCCCGGCTGCTGCCCCGGGACCGCCTGATGGGCGGCCTGGTCGGGCTGGTGGTCGGCGATGCCCTGGGGGTGCCGGTGGAATTCTCGACCCGGGCCGAGCGCGATCTCGATCCGGTGGCCGGGCTGCGCGGTTTCGGCATGCACGGCCAACCGCCCGGCGCCTGGAGCGACGACGGCGCCCTGGCCCTCGCCCACGCCGAGGCCTTCGCCGCCCACGGCTGGGATCCCGGCCGCCATCTCGACGCCTTCCGCGATTGGCAGGAACGGGCCTGTTTCAGCAGCCACGGCCGGGTGTTCGACATCGGCCGCACCACCCGCGAAGCCCTGCGTCGCTGGGCCGCCGGAGCCCCCGCCACCGAGATCGGCGGGCGCGGTGAACGGGACAACGGCAACGGTTCGCTGATGCGCATCCTGCCGGTGTCCTGCTGGTGGTCCGCAGCCCCGGACCTGACCCTGATCGCCCGGCTGGGCGAGGCGAGCGCCCTTACCCACGCCCATCCGCGGTCCCGGCTGGTCTGCGCCCTGCACGGCCTGCTCACCGCGCGGCTCTTGTCGGGCCGACCCCTCCGGGTCGCCCTGGCGGCGGCGATCCGTGCCTGGCTCCCCGCGGTGCCGGCGGAGCACCGTCCGGCCCTGGAGCCCCTGTTGTCACCGGCATTCCTCGATGGGCCGCGGGAACGCATCCCCAGTGATGGCCATGTGGTGTCGACGATGGTCGCCGCCGCCTGGTGCCTGGATCGGCATGAGGGATTCGCCGAGGCGGTCCTCGCCGCGGTCAACCTGGGCGGGGACACCGACACCACCGCGGCAGTGGTCGGCGGCCTTGCCGGTCTGCGCTGCGGCCTGTCCGGATTGCCGCGGACCTGGCTGACCTGCCTGCCGCGCAGCCGTGACCTGCACGCTGCCGCCGAGACCTTCGCCGACGCCTGTCTGCGCCACGGCGCCGGGTGACGGCCCGCCGGTACGGAATCGTACCGGCGGGGCAGCCCCGCGGTTCGCATCCGTACCGCATCCGTCGGGGTCGGTCCTGTAAATGCCTGCAATATCGTGGACCGATGCCTTGGCACGGGGCGCGCAATAGGGATCAGCGACACCGCGGACGACCCGCACACCCCAGGAGTGACCCCATGCGCAAGATCGCCATCTACGGCAAGGGCGGCATCGGAAAATCCACCACCACCCAGAACACCGTCGCCGGCCTCGCCGAGATGGGCAAGAAGGTCATGGTGGTCGGCTGCGACCCCAAGGCCGACTCGACCCGCCTGCTGCTTGGCGGCCTCGCCCAGAAGACCGTCCTCGACACCTTGCGCGACGAGGGCGAGGACGTGGAGCTGGGGGAGGTCCTCAAGCCCGGGTTCTGCAACACCCGCTGCGTCGAGTCCGGCGGCCCGGAGCCGGGTGTCGGCTGCGCCGGTCGGGGGATCATCACCTCGATCAACATGCTTGAGCAGCTCGGCGCCTATGACGCCGACAAGCATCTCGACTACACGTTCTACGACGTGCTCGGCGACGTGGTGTGCGGCGGTTTCGCGATGCCGATCCGCGACGGCAAGGCGGAGGAGATCTACATCGTGGTCTCCGGCGAGATGATGGCCATGTACGCGGCCAACAACATCTGCAAAGGCATCGTCAAATTCGCCCAGACCGGCAAGGTCCGCCTTGGTGGCCTGATCTGCAACAGCCGCAAGTGCGACTTCGAGCGCGAACTGATCGAAGCCCTGGCCGCCCGCCTGGGAACCCAGATGATCCACTTCGTGCCGCGCGACAACGTGGTGCAGCACGCGGAATTGAACCGCAAGACGGTGATCGAGTATGCCCCCACCGCCGGCCAGGCCGATGAGTACCGCACCCTGGCCCGCAAGATCGACCAGAACACCAACTTCGTGGTGCCCGATCCGCTGACCATGGAAGAGCTGGAAGCGCTGCTCGTGAGGTACGGGCTGGCAGCCTGATGACGCGGTTGCGGGCCGGCTGAGGCCGGCGTTGCGGGCCGGCCTGGCCGGCGTTGCGGGCCGGACTCCGTCTGGCGTTGCGACATGCCGCAACGCGCGCACTGCGCGCCCGCAACGCCGGAGCAGCCGGCTCGAAACGCGCGCACCGCGCGCACGAAACCCCATAGGATTCCCATGCAAACCTCCATCCCATCCCCTGACGCGGTGCGCGACGAGCTGCTCAAGGCCTATCCGGCCAAGGTCGGCAAGAAGCGGGCCAAGCACATCCTGGTCAACGATCCCGAGGCTCCGCCCGAGATCGAGGCCAACGTGCGCACCATCCCCGGGTCGATCACCCAGCGCGGCTGCTGCTACGCCGGTTGCAAGGGTGTGGTCCTGGGCCCGATCAAGGACATGATCCACATCGTCCACGGGCCGGTGGGGTGCAGCTACTACGCCTGGATGTCGCGGCGGAACCAGGCCGCCACCGGCGACGGGATCCAGAACTACATCCCCTACGCCTTCACCACCGACATGCAGGACGAGGACATCGTCTTCGGCGGCGAGAAGAAGCTGGCCCAGGCGGTGCGCGAGGCCCATGCCGCCTTCAAGCCGCGGGCCATCGCCCTGTTCAGCACCTGCCCGGTCGGCCTGATCGGCGACGATGTCCACGCCGTCGCCCGCCAGATGAAGGAGGAGCTCGGCATCAACGTGTTCGGCTTCTCCTGCGAGGGCTACAAGGGCGTGTCGCAGTCGGCCGGCCACCACATCGCCAACAACGGCCTGTTCAAGAACGTGGTCGGCGAGAACGACACCGCGATCGACCATCCGTTCTCGATCAACATGCTCGGCGAGTACAACATCGGCGGCGACGCCTTCGAGATCGAGCGCATCCTCGACAAGTGCGGAATCCACCTCGTCTCGACCTTCTCCGGCAACGTGAAGTACGACGACATCGCCGCCAGCCACAACGCCAAGCTCAACGTGGTGATGTGCCACCGCTCGATCAACTACATGGCCGAGATGATGGAGAAGAAGTTCGGAATCCCGTGGTTCAAGGTCAACTTCATCGGCGCCGACGCCACCGCCAAGAGCCTGCGCAAGATCGCCGAGTACTTCGGCAACGCAGACCTGAAGGCGCGGGTCGAGACGGTGATCGCCGAGGAGCTGGCCGCCATCGACGCCGTCCGCACCGAGGTCCGCGGCCGGCTCCAGGGCCGCACCGCGATGCTGTTCGTCGGCGGCTCCCGCGCCCACCACTACCAGGACCTGTTCGCCGACGTCGGCATGGTCACGGTCAGCGCCGGGTACGAGTTCGCCCACCGCGACGACTACGAGAGCCGCCGGGTCATCCCGTCGATCAAGGTCGATGCGGACAGCCGCAACATCGAGGAGCTGCACATCGAGGCCGACCCCACCCGCTTCGCGCCGCCCAAGACCGCGGAGGAGCGCGCGGAGATGGAAAAGGCCGGCTTCGCGTTCAGCGACTACGACGGCATGATGGCCCAGATGAAGAAGGGCACCCTGGTCATCGACGACATCAGCCACCACGAGATGGAGAAGCTGATCGCCATCTACAAGCCCGACATCTTCTGCAGCGGCATCAAGGACAAGTACGTGGTCGAGAAGATGGGCGTGCCGTGCAAGCAGCTGCACA
>CAMCAC010000198.1 GCA_945872305.1 Candidatus Kuenenia stuttgartensis | reverse complement strand
CTGCCGAAGAGCCGGGTCGCCGACAGCAGGACCGAGGTGATGATGATCCCGACCACGGCGAAGATGCCGAGGGAGACCATGATCTCGACCAGGGTGAATCCCCGTCGCAGGCTCATCGCCCGGCCTCGCTGGCCAGGATGCGGACGGGGGCCGCTGCACGGACCTCACCCGTGGTGATCTCCAGGCGTTCCGCGGCGGCATCGGGGATGACCGACCACCCGCTGTCCGCCCGCAGGTAGACGAGATGGTGCCGGTACTCGGCGCCGTCCACTTCCGCCGCCGGGCCACCGCTCCAGGTCCCGCTGCTATCGGAGAGGGGGATCGCGCTGCTCCAGTCAAAGAGTTGGGCCGGGGTCGCCCCGACCAGCGGCGCAAAGCCGCGCAGCTCCGGCCGGCTGAGCCCGCCGGTGGAGGGGACAGTGGTGAACGAGTGGCCGACCGGTCCACGGTCCACCCGCATCCCGTGCAGCCGGATCGCCGGGCCGGCCCACTGGTAGCGGCGCGACCGGAGCAGCCCCGACAGGACGCGCTGCTCGGAGGGCATCGTGTACGGCAGCGCGCTCGCATGGCGCGGCCACCAGGGGATGATCACCGGATCAAGGCCGTCGCCCTGACCGCCTTGCCAATCGCGGACCCCGGTTCCCCACATGCCGCGCAACCAGGGGGCGGTGAGCGCCTTGCCAGGGAGGGTTCGGGTCGGCACCTGCCCATTGGTCGGCGGCGGCGCATTCGGGTAGGTCGCCGACCGGACCGGGTCGGGCAGCAGTGCCAGGGCCTCGATGCTGCTGCCGTCCGGCAGGCTGATCACGAATGCGGGGGCCTGGTATTCGTTGGGATAGGCTCCGGGAAACAGATCCGCAGAGTTCGGTCCGGTGCGGATGGAGTGGCCGATGGCAGCATCGGGGGGCAACGAACTGTGCCCGTCGGTCTGACCCTCTCCGTAGACGGTCACACCGCTGTGGTCGCCCAGGATGCCGATCGGACCTATGGGCAGTTCGATGGCGGACAGGATGCCGTCGGCGGGCTTGTTGGCATAGGCGCTGGATTTGGACAGCCGGTGCTCCACCGACCGGGTGCCGAGCAGGCCCCGGGCGATGAGGATCGCCTCATGCAGACGCTGACGGTCGGGCCGCCGATAGGCGAAGACCTCACCATCGATCAGGACCAATCCCATCGGCTTGCGGAACAGGGGCAGATACAGCAACGGGTTGGAGTTCGCGATGCGGCTTGCGGTCACGGACATGGGCAGGCCGCCGCTGGCCGGGATCGCATCGAGGAGGCCGCCGCCCAAGGTGGAGATGCCGAAGCCCCCGGGTTGCAACCCATCGACTCCCGTGAGCGCCCCGGCGCCCACCGCATCGAGTTGGAATCCCGCCACCTCGGTCCACGGGCTGCCCCGGTCCCGATCGGGACCGAGGGCGGTGCGTGGTCCCCACTGCGGATCCCCCATGGCGGCGAAGCCGTCGCCAAAGGCTTCGATCCTGGGCATCAGGCCGGTGCGCGGGTGAATGAAGGAATCCGTGCTCATGGATTGGCCGCCGGTCCAGCCGCGGCCGACCACCACTGACAGGCCCTGTGATGGCGACGGGGCGCTGGCGGAGAGCGGCTGGGTGAAGGTGAACCACTGGTTCTTGGTGTCGAACCGACCTTGGGCTGGCGGGTTCCAGGCGAAGCCGTCGCTGGCGGCGAAGCGGACATGCATCTGGACCGGTCGCAGGTCTGGGCGCCAGGTGCCGGCTGGGACCAGGGTCACCACATCGCCGGATTCAAGGCCGTAGATGTTGTGGCCCGCACCTTCGTCCTGCACCGGCAGGATCTCGCTGTCGATGGGGATGCTTCCAAAGGGGCGCAGTGTCGCTTCGTCCAGGAATGCGGTCCGCATGCTGCCCCGGAAACTGGCCAAGGCATTGCGCAGGTAGGGAAAGCCACCTTGGAAGATTGGCGGGCCATTGACCTGAGTCGTTCCATCGATGAGGTAATGTCCATCGATCACACCGGGCGTGGTGGCCGAGGTGTACCGCAACCACTCCACCCGACCGTCTGGCGCGGTTGCCTGGACAGCTTTCGCCTGCGACTGCGATTGGCTCAGGTTGAAACCGGAGGGATAGTCAGCAATGCGGACACTGGTGACCAGCGCATAGACCGCATCCGAGAGGCCGAGGTCCACGACCTGCGTATTGGCCGGAGCCAGGGTCAGGGTGTTGCCGGTACGGGTGAACCAACGGGTGGCGAAAGCCTCGCCATTGTCACTCATGCGGAAAAAGCGGACCTGACCTGTACTCGGCCAGTCGCCGAGCTGTTCGTCGAGCACCGCGGTGGTGCTCAGATCCAGGCGGCGGTAGCCGGTCGGATAGGTCGCGTTCGGTGGTTGGACGGTGGGTGCCTCGATCCAGCCCCAGGTCCGGAAACGCAGGTTGGCCGGGGTCGCCGATGCCCGCAGGTCATCCAGGGCGTGGTAGCTCCCAATCAGGGTTGGTCCGGGACCAGTCCAGCCGGCGACCTGGGCCTTGGGAAAGGTGGGGGATGGTTCGTCATGACCGGTGCCCAACTCCTGGGCCAGCCGGGTCGAACCAGGGTACAAGGACCCGCCGCGGACGTCGTACCGGTACCAACCCGGCAACACCCGGCTTCCGGCGGCATGGTTCTGGGTCTGGGGCCATTGCTCGCCCGCGGCGACGGTATTGGTGTTCACCCGCCGGGCGCGGATGCAGCCGACCAGATCGTTGCCGTCCAGACTGCCATAGGCGATGTACTCGTCGTGGATGCGCACCAGTCCGCGCGCTGGCAGCAGGTCCACCGCGGCGAAGCCCGGTGGCGGCTCCAGGGTGATGCGTTCCACCCACAGCCCGGCACCGCCGACGACGCTCGCATCCACCGCAGGCAGGGCATTCCCCAGCCGCAGTGACGGAAGGGCGACATAGTCGCCCTGGGCAGCCAGCGAAGCGCCGCCGGTGTTCGCCCAGTCCTGGCCGAGCAGGCCATCGATCAGGATGGCGGTACCGCCCGGCTGGTCATGGACCTGGACGATGAGCAGGTGGTACCAGCGGTCCTTCACGGGAGTGAAGCGCACCCGCAGCTCCGGAGCGGCCAGGGGCATGCCCGCGGTGCCGATCGGATCCATCTGGGCGAGATCGCCGGCATCCGACGCCCCGGCCCCCAGGGCCCGTTCATCCAGGATCTCGGTCTTGGGATCGTCCCAGCCCGCCAGGAGGCCGCTGGTGCCGCTGGCCGGGATGGCGCCGTTCGCCACCACCAGGCGGAGCACGCTTTCGTCGGCGTCGTACAGCAGCTCCCAGCGGTGCTGGCTGTCGTTGCTGGCGGCGGCGCCGCTGATCTCGACGCCCAGGGTGCTGGTGGCGGAGCCGTTGACCGGGGCGCGGCTGGCGAGCAGGGTCGCCGGAGTGGCCGGGTCGTCGAAACGGACATGGAGCGAGAGCCAGGACGGCCCCAGCCCGGTGGCGTCGACGCTCAGGGCGCTGGGGAGGAGGGGCATCGGTGTCTGGGCCGTGGCCGCGAGCAGATAGCCAGCGACGCCGGCACCGGTCAGCCGCGCCCCGTCGGTGAGCAGGGCGACCTGGGCGCCGCTGGGGTCGGTGCGGTTGTCGGCCGGTCCCCACGGCGCATCAGCCTGGGCCGCGGCGACCGCGGCATCGAACCCGAAATCCACCCGCCAGGTCGCGGGCCATTCGGCGTTCTGGCTGAAGGGGGGCAAGGGTCCGGCGATGAGCCGGCCCGGCTGGTCGAACTGGCCACGGGGCCCGGTGGGATCAAGGATCGCCTCGACCAGCCTCGGCGATCCGCTCGTCCGGCCGGACAGGGGTGCGGCGATGAGATTGGCGACCTGCCGGTTGGCGGCCAGCGCCCACCAGTCTGCCTGGGTCGTCCACCGGCGGACGGTGCTGCCTTCCTGGTCCACCGCCTGGATCACCAGCCGGCGTTCCTCGCCGGCGGTGCGCCGGGCGGCGCCATCCAGACCGGCGCCGTGGCTCTCGACGGTGACGACTCCCGCGGACTGCGGATGCTCCGCCGGGTGGAGCGGGCCACGGACGTTCGGGGATACCGGCGGGACCGCCACCGGATCGACCATGGCGGTTCCATCCGCCCGGCTCAGGGGGACCAGGTCCGCGACCCGGGTGGCGCCCGCGGTGGCGGGATGGACCAGCGTCGCCAGGACCGCATCGCCGGCCGTGTTGGGATTCACCGTGGGGGGGAGGAGGAAGGCGATGCCTTCGCCCGTCTCTGCCAGCCGTGGGGCACTGGTGCTGTAATTGACGCCGCGCACCGTGCTGTTGCCATTGCCGGTCGCTTCGACGATGCCCAGGTTGGTCAGGGTCGGGTCGTTGGGCAGGGGCCGTTCGCCGGCAAGCCATTGGTCCAGGGGATAGGTTCCGGCATCCAGCACCGTCACATCGGTGGCGTTGCTGGTCGGGCTGGTGTCGAAAGTGCCGAGGGAGGTCCCGATATCGACCATGCCGGCCCGGGCCTGGGCCGGGACATGCACGGTCAGGTGCGGACGCAGCAACTCCAGTTCGGCCCGGGACAGGGGCTCACGCCGAGCGCCACCGGCGACGGTCGGGTTGGGCACCTGATGCCGGTTCGGCGGGGGGGTCAGCCCCGACCACTGACGGACAGCATAGTGCGGATCCCGGCGCGGCGGTGACTCCCACGGCTGGGGATTGTCGATCCGCATCATGGGCACCACCGGATTGAGGGCGGGCACCCGGCGCGGATCAACCAGCAGGAGTTGATCGATGTGGGCCAGCCGGTGGCCGGTCACTGGCAATTGCAGGCCCGCCTGGGCCAGGGTCCGGGCAAGCTGGCCCCGGGTGCCGTTGCGGGTCCATTCACCGTAGATCTCGTACCCCGCCCCGTCCCGGGCCAGGGTCCCGGCGGCAAAGCGCGATGCGCCTTCGGCCTCATCGAACCACCGCCACTGGGGAACGCCCTGCCAGTCCGTGATGCCGACCGCGGCCAGGAGCCGGCCCCAGCCCTCCTCACCGAGGGTGGCGGCGTCGAGCTTGCCCGACTCGTCTTCGACCACCGCGTTGGCGGTGGATCCGTGGGTGGCGGCCCGCGGGGTTCCCGGCATGGCGTTGGCCCGGACCAGGAACCGGTTGCCCGCCCCCCGGGTGGCGGAAGCGCTGCGCGACAGGTCGGTGCCGG
>CAMCAC010000197.1 GCA_945872305.1 Candidatus Kuenenia stuttgartensis | reverse complement strand
TGTCCGCCGGCACCACCAGCCTGATCGCCTATTCCGAGGTGGTGCGCCGCTTCCACCAGGACGGCGGGTTCAGCTTCCGCTGGGTCAGCACCTTCAACACCGACGAGTACGTGGGGCTCAAGCCCAACGATCCGCGTTCGACGCGGTTCCTGATGAATTCCTCGCTGTTCTGGCAGATCGATCTGCCCCTCTGCCAGACCCACGTGCCGCGCGGCGACAGCAAGGACCTGGATGCGGAGTGCCAGGCCTACGACCTGCTCATCCAGGCCCGGGGCGGGATCAACCTCGTGGTGCTCGGCCTCGGCCACAACGGCCATGTGGGCCTCAACGAGCCGGGCAGCAGCCCGAAGAGCCGCACCCGGCTGGTCGACCTGACCCCGTCCACCCTGGCGGCCATCAGCGGCGGCGAGCGCTTCAAGCATCTCGACGAGACGCCGGGCAAGGCGGTGGCGATGGGCATGGCGACGATCCTGGAAAGCGACCGGGTGATCCTGGTCGCCACCGGTGTGGGCAAGGCCGACGCCCTGCAGAAGATGCTCGAAGGACGCCCGGGTCCGACCCATCCCGCGAGCCTGCTCATCGGCCACAAGAACCTGACGGTGATCGCCGACCGCGACGCGGCCATGAAGCTGGCGCCCAAGACCGTCGAGAAGCTGGCATGACCGCGGTGTGTCCCGGGCCGGCGGCGGGTTCCCTGGCGGACATCGCCGCCCGCATCGGGGCGAGCGGCGAGCTGGTCGAGGCGGCCCGGCTGCGGGCCCGCCGGCCGGACAACGTGCTCGGCCTGCTCCTGCGCGACCTGAGCCGCGAGGAGATCGCGGTGATGGAGGACCGCGGCTGCCGCGCCGACGACTGGTCCCTGGTCCAGGTGGCCAAGGATTTCGATCCGTTCCGGGTCCGCCGCACCCACCTGCGCGGGCGCTGCGTGCTCGGCCGGTTCAGCGCCGAGGTCGAGGTGCTGCCCGGGCTGCGCCTGGCGAGCGGCATCTACGACTGCACCCTGGCGGACTGCCAGATCGGCAACGATGCTCTGCTCGAAAGCGTGCGCTTCGCCGCCCAGGTGGTGGTGGACCGCGAGGCGGTCCTGGCGGACATCGGCTCGATCACCGGCCGCCCGGACGGCGCCTATGGCTGCGGCGCCCTGATCCCCATCGGCCCCGAGACCGGCGGCCGCGAGGTGCCCCTGTGGGGCGAGTTGCTGCTCGCCGACGCCGCGCAGATCGCCAAGGAGCGCGCCGATGCCGCCGGCCAGGGGCTCATCCGCGAGGCTGCCGCCCGCTACCGCGCCGCGGTGGCCGGGCCGGTGACCTGGGTCCGGCGCGGGGCGCGGATCCGCCACACCACCCGCATCGACGGCTGCTGGATCGGCGCCGGGGCGGTGGTCGACGACGCGGCGATGCTCGCCGACTGCGCGATCCTGTCATCGGCCGAGGAACCGGTGCGCATCGAGGGCGGCGCCGAGGTGGTGGGCAGCGTCCTCCAGGCCGGGGTGAAGGTCGCGGGCAAGGCGATCGTGCGCGGTTCCTGCCTGTGCGAGCACAGCGGCGCCGACGCCCACGCCACGGTCGAGCACAGCATCCTCGGGCCCAACACCCGGGTCCAGAAGGGCGAGATCACCGCGTCGCTGGTCGGACCCCACGTGGGCTTCCACCACCAGTCCCTGCTCATCGCCTGCCTGTGGCCCGAGGGCAAGGGCAACATCGCCTATGGGGCGATGGTCGGCTCGAACCACACCGGCCGCGCCCCGGACCAGGAATGCTGGCCCGGCGAGGGCGCCTTCTTCGGCCTGGGCTGCTCGATCCGCTACCCCGCGGACTACTCCGAAGCGCCGTATCTGACTGTGAGCATGGGCGTCACGACGCTGCCCCAGCGGGTGACCTTCCCGTTCTCGCTCATCGCGGTGCCCACCGAGGGACTCGGCGCCGACGAGGGCCGGGTGCCCCGGGCGTACAACGAGCTGGTGCCCGGCTGGGCGCTGTTCGCCAACGCCTATGGTCTGGTGCGCACCGAGCTCAAGGTGCGCGACCGCGACCGCTCGAAGCGCCAGCCCACGGAGCCCAAGGTCCTCCGCCCGGCGATCATGCGCCAGGTGCGCTGCGCCTGGGAACGCCTGCGGGCGGTGCGCGAGCCGAAGGCGGTGTACCTGGACGACGACATCCCGGGCATCGGCCGCAACGTCCTGCGGGAGAGCGCTCGGCTCAAGGCCATCGACGTGTACGGCCAGGCCCTGACCCGCTACGCCCTGCGCCTGCTCCTCAACGAGCGCGAGGGCCGGCTGGAGCTCCCCGGCAGCGCGGAGATCGCCCACGAACTGGCGGACCTCCTCCTGCCCGGCACCGGCTTCGCGGAGCGCATGGCCCGGCTGGTGGCGATCGAACAGGTCAATGCCGAGCTGGTCCAGGCGAGCAAGGCCAAGGACGACGAGCGCGGCGCCGGCATCATCCCCGGCTACGCCGACGCCCACGTGGCCGCCGCCGCGGACCCCGTGGTCCAGAGCGCCTGGGAACGGGTCCGCCGCACCGCCGAACGGGTCGCCGCGGTCACCGGCTGATTGGCCGCATTTTTCGAGGCGAACAGGAGAACGGAGGGCCGCGGAGGATTCCTACGTTTTTTTCGAGGCTAACAGGAGGGCGGGAGGGAACGGAGGGCCGCGGAGGAATTCTCCTCTTTTTTCGAGGTTTACAGGAGGGCGGGAGGACGCGGAGGGCCGCGGAGGGCTTCTTCTTCTTCTCTTCGTGCGCTGGCGGCCGCGGGTTGTCTGCCGCCAGGTTTGTTGCTACATACAGGTTCGCGGTGCATCCCGTGCAGTTTCTGTCGATAGGCTGCCTGGCACCGAGCGCGCCCGGTCCATAACCAGTGATCTCTCCGCGGCCCTCCGCGTCCTCCCGCCCTCCTGTAAGCCTCGTCGAGTTCTCGCCGGTGGTCACGGCTTGCGCCCGGAGCCGCGAGCGCCCGGCCCATGAACAGTGATCCCTCCGCGGCCCTCCGTTCCCTCCCGCCCTCCTGTAAGCTTCGACATATTTCCACCGAGGGGGGCACGGCCGCCGCCCCTTGTCCCGGCGGCGGTGGGGGGAGCATCCGCGACCATGAGCCAGCCCGCCGTCGCCGTCGTTCCCGATGCCAAGGGCCGTTTCGGCCGCTACGGCGGGCGGTACGTGCCCGAGACGCTGATCCCTGCCCTGGACGAGATCACCGCCGCCTACGCGATCGCCAAGGAGGATCCGGCGTTCCAGGCGGAACTGCTCGGGCTGCTCACGGACTTCGTCGGCCGGCCCACGGCCCTGACCCACGCCCGCCGGCTGTCGGAGCGGCTCGGCCGGCCGATCTGGCTCAAGCGCGAGGACCTCTGCCACACCGGCGCGCACAAGATCAACAACGCCCTCGGCCAGGCGCTCCTCGCCCGGCGCCTGGGGAAGAAGCGCATCATCGCCGAGACCGGCGCCGGCCAGCACGGGGTCGCCACCGCCACCGCCTGCGCCCTGCTCGGCCTCGACTGCCGGATCTACATGGGCATCGAGGACATGCGCCGGCAGCAGCCGAACGTGCAGCGGATGCGCCTGCTCGGCGCCGAGGTGACCGGCGTCGATTCCGGCACCTGCACCCTCAAGGACGCGGTGAACGAGGCCCTGCGCGACTGGGTCACGAATGTCCGCGGCACCCACTACATCATCGGCTCCGCCCTCGGGCCGCACCCGTACCCGCTCATGGTACGCGACTTCCAAAGTGTCATCGGGCGTGAGGCCCGGGCCCAGCTCCTGCAGCGGGCCGGCCGCCTGCCGGCGGCCTGCGTGGCCTGCGTCGGCGGCGGTTCCAACTCCATCGGCCTGTTCCATCCCTTCGTGCAGGACGCCGGCGTGCGCCTGATCGGGGTCGAGGCCGGCGGTCGCAACACCACCACCCTCGGTCAGCACGCGGCCCGTTTCGAAGGGGGCCGCTTCGGCATCTTCCAGGGCATGGCGAGCTATGTCCTCCAGGACGACGACGGCCAGGTGGTCGGCACCCACTCGGTGAGCGCCGGCCTGGACTACGCCTCGATCGGCCCCGAGCATGCGTGGCTCCGCGACCTGGGCCGGGCCGAGTACCTGAGCGCGAGCGACGACGAGGCCCTGGCCGGCGTCCACCTGCTCGCCTCGGTCGAGGGCATCATCCCCGCCCTGGAGAGCGCCCACGCCATCGGCGCCCTGTCGCGCATCGTGCCCACCATCCCCGCCGACGGCATCATCCTGATCAATGTCAGCGGCCGCGGCGACAAGGACCTCGCCGAGATCATGCGTGTCGAAGCGGAGCGGGCAGCGCGCTGAGCTTTCTGCTGAAGCACGCAGGTTTGTTCGAGGCTAACAGGAGATCGGGAGGGCGCGGAGGGCCGCGGAGAAATCCCGATCGTTGTTCCGTTCTCCCGGGATCTTGAGGTTTCCAGGAGTTCGGAAATCGTCGAAGTCCGTGGAGAACGCCTGATCATTCTCCGCGGCCCTCCGCGTCCTCCCGATCTTGTAAGTTGCCAGTGGCCGGTTGAGCGGTGCATGGCAGCGTGGTGATCCCAGTCCCCGCGTCAGCGATTCGCCACCCATCTGGACGGTTGAAAAAGCCGGTCAGGGGAAACCCTGACCGGCACCATGAAGACGGGTGCGGCTGGCAGCAACCAGCCGCACCCCGATCGGTGGCGTTCGTTCCCGTAAGTGATCGCGTGAGCGATCGTACAGGAGTAGTGAACACGCCGGTCGTCATGGTTTGTCCCGAACAGTCACCTGAACCGGGTCTACCCCGTGTTCGCTTCTTCAAGCCTGGGAGACAACCATGTCGTGTGGAGAATATGTCGGTATCGACATCGCCAAGGCCGAGTTGGTCATCGCCACTCCGGCCGCGATGCTTCTCCGGGTGCCCAATGATCCGGGTGGGTTCAAAGCCCTCATTGCCCGGCTGAAATCGCTGTCCGTGGCCATGGTGGTCATGGAGTCGACGGGTTGTTACGGCCGGGAGGCCGCCACTGCCCTGATCGCAGCCGGTTTCCGGGTTGCCATCGTGCAACCAGGCCGCGTTCGCCATTTTGCCGCCAGTCTCGGCATACGTGCCAAGACCGACCCCATCGATGCCCAGGTCATCGCCCGCTTCGCGGCGGCGACCACGCCTCAGCCCCTGACACCCGCAGCGCCCGGGGTCGCCCATCTGCGCGCCCTGGTG
>CAMCAC010000196.1 GCA_945872305.1 Candidatus Kuenenia stuttgartensis | reverse complement strand
AGCAGGTTGGCGCCCCGGCCGAGCCAGCGGTGGGGACGGTCCAGGACCTCGGCCAGATCGGCGCGGTCGTGCAGGGTGGCGACGGTGGCGGGGCCGCCGACCCGCATGGTGGTGAGCCCGGCCAGGGGCAGGACCTCGACCGGGTTGCGGGCGGCGAGGCCATCAGTGACGGGGGCGGCGGTCATGGCTGCGCCTCGATGGTGCGGATCAGGAGGGGGGCGGCGGCGCCCACGTCGCCGGCGCCGAGGACCAGGCAGGTGTCCCCGGGCCGGGCCTGGGCGGCAAGGAGCGCGCAGCCGGCGGCGGCGGCATCCACCGCCGCGACCGGCGATTCGCCGAGACCGGCCCGGCGGCCAGCCACCGCGTCCGCGAGCCGGCGGTGGTCCACGCCGGGCACCGCGGATTCGCCGGCGGCGTAGATGGGGAGCAGGGCCACGGTGTGGGCCTGGTCGAAGGCGGCGGCGAAGCCGTCGAAGCAGTCGGCGGTGCGGGTGTGGCGGTGCGGCTGGAAGAGCACATGCACCCGGCCGCCGGCGAGGCGGGCGGCGGCGATGGTGGCGCGGACCTCGGCCGGGTGGTGGCCGTAGTCCTCGACCACCCGCACCCCGCGCGGGTGGCCGTGCACGGTGAAGCGGCGGCGGACCCGCTCGCAGGCGGACAGGTCGCCGACCGCGGCGGGGGCCGCGTGGCGGGCGGCGGCCAGGGCCATGAGGGCGTTCACCGCCATGTGCACGCCGGGCAGGGGCACCGCGAGATCGGCGACCACGGCGCCGCCGTGGACCACCGCGGCGCGGGAGCCTTCGCCCTCCAGGCGCAGGTCCGCCAGCCGCCAGTCGCCCTCGTCGGCGCCGCAGGTGGTGGTGCGGCAGCGGCAGGCGGCGGCGAGCCGGGCCCCGGTCTCGTCCGCGGGCAGCACCGCCAGCCCGTCGGCGGGGATGCGCGACAGCCAGGCGGCCACCGCCGCCTGGAGCCCGTTGAACGAGCCGTAGTGGCGCAGGTGCTCGTGGTCGAGGTTGGTGACCACCGCCACCCGGGGCGCGATGGCGGCGAAGGAGCCGTCGCTCTCGTCCGCCTCGGCCACGGTCCACCCGGCGCCGGCGCGCACGCCACCGCCCAGGGACGCCACGGTGCCGCCGACGATCACGGTCGGATCGAGCCCCGCGCCGGCGAGCAGGTGGCCGAGGAACCAGGTGGTCGAGGTCTTGCCGTGGCTGCCGGTCACCGCCATGGCCGGCCCGTCCGCGAGCAGGCGGCCGAGGAACGCGCCCCGCCCGACCACCTCGGCGCCCCGGGCCCGGGCGGCGGCGAGCTCGGGGTGGTCCGCGGGGACCGCGGCGGTGTGGATGACCAGATCCGCATCGCGGACGTGGGCAGGATCGTGACCGATGGCCACCGGCACGCCGTCCACGGCGAGGCGGTCGGTGGTCGGCGAGGCGGCGCCGTCGCAGCCGTCGACAACGGCGCCCCGGCGGCGCAGGAGGGGGACCAGGGCGCTGACCCCGGCTCCGCCGATGCCCATGAGATGCACCCGGCGGCCGTTCAGGTCCATGCGCGGACCCCGGAACGGACGGCGGCGCGGCCCGCGGCATGGCGGGCCCGGCGGGCGGCGAGGTGGCGGACGATGCCCGCGCACACCCGGGCGGCGTGCGGCCGGGCCGGGCCGAGGGCGGCGGCGGCCATGGTCCGGACCCGGGTACGGTCGTCCGCCAGGGCACACAGCCAGCCGGCGACCTTCTCCGGCGTCGCTTCGCCCTGGGCCATGACCTCGGCTCCGCCCCAGGTGGCAACCGCCTGGGCGTTGGCGGTCTGGTGGTCCTCGGCGGCCCAGGGCAGGGGGATGTAGAGGGCGGGGATGCCGGCGGCGCACAGCTCCGCCACGGTGGTCGCCCCGGCCCGGGTCACCGCCACGTCGATGCGGCGGTACAACCCCGGCATGTCGGACCAGTAGCCGTGGACCTCGTGGGGCAGGCCGGCGGCCTGGTAGATGCCCTCGATCCGGCCGCGGTCCTGGTCGCCGGCGAGGTGGATGATCTCGATCCCGCCGTGCTCCTTGAGCCGGGGCGCCGCCAGGGCGACGAGGTCGTTCAGGCTCTTCGCCGCCAGGGAGCCGCCGACCACCAGCACCCGCAGGCGCTTGGCCCCGCCGCGCTCGTCCGGGCCGATGACCCGGATCGGGTTGCCCAGGCGCAGGCAACGCCGACCGAGCCGGGGATGGGCCTGGTCGAACTGGGTCACCACCAGGCTGGCCCGGCGGGCGAGCAGGCGGTTGGTCCGCCCCGGGTGGGCGTTCTGCTCGAAGACGATGAGCGGTCGGCCGAGGAGCGGTGCGAGCAGGCCCGGCACCAGGCTGGCATAGCCGCCCAGGGCGACCACCGCCCCCGGCCGCCGCTCGACGAGGTGGCGGAAGCAGCGCCAGCCGGTGGCGGCGGCGTGCAGCCACCAGCGCGGATCGTGGATCCGCGGCCGGCGCAGGCCGAAGGGCAGGAGTGGGATGCCGGCGCCGGGCACCAGCTTGGCCTCGATGCGCTCCGGGTCGCCGATCCAGGAGCGGGGCCGGTCGGCAAGATGCGCCGCCACCGCCAGGCCGGGATGGACATGCCCGCCTGTGCCGCCGCCGCAGAAGAGGACGCCGCCGTGCTCAGCCATCCTGCCTCCGGGAGTCGCCGGAGCGGACCTGGTCCCAGCGGGTGCGTGAGCGGACCACGGCGCCGCGCATGCGGGTGGTGTGGCCGGCGCCGTCGCGCCCAGGGATCGCCCGGGCGACGGCGTCGAGGATGCCGATCAGGACCACGCAGACCACCACGCTGGACCCGCCGTAGCTGATGAACGGCAGGGTCAGGCCCTTGGTCGGCACGCCGCCCGGGGCGACCAGCATGTGCCAGAAGGCCTGGGTGGCGATGATCAGGGTGGCGCCGACGGCGATGAGCCGGGCCTGGAGATCGGTGCTCCGGGCGGCGATGAGCAGGCCGATGCCCGCCAGCCAGAGGTAGACCAGGGCCAGGGTCAGGCCGCCGACCATGCCCAGCTCGTTGCAGATCACCGCAAAGATGAAGTCGGTGTGGTCCTCGGGCAGGAAGCCGAGCTTGGCCACGCTCTCGCCCAGCCCGGCACCGAAGATGCCGCCGCTGCCGATGGCGATGATCGATTGGCGCAGGTGGAAGCCCGCGGGGCCCTCGGTGCCGTTGGGGTCCATGAACGCGAGGATGCGCTCCATCCGGTAGCTCTCGCGGAAGATCGCGACATAGGCGGCGGCAGGCAGGCACGACACCGCGATGCCGGCGTAGAACCACGCGTTGGCCCCGGCGAAGGTGAGCAGCCCGCCCAGGGCCACCGCCATCACCACCACCGAGCCGAGGTCCTTGGTCGCGAAGACCAGACCGCCGAGCACCGTGAAGCCGATCAGGGGGACGAGGACGCCCTCCCAGGCGGCGCGCACCCGTTCGGCGCAGCGGGCGAACCACCAGGCGCCGGCGAGCACCACCGCCAGCTTGGCGATCTCCGCCGGCTGGACGTTGAAGCCGCCGAGATCGATCCACCGGCGGGCGCCGTTGATCTCGCGGCCGATGGTCAGGGCTGCCAGGAGCCCGACCACCGCCAGCCCGGCCACCGCGAAGGCCGTGCGCGCCCGGCGCAGCCCCGCAAGACCGTACCAGCTGACCAGGACGGCACCGGCGATGCCGACGCCCATGCACAGCCCCTGCTTGACCACCATGCCGATCCCGCCGGTGCCGGCGGTGGTCGAGGCGACCATGACCAGGCCGAAGGCGCACAATGCGCCGGTCAGGATCCACAGCTGGATGCGGAGCCAGGTGGGGTTCATCAGCGCACCTTCAGGGTCGCGATGGCGAGCAGGGCGCCGAGGGCGGCGATGATCCAGAAGCGGATCACGATGCGCGTCTCGGGCGTGCCGCCCATCTGGAAGTGGTGGTGCAGCGGCGCGCAGCGGAAGACCCGGAAGCCGCCCTGGGGCCGGTGCTTGGTGGCCTTGAAGACGTAGCGCTGGATGAGCACCGAGGCGGCCTCGGCCACGAACACCGCGCCGACCAGGAGGAGGAGGAACTCCTGCTTCACCGCCAGGGCGGCGAGGCCGAGGGCGCCGCCCAGGGCCTGGGAGCCGGTGTCGCCCATGAAGACCAGGGCCGGGGCGGCGTTGAACCACAGGAAGCCGAGGCAGGCCCCGACCAGGGCGGCGCAGAACACCGCCACCTCGGTCCCGCCGGGCACCCAGGGCACGCCGAGGTAGGCGGCGGCATCGGTGCGCGCGACCAGGAACGCCACCACGCAGAAGGCCAAGCCGGCGATGATCATCGCCCCGCTCGCCAGCCCATCCATGCCGTCGGTGAAGTTCACCGCGTTGGCGCAGGCGGTGGCGACGAAGGCGTACCACAGGATCGACCACGCGCCGAGGGCCAGGGCATGGGTCATGGGCACGAAGGGCAGCACGAGCTGGTCCGCGGCGCGGACCACGCCCTCGGGGGCCGGGGCGCCGTGGGCGCCGAGCCACCACAGGGCGGCGCCGCCGGCGCCGCTGACCAGGATGAGCAGGGAGAACTTCACCGACTCCGGGGTGCCGCCGGCGCCCTTGAAGATCTTGGTCCGGTCGTCGAGGTAGCCCACCGCGGCAAAGGCCGCCAGGCCGGCGACCAGGATCCAGGTCCGCGGTTCCACCGGATCGCACCACAGCAGGGCGGCGAGGATGGCGCAGCCGACCAGGGCGAGGCCGCCCATGGTCGGGGTGCCCTTCTTGGCTTCCCGGGCGGCGTCGACCACCGCGGCGCCCTCGTTCTTGGCCCCGCTTTCGCCGTACTTCTTCGCCCGCAGCCAGGCGATGAAGCGCGGCATGACCACGAGCATCAGGATGAAGGCGGTGACCAGGGCCCCCAGGCAGCGCACGCTGCCGTACTCGAACAGGCGGAAGGGGCCCCAGACATGCTGGAGATCGGCGAGCCAGCTCAGCATGGGGCCTCCGCGAGCAGGGCGTCCACGACCCGTTCGAGGGCGGCGGAGCGGCTGGCCTTGACCAGCACGGTCAGGGGTTCCGGCCCGGCGGCCTCGGAGCGGACCAGGGCGGCGGCGGCGGCGCCGTCCGCGGCAAAGCGGGCGCCGGGGCCGTATCCATCCAGCATGCCCCGGGCGGCGTCGCCGACCACGATGAGCGGCAGTCCGGCGGCGGCGCAGGCGGCGCCCACCTGGCGGTGGCCGGCCTCGTGGCCGGCGCCCAGCTCGCCCATGGCGCCGAGCACCGCGAGGCGGCGGCCGGGCCGGGC
>CAMCAC010000195.1 GCA_945872305.1 Candidatus Kuenenia stuttgartensis | reverse complement strand
CGGGCGGTCCCACCAGCGGACCAGGATGCCGCGGGCCTTGAGGGCTTTGTACAGCTCCCCGGCCCGGGGCCCGACCTGGGCGAGGACAAAGTTCCCCGCGCTGTCCGGCCAGGTCCAGCCGAAGGCGGCGAGCCCGGCGAGCAGGCGATCCCGCTCCGCCAGGGTGCGGCGGATCGCCGAAGCGAAGCCCGCCTCGTCCCCAAGGGCGGCGATGCCGGCGACCTGGGTGAGATGGTTCACATTGTAGCTGTCCTTCACCTTCATGAACTGCTCGACCAGCGGTTCCGCGGCGAACAGGAGGCCGAGCCGGCCGCCGGCCAGGCTGTAGGACTTGGAGAAGGTGCGCAGCACCACCAGGTTCGGATGCTGGTCCAGGACCGGCAGGAGCGAGGACCCGGCGGGGGCGAAGTCGGTGTAGGCCTCGTCCACCACCAGGATGCCGTCGAGCCGGTCCGCGAGCCGGCGCAATTCGTCGGGCGGGGTGAGGGTGGCGCTCGGATTGTTGGGGTTAGCCACGAGCACGAGCTTGGCGCCGACCAGCGGCAGGGCTTCGGGCAGGTCCCAGGACCGGGCGCCGATGCGGTAGTCCACATGGACCATCTCGACGCCCTGGATGGCGGCGAGGGTGTCGTAGAGGCCGTAACTCGGCCACGGACAGGCGACCCGGTCGCCGGCGGCAAGGATGGCCCGGTAGACGACGGTCAGGCAGTCATCGCTGCCGTTGCCGGCCATGACCTGATCGGGGCGCACCCCGAACCGCAGGGCGGCGGCCTCCCGCAGGCGATCCGCCCGGGGCGACGGGTACAACCGCAGGCGCTCGGGCGAGACGCCGCGCACGGCGTCAAGCACCGCCGAGGACGGCTCCCAGGGCGGTTCGTTGGTGTTGAGCTTGATGCAGTCCAGCACCTGCTCGCCGGGCGTGTATCCGGCCATGGCCAGGATGTCGCGGCGGAGGAAGCGCAGGGCGCGGGCGGCGGCGGTGTCGGGCATCCGGCCGGGATGATCCCCGGCCGGCCGGGGGCGCAACCCGGTCACCGCCGGCGGGGCCGGACCGCATCCGCAGCCTCGCCCCAGGCCTCGGTGGCCCAGCCACCCCCGGGCAATCGCTCGACCAGGCTGCGCCAGTCATCCGCATCGAGCCGGCGGGCCCGGGGCAGGAGGCGGAACGCGAGGATCACTCCGGGAACGCGGAGGATGCCGGAAAGGATGAACAGACTGGCAAAGGTCCCCACGTCCGCCGGGTTCAACGGTGGCAGGACCCGCTTCGCCAGGAGGGTCTGGCCAATCAGGGTGCCGACCACCAGGGCCACCGAACACACCGCCGCATGGAAACCGATGAGCTTGGCCCGCACCGCCGGATCCCGGTGGCAGCCGAAGAACATCGCCTGGATCGCACAGTCGCCGATGGACCACACGAGTCCTGAACCGACCTCGATCACCAGGAGGAACGAGTAATCCTGGCTCGCCGCCCAACCGAGGGGGAGCAGGGCCATGCCGGGCAGGGCCAGGCGCATGGCCGCCGCCGGACCGACCAGCTCCACCAGACGGCCCGCCACCGGATACATGAGCAGACGGACCAGGGTGCTGGTCCACAGGAGCAGCCAGTAGCGCTCCGGCTGGCCCGCAAGCCCGAGCCCCCCCTGCTCGACCGACGCCTGCATATAGGCCCCGAAAAACGGCGCCGCCACGAACCAGCCGAGGTTGAAGGTCGCCCACACGATGGTCCACCGGCCGAGGTCCGTGGCCGGCATGGTGCGCAGGAAGCGGGACAGACCGAGTTCACCGGCCGCGGCGGTCCGATGACTCGCCGGCAGCGCCTTCATCCGGCTGCGACCGGCGGGCTGGAACCCCATCAGCCAGGCGGCAACCATGCGACCGGCGCCGCCGATGATGACGATGGCGAACAGGCCCCAGGGCGACGGGGGGATGCCGCCCGCGGACCCGGCCAGGGCGGGATCATAGGGGAAGACCTTCACCACCCCCATGAAAAACAGCGCAAACAGCAGCTTGGTGAGGATGAACCAGCGACCCCGGTAGCCGATGTAGCGGCCGCGCACCGCCTCGGGCACGAGATCGCCCATCCACGACAGCCAGGCGATGCCGCAGATCATGCCGGCGATGGCCGCCGCCGCCGCCAGGGCGAGGGCCAGGTACGGCGCCCCGGACCAGCCTTCGAACAGGAGCGGCACCGCGACCAGGGTCGTCAGGCCGCCCTGGACCCAGGCGGCGGCGATGGCGGTGCTGCGAGCGCCGCCCCAGCCGGCGATCAGCCGGCCGGCGAACGGCCCGATGACCATCGCCGCGAGCTGGGGCACCCAGGTCAGAAAGCCGATCAGGTGGGCGGCGGCCCCCAGGCGGACCTGGATGACCGGGACCAGCCACGCCTCGGTGCAGGCGAACATGGCGGCGACGGTGATCGCCTCCCAGATCGCGTAGTGCATGCCGGTCCGGCACGGGCTGGGCCGGGCGGAACGGCGGATGAGCCAGGGAAGGTGCATGGTGGACGGCGGTCCGCGGACGGGCCGCCGGGGGGATCCTCAGGCCTTGGACCGGATCTCGGCGAGGCGGGTCATGGTCGCCCGGGCAGCGGCTTCGATCTGCTCGGGCTTGCCCTTGGCGAGATTGCCGCCCATGCCCACCGCCACCGCGCCGGCGGCGAACCACTCGTGCATGTTCTCCACCGACACGCCGCCGGTGGGCATGATGGCGATGTCCGGGAGGGGCGCCTTCACCGCCTTCAAGTAGTCGGGGCCGACCAGGGAGCCGGGGAACAGCTTCACGCAGGCGGCGCCCAGGTTCCAGGCGGCGACGATCTCGGTCGGGGTGATCGCACCGGGCAGCATGGGGATGCCCAGGCGCAGGGCCGCCCGGCAGATGTCCGCGTCGGTGTGGGGGCTCACCGCATAGGTGGCGCCGGCGGCGGCAGCGGCCTCGAGCTGGGCGATCGTGCGCACGGTGCCGACCCCGACCGCGGCCTGGGCCGGGGCGTTGGCAAGCACGCGGCGGATGGCGCCGCAACAGTCCGGGGTGGAGTAGGTGATCTCGATGCCCATCACCCCACCGCGCAGCAGGGCCTCGCTCATGGCGACGGCCTCATCGGCGCTGGCGCCGCGGATGACGGCGACGACGCCAACGGAACGGAGACGGTCGAGGAATCCAGGGTGGCTCATGGGCAGGGAGCGTGACCCCGTGGCCATTTCCGCAAGTCGGCCGGCGGTACCTGACCGACCCATGCGGGCCCCGCATCAGGCGGCGCGCGGCTCCCAGCGGGCGGCGATGCCCCGCTCGGCCCATTGCCGGTTCAGGCGCTCCGCATCCTGCGGGCGCATCAGCCGTTCCAGGATCGGCGTGCCCTGACGGGCATCGATCAGATCGTAGAGACGGACATCCAGATCGGCGGTGCAGGTGGTCATGGCGTCGGCTCCCGGGACGACGGCGGTCGTCGAGGGACCTGACGCACCCCCTGTGCCAAGCCACCGCCAGACATAGGGTCCCGGGCATGGACACCCTCGCGGCCATCCGCTCCCGCCGGACCCACAAAGCCTTTACCCCCGGGGACCTGGCTCCGGAGCGGATCGACCGCTGCCTGGAGGCGGCCACCTGGGCGCCGACCCACCGGATGACCCAACCCTGGCGCTTCGCGGTCCTTGACCGGTCGGCGATCACCCGCTGGACCGCCTTTGTCGCCGGGCGACCGGACATCATCGGCTGGCCGGACCCCGCCAAGGGCGCCGCCAAATGGGCCAAACTCGGCGAACGCCTGCCCGGGCTGGCCGCCATCGTCCTGGCCACCTGGGTCCGCGACGCGGATCCGGGGGTGGATCTCGAGGAGCACGCGGCGGCCAGCGCCGCGGTGCAGAACCTCCTGCTTGCCGCCACCGCGGACGGGCTCGCCTCGTTCTGGTCGACCAATGCCGTCTTCGCCCACCCGGAATCCCTGCGCTGGTGCGGTGCCGATCCGGCCCGCGAGGGCTTCCTCGGCGCCATCTGGCTCGGCGTTCCGGCGGGCGATCCACCAGCCGTTCCGGCCCGGCGGCCCCTCTCCGAGCGCGTCCGACGGGTCTGATCCGCCCGGGGGGAACGGCCGGTCACAACGGTTGACGCCGCATAGGGCAGGGCCCATCCTCCGACATCGAGGCGCGCATGCAGGAGCTCAGTCAACTCACATCGTACCAGATCCTGCGCAAGCTGGCCACCGGCGGCATGGGCTCGGTCTACCTGGCTGAACAGCTCGGCGTCGATGGATTCCGGAAGGTCGTCGCCATCAAGACGATCAAGAAGGAGTTCATGAAGAACCAGGAGAACATCGACCTCTTCGTGGGCGAAGCGCGGCTGGTGGCCGACCTCATCCACGAGAACGTGCTCCAAGTCTACCAGCTCGCCCAGACCTCGGGCATCTATTACATCGTCATGGAGTACGCCCACGGCAAGAACGTGGCGGACCTCATCCGCGCCCACAAGGACCGGCACAAGGTCTGCAACGTGGACATCGGCGCCTTCGTGATCTCCCGGGTCTGCCGCGCCCTGCATTACGCCCATGAAGCGCGCAACATGTCGGGCAGCCAGCTCAACATCGTCCACCGCGACGTGACCCCCTCCAATGTCATCATCACCTACGGCGGGGTGGTGAAGCTGACCGACTTCGGCATCGCCAAGGCCGTCATCATGCGCACCCCGGATGAAGCGGAGGTGATCATGGGCAAGCTGCCGTACATGAGCCCGGAACAGGCCAAGTTCCAGGGAACCACCCGCCAGTCCGACGTCTTCAGCCTCGGTCTGGTCATGTACGAACTGCTGACCAACACCGTCGTCTACAACGTCAACGACATCGACGACCTGGTCGACAAGATGGACAACTACTCCATCAAGTCGCCCCGCCGTCTGAATCCCCACATCCCGGAAAAGCTTGAGCAGATCATGCTCAAGGCCCTGGATGTGAACCCGGCCAACCGCTACCAGACCGCCCGGGAGTTCGGCCAGGATCTGGAGCACTACATGTACGACGGCGGCTACGGCCCGACCAACGAGAAGCTCGCCCGCTACCTCGGCCGGCTGTTCCCCGAGGAAAGCCAATCGCCGATCCTCGCCCCCGGCACGACCCCCGCTCCCGCGGCCCTGGGCGACGCCTGACCCCTTGCCAGCCCGGCGGGACCCGAAACAATCCCCGCCCGCACGCACTCCTAGCTCAGCTGGATAGAGCGCTGCCCTCCGAAGGCAGAGGTCGATGGTTCGAATCCATCGGAGTGCGCCAAGAGAAAAGCCCCGGCCATCAGCCGGGGCTTTTCT
>CAMCAC010000194.1 GCA_945872305.1 Candidatus Kuenenia stuttgartensis | reverse complement strand
GCCGCAATTCGGCGGTCCGCTCGCGGACGAGCTCCTCGAGGCGGGCGTTCAGTTCGAGCAGCTCGTGATTGCGCTGGCCCAGTTCCCCAAGGAGCGAGCGGTTGTGGCGGCGCAATAGCGCGGCCTCGCAGCCCTGGTTGACCATCGCCCGCAGCGGACCGACGCTCAGGGGCCGGGGCAGGATGGCATCGACCACCCCGAGATTGAACCCGCGGATCATCGACTCGGGATCGCTGGGATCCCCGAGCAGCACCCGGAAACAGTCGGAATCCTGCCGGCGGGCACGCTGGAGGACGTCGATCCCGGTCGGGTCGCCGGCCACCTGGCGCTGGTCCACCATGACGACATCGGCTTGGATGCGGCCCTGGAGACGCTCAAACTCGGCGACACCAGGGCAGGCGTGGACGACGATGCCGGGGCCGAGGTCCGCATGCTCGACGAGCGCCCGGTCCTCGCCCGAGGGCAGGAGCAGGATCACCGAGGAGATGGCCGCGGCCACGGCGGCGGTCAGCCGTTCTTCTTCAGGCTGACCTCGATGCAGAACTTGCCGATCTCGCTCGAGAACGAGATCACGATGCAGGGCACGCCCTTCATCTGGGCGGTGATGTAGCTGCGGCCGGTGACGATCTTGGGCAGGCCGATGTCGAACTTGTAGCCCTTCTGGATCAGCCGGTTCTTGGCGTCGCCGGCGACGATGTTGGTCAGTTCACCGACACCATCGACCACACCCGAGGTGATCGAACCGAAGTCCTCGCCCACGAACTTGGACACCGCGGAGATCGCGACCTGTTCGGGGAAGTTGAGCACCACCGAGCCGCTCGCCTCGCCGCCCAGGCCGATGATCCCGGATACGCCGTAGACCTCCTCGCCCTCGCCCTTGAGGAAGATCTTGTCGCGCACCGGGGTGATCGCCGCCATCGTCTGGAAGGTGTTGATCGCCGCTTCGATGAAGGGGTTGATGTAGTCGACGTTCAGTGCACGTCCCTGGCTCATGGTCGCTCCCGGTTGGGTTGGAATACCCCACGCCCGGCCGCAGCGCAAGGCCACCCGTGGGACGCGACCGGCTTGCGCGCCCCGGATGGGGGTCAGGGTGCGCCCCCATGCGCATCCTGGGCATCGAAAGCAGTTGCGATGAGGCGGCGGCGGCGGTGGTCGAGGACGGCCGCCGGGTCCTGGCGGAACGGGTCGCCAGCCAGGCCGATGCCTTTGCCGCCTGGGGGGGGGTCGTGCCCGAGATCGCCGCCCGGGCCCACGTCGAGGCCATGCCGGGGGTGATCGCCGCGGCCCTGGCCGACGCCGGCATCACCCCCCGGGACCTCGACGGGGTGGCGGTGGGGGCCTGGCCGGGCCTGACCGGCTCCCTGGTCTGCGGGGTGACCGCCGCCAAGGCCATCGCCCTGTCCCTGGACCTGCCCCTGATGGCGGTGGACCACGTCCAGGCGCATCTGGCGGCGATCCACCTCGGCCGGGACACGGTCACCTATCCCCTGGTCGGCCTGGCGGCCTCAGGTGGGCACAGCCACCTGTTCCGTTGCCGCGGACCCGGCGATCTCGATCTCCTCGGCGGGACCATCGACGACGCCGCCGGCGAGGCCTTCGACAAGGGGGCCGCGGTCCTGGGCCTGCCCTATCCGGGCGGGCCCGAGCTGGACCGGCTGGCCGAGGACGGCGACCCGGGCGCCATCCCCCTGCCCCGCTCGTTCATGGGCGATGCGGACCTGCGCATGAGTTTCGCCGGCCTGAAGACCGCCTTCCTGTACGCGGTCCGCGGCCAGGGCGGCCGGGGCCCGGCGCCCACCGATCCACGGCGCATCGCCGATGCCGCCGCCAGCCTGCGCGCGGCGGTGGTCGACCAGCTCGTCGACCGTCTGCTCCTCGCCGCCCGGCGGGAGGAGGTCCGGGCGGTGGCCGTGGCCGGCGGGGTGGCCTGCAACCGCCTGCTCCGGCGCCGGCTGGCGGAATCCTGCCGCACCGCCGGCCTCGACCTGTACCTGCCGGAACCACGCCACTGCGCCGACAATGCGGCGATGATCGCGGTGCTCGGCCACCACCACCTGCGCGCCGGCCGGACCACGGGCCGCGACCTGGTCCCCCTGCCCACCGGACGGGCCGGCCCCCGGGCCTGAGGGCCCCGGTGGCGGCGCGCCCGGAGCCGGGGTACGCTTGGCCATCATGAGCCATCAACCCACGACCCCGAACGGTGCAGACGCCTGGCGCATGTGGCGCATCATGGGCGAATTCGTCGAGGGCTTCCAGACCCTCGCCGAGCAGCCGCCGGCGATCACCATCTTCGGCTCCGCCCGGACCAGGCCCGACCATCCCCACTACCTCGCCGCGGTCGAGATCGCCCAGCGCTGCGCCCAACGCGGATTCCCGGTCCTGACCGGTGGCGGGCCCGGCATCATGGAAGCCGGCAACAAGGGCGCCAAGGAGGCCGGCGGCACCTCGATCGGCCTGTGCATCAAGCTGCCCATGGAGCAGCACGACAACCCGTACCTGACCCAGGCGCTGCATTTCCATTATTTCTTTGTCCGCAAGGTGATGTTCCTCAAGTACTGCTGCGGCTGCGTGGTCATGCCCGGCGGCTTCGGGACCCTGGACGAGCTGTGGGAGACGGCGACCCTCATCCAGACCCGCAAGATCCCGCGCATCCCCCTGGTCCTGTACGGCCGGACCTTCTGGACCCCCCTGGTCGACTGGATCCGCACGACCATGGAGGAGCAGGAGCACTACATCTCTCCCGGTGACCTCGACCTGATCACCATCGTCGACAGCCCCGACGAGGCCCTGGCCGCCTTGCCGCCGGTCCCCGCCGCCGGCCTGCGCGACAAGCACCGGACGGACGGCTGACGGTCGGCGCCGGGCTGCGGCCCGCCGGCGCTCGCGTGGTGCGACTCCGCGCGGGCGCCAGCCCGAGCCGCAGCGTGAACCGACGGCGATCCGAAGCGTGAGCGCCAGCGAGCCCAGGCCGCCGCTTGTCCGCGGGTGGGACCCCCCATAGTCCCGCGCCTCCCACGCACCACCCTCGGACCCGTCGAGACCCGCCATGGCCCTGAACCTCAGAAAGATGCGCAACTTCGGCATCGTCGCCCACATCGATTCGGGCAAGACGACCTGTTCCGAGCGCATCCTCTATTACACCGGCAAGAAGCACAAGATCGGCGAAGTCCACGACGGCGCCTCGACCACCGACTGGATGAAGGAAGAGGCCGAGCGCGGCATCACCATCACCGCAGCGGCCGTGTTCGCCAACTGGCGCGACACCTACCTGAACCTGATCGACACCCCGGGACACGTGGACTTCACCGCCGAGGTGGAGCGCTCCTGCCGCGTCCTCGACGGCGCGGTGGTCGTGTTCTGCGCCGTGGCCGGCGTCCAGGCCCAGTCCGAGACCGTGTGGCGCCAGGCCAACAAGTACTCGGTGCCCCGTCTCGTGTTCGTCAACAAGATGGACCGCGGCGGTGCCAACTTCGACCGCGTCGTCGGCCAGGTCCGCGAGCGTCTCGCCGGCAACCCGGTGCCGATCCAGATGCCCTGGGGCCAGGGCGACGAGTTCAAGGGCCTCATCGACCTCGTCCTCATGAAGGCCTACACCTACGAAGGTGACAACGGCGAAGACCAGATCGAGCACGAGATCCCCGCCGAGCTCAAGGCCGAGGCCGAGAAGCGCCGCGGCGAGATGATCGACGCCATCGCCAGCCACTGCGGTGATGACGCCATCGAGAGCGCCTACCTCGAAAACGGCACCCTGACCAACGACCAGATCATGGACGGCCTGCGCGCCGGCTGCATGACCTTCAAGCTCCAGCCCATGCTCGGCGGCTCCGCCCTGCGCAACAAGGGCGTGCAGAAGCTGCTCGACGCGGTCGTCGACATCCTGCCCTGCCCGCTCGATGCGAACCCGATCAAGCAGTTCGAGATCGACGACACCCTCAAGGCGACCCCGTTCCCGACCAAGTGCGACCCCGCCGCCCCCCTGCGCGCCATGGTCTTCAAGATCATGAACATGCCCGCGATCGGCGATGTCTCGTTCGTCCGCGTGTACCAGGGCACCATCAAGGAAGGCGACCAGCTCGTCTGCCAGCCCTCGGGCAAGGCCGAGCGCGCCAGCCGCATGATCAAGCTCGTCGGCGCCGCCCCGCACAAGATCGAGGACAGCCCCGCCGGCGACATCTGCGCCCTGGTCGGCCTCAAGGGCACCCAGACCGGCGACACCCTGGTCCACGCCACCGACAACAAGCCGATGGTGCTCGAAGGCATCAGCTTCGCCAAGCCGGTGATCACCATGGCGATCGAGCCCAAGTCAAACGCCGACAAGGAGAAGATGGCCTACGCCCTGCAGCGTCTGGAGCGCGAGGACCCCACCTTCAAGAAGTGGACCGATCCCGAGACCAGCCAGCTCATCATCGCCGGCATGGGCGAGCTCCACCTCGAAGTGCTCAGCCACCGCATCCGCGACGAATACAAGGTCGAGGCCGTGGTCGGCAAGCCCAAAGTCAGCTACCGCGAGACGATCACCAAGTCGATCGAGATCCGCGGCAAGCACGTCAAGCAGTCCGGTGGCCGTGGCCAGTACGGCGACTGTATCCTCGAGATCCGCCCCCTGACCACCGAAGAGAAGCAGGCCGGCAACGAGTTCATCTGGGAAGACGCCGTCCGCGGCGGCACCGTCCCCAAGGAATACCGCCCGGCCATCGAGGAAGGCGTGCGCGCCGCCCTCCAGCGCGGCTACATCGCCGGCTTCCCCTGCATCAACGTGCACGTGAAGCTCATCGATGGATCGTACCACGATGTCGACTCCAGCCAGGAGGCCTTCATCGCCGCCGGCCAGCTCGCCATCCGCGAGGCCTTCCCCAAGCTCGGCATGGTCCTGCTTGAGCCGTGGATGATGGTCGAGGTCGAGACCCCCGACCAGTTCACCGGCACCATCATGGGTTCGCTGAACTCCAAGCGCGCCATGATCAACGAGACCCTGGACCGCGGCGTGAACAAGATCATCCGCTGCGAGGTCCCCCTCGGCGAGATGTTCGGCTACACCACCGACCTGCGCTCCATGAGCCAGGGCCGGGCCAGCTACTCGATGGAGCCCAGCGAGTACAAGCCGGTGCCCCAGTCGATGGTCGAGAAGCTCGCCAAGAAGGGCTGAGTTTCGTTGCCAGAAACGGAGAGGGGGACCGGGGCTACGCCCCGGTCCCCCTCTCCGTTTGCAGGCATCGCCACCACGCATGCGCCATCAACCGTCCCTGGGAGCGCCGGCGCCCTCGCCGGCATTCGACTCCGAATGCCGGCGAGGGC
>CAMCAC010000193.1 GCA_945872305.1 Candidatus Kuenenia stuttgartensis | reverse complement strand
CGCAGGGCGGTCACGATCTCCGCGGCGGCGGTGCTGCGGTTCAGGCAGTACAGATGCAGCCCCGGCGCCCCGGCTTTCAGCAGGGCGTCGCAGAACTCTACCGTCCAGGCGATGCCGGCCCGGCGGCAGGCGCGCTTGTCGCCGGCCCGGGGGGCGAGCCGGGCACGCAGGGCCTCCGGGATCGCTGCGCCGCAGCGGGTGCAGAAGCGCTCCAGGGCATTCCAGTCGGTGACCGGAAGGATGCCGGGGATGATGCGCGGCGCCCGGCCCAGTCGGGCGGCGAGCCAGTCCCGCTGGTCGATCCACGCCTGGGGGTCGAAGAAGCACTGGGTGATCGCGCCCACGGCCCCGGCCTGGAACTTGGCGGCGGTGAAGCCCCAGTCCGACTCCCGGCTCGGGGCCTCGGGGTGGCGGTCGGGGAAGGCGGCGACCAGGGCCGAGAAGCGGCCGTCCCCCTGGATCAGCCTGAGCAGCTCGCCGGCGTTGCGGCAGCCGCCGGGGACCGGCGTGAACACGCTCTGGCCTTTGGGCGGATCGCCGCGCAGGGCGAGCAGGTTCTCGATCCCGGCGCCGGCGTACTCGTCGAACAGGGCCTTCAGCTCGTCCACGGTGTGGCCGACGCAGGTCAGGTGGGCCATCGCCACCAGGCCGGACTTCTTCTGCAGATGCTCGACGATCTCCCGGGTCTTCGACCGGGTCGAGCCGCCGGCGCCGTAGGTCACCGAGACGAAGTCCGGACCGAGCTGGGCGAGTTGCTCGATGCTGTCTTCGAGGGTGTACCAGGACCGCTCATCCTTGGGCGGGAAGAACTCGAACGAGAGGGTCCGCTCCCGGGCGGCGAAGAGGTCGGCGCATTTCATCGTTGCATCACGATGCATTGATGGATGGCCCGGTCAACCGGCGGTCAGATCTGGATGGTGTCGTGCTCCACCCGCTCCCAGGTCCAGCCGGCGATCCCGCCCAGGAGGGGGAACGCGGCGAGACCGAACAGGTAGACCAGCAGGCTGCCCGCGGCCCCGAAGCCGGCGGACAGGACCAGGGCCGGGACGATGAACACCAGGGCGGCGCACCCGGCGCCGTGGGCCACCATGCCGAGGACGATCCCCCCGCCCCGCCAGCGCAGCAGGGCCATGGTCGCCGTCGTCGGCAGCGGGGCCAGGAGCCACAGCCAGGCCGTGGCATGGATGGCGTAGGCGATGGCCGCCAGGACCACCAGGGAAGCGATGGACAGCCCGATCAGGTGGCGGCGGAAGGCCTGCCGCCGGCGCAACCGCCAGCGCTCGGCCCGGGCCTGGAGCTCCTCCGCATGGCGGCGTCCGGCGGCCAGGGTCTCGTCGAGGGAACGCGGCATGGGATAGGGGACGCATCCGGACCCCGGCACCTTGCGGGGCCGTGGTCCGGGCGGTCCCGCAAGCCGTCGTCCCCGGGCGGGATGCTCCGGTCCACCGTAGGACGTTCAGAAGTCGAAGCGGATCATCCCGGCATCCATCCGCTCGGATGCGGCGATTCCCCGGAACAGGGTCCGGGCGGCGGTGTTCGCCGGCTCGACGAAAGCGACCCAGGCTCCCGGGGGCACCTCCAGGACACCGCCCAGCAGGTCGGATACCGCCCGCCTGCCCAGCCCGCGGCGCCGGCGATGCGGGGCGACCGAAAGCCCGATGATCCCATGGAACCCGTGGGTCCCGTCATCCAGCGTGAGTTCCAGCACCACGGCGGCACCCGCATCGTCCAGGACCCAGACCGGTTCATGGGGCTCCCGCGTGAGCCATTCCACATCCGCCACGGGTCCCAGCCAGCGATGGAGCTCCGGGTCCTGGAACCACCCCGCGTACCAGCCGAGATCCGCCGGCACGAACCGGCGCCACCCCATCAATCCCGCCAGTCCTCGTCCCCGAGCAGCCGGAACCGACCGGCCGCCGGGTCGCCGGCGGGCCGCAGGGCGGTCAGGTCGCTGTAGCGCTGGGCCCCGGCGGGTCCCGGTTCGCCACGCAGGTGCTCCAGGTGCTCGCCGGGCACCGCCCGGGGGCCGGTGGGATCCATGAGCAGCACCAGATCCACCGGCGGCACCAGGGCCGGGGTGGCGGGATCGGTGATCACCGCCGCGAGGAGGGCGGTGCCGGGGCGGCGGGCGTCCTCGACCACCGCCAGGCCGGCGGCGCCGGCGGGGGCTTCGCGCCGCCAGCGCCACAGGACGATGCTGGCGGGCCGGCCGAGCCGGGGCAGGCGCAGCCCATCGGCCTGGGCCTCGCGTAGGGCCTCCCAGGACAGCAGGGCGCGGGCGCGGGTGAACGGGAAGGGGCCCGGCGGCGCATCCGGCTCCGCGTGGACATCCTCGCCGTCGAGCAGGGTGATGCCCGCGGTCGCGGCGGCTTCGGCGACCCGGTAGCACTCCACCGCGTGCCAGTGGGGACCGGCGAGAGGGATGTGCAGTTCCAGCCCCACCGCGGTCCAGCCCTCATAGCGGGTGGGCGGATGCATGGTGTCCCGCTCCACCGCGGGCTCACCCAGGTCGAGCACGCAGCGGGCCCGGGTGCGCGGATCGGACCACACGCCCTGGCGGTAGGGATCCGCGTCGTGGCCGGACCACTGGACCCCGACCGCCGCCAGGGCGTCGGCGATGGCGGCTGGGTCCGGCGGATCGGTGCGGGTGAAGCCGATGAGGGTCTGGCTCATGCCTGGTCGCTGCCGATCACCGCCCGGAACAGGACGCGGATGTTGTCGTGGGGCAGCAGGGCGAGGGTCCCTTTGGCGTCGACCCAGCGGAATTCACTGTGCTCCTCGCTCAGGATGACCGCTTCGCTGCGGGTACGGGCGGGGAAGTAGTGCACGGTCTTGGCCCGGCCCGACGGCAGCAGGTAGTGCAGCTCCCAGTCGCGGCCCTCGGCGACCACGGTGGCGATGCCGGTCTCCTCGGCGCATTCCCGCAGGGCCGCCTGCCACGGGGTCTCGCCCGGGTCCAGGTGGCCCTTGGGGAAGCCCCACTCGCCGTGACCCCGGCCGCGCAGGAGCAGCCAGCGCCAGCCGGAGCCGGCGGGCCGACGCAGGACCAGGCCGGCGGCGATGGAACGATCATGGGCCATATGTGGGACGTACGTCGGATGCGGACGATCCGCAAGTTCGCATCCGGTTGCGCCGCCTGCCGGTGGCGCGAACGTGCGCCCATGAGCGACATCGCATTTCTCGTCGTGGACATCGAGACGGTCGCCGATGGCCGGCTCATCCAGCAGATCCGCTACCCCGAGGAGCCGGAGCTGACCCCGGCCCAGGCGGTGGCGAAGTACCGCGAGCAGCTCCTTGCCCAGTCGAACGGGCGGAGCGACTTCGTGCCCCACACCTTCCAGGTCCCGGTCTCCATCGCGGTGGCCAAGATCGGCCGCGACCTGTCCCTGATCGAGGCGCGCACCCTGGACCGGCCGCGCTTCCGCCCGCCGGCCCTGGTCCGCCAGTTCTGGAAAGGCTGGGAACGCTACGAGAAGCCGACCATCGTCACCTTCAACGGACGCTTTTTCGACCTGCCGGTGCTCGAACTCGCGGCCTACCGCTATGGCATCCCCTGCCCGGCGTGGTTCATGGAGGCGGGCAACAGCAGCCCGCGCTCGCGCTGGAACCAGCGGGCGCACCTCGACCTGCAGGAGGTCCTCACCAACCACGGGGCGGTGATGATGCACGGCGGGCTGAACCTGCTCTCGCGGCTGGTTGGCGGCGCCGGCAAGATGGAGACCAAGGGCCAGATGGTGCAAGAATTGTGGGAGCAGGGCCAGCACGAGCGCATCGACGACTACTGCCTGTGCGATGTCCTCGACACCTGGCGGGTGCTCCTGCGCGCCAAGGTGATGGCCGGACAGCTCGACCCGGAACGCGAGGCCGCCCACCACGCCGCCGCGCTGACCTGGATCGAAGGCGCGGTGGGGACCTATCCCGGCCTGGCGGACTACCTGCCCCGGCTGCGCGCCGCGAAGCCGGTGGGTGACGACGATCCGCCGTTCCAGGCCTGACCCCGCGACCGATTCTCGCTCGCCGCAAACCCGGAACGGATCGGTCCGCGGTCGTCCGCTGCATGGGCCGACCAATGCGGAATGGTGCGACTTGGCCCCGGAACGGGTCGGCGGTATGCTCGACCTGCATGCACCCACGCATGCACCTTCAGGCGATCCCCGCGGGGACCACCCTGCTGCAGACGCCCCTCCTCAACAAGGGCACCGCCTTCACCGCCGCCGAGCGGGACCGGCTGGGACTGCGCGGGCTGCTGCCGCCGCATGTGAACACCATGGCCGACCAGGCGGCCCGGGTGATGGAGAACTTCGGGCGCAAGACCGACGACCTGGAGCGCTATGTCCACCTGGCCTCCCTGCAGGACCGCAACGAGACCCTCTTCTACCGCCTGCTCGTCGACCACGTCGAGAAGCTGATGCCGGTGGTGTACACCCCGACCGTGGGCCGGGCCTGCCAGACCTATGGCCACATCTTCCGCCGGCCCCGCGGCCTGTTCATCTCCCTTGACGACCTCGACCACATCGAGGAGTGCGTGGCCAACTGGCCCATGGATGATGTGCGGGTGATCGTGGTCACCGATGGCGAGCGCATCCTCGGCCTGGGCGACCTGGGCACCCACGGGATGGGCATCCCGGTCGGCAAGCTCTCGCTCTACACCGCCCTGGCGGGCATCCATCCGTCATGGTGCCTGCCGGTGACCCTGGATGCGGGCACCGACAACCAGGAACTCCTCGACGATCCGCTCTACATCGGCCTGCGCCGCCGGCGTGAGCGAGGCCCCGACTACGACCGCCTGGTCGACGGCTTCATCGCCGCCGCCATGCGCCGCTGGCCGGGGACGATCATCCAGTTCGAGGACTTCGGCAACCGCAACGCCTTCAAGCTGCTCGACCGCTGGAAGGACCGCATCCGCTGCTTCAACGACGACATCCAGGGCACCGCCGCGGTGACCCTGGCCGGGCTCCTCTCCGCGGTGCGCATGGCGGGAACCCGGCTCGAGGACAGCCGCATCCTGTTTCTCGGCGCCGGCGAGGCCGGCCTGGGCACCGGCGACCTGATCGCCCACGCCCTGATGGCCCGCGGCGTGCCCGCCGCCGAGGCCCGCCGGGTGAGCTGGTTTGTCGACTCCAAGGGCCTGGTGGTCCGCTCGCGCACCGACCTCAACCATGAAAAGCAGGCATTCGCCCATGAGGGTCCGGCGGTGAAGACCCTGGCCGAGGCCATCGAGGTGGTGAAGCCCACCGCCATCGTCGGTGTGAGCGGCCAGACGGCGGCCTTCACCCAGGCGATCCTCGACCGCATGGGCAC
>CAMCAC010000192.1 GCA_945872305.1 Candidatus Kuenenia stuttgartensis | reverse complement strand
TGATGTTCCCCGTGGAACCCGCCGCCTTGTTCCCCGTGGAACCCCGCTAAGGTCCCGCCATGCCCGTCCTGGCGGTGTCCAATCAAAAGGGTGGAGTGGGAAAGACCACCACCGTCACGGCCCTGGCCTGGTATCTGGCCACCGCCGGTCAACGGACCCTTGTCGTGGACAACGACCCCCAGGGCAACGCCACCAGTTGTTTGGCGCCGACCGCGGAGGGGGGCACCATCTATGAGGGCCAGGCTCCCATCGCCACCGCGACCCCGGATCTGTTTGTCATCCCCGGTGGTCCTGCCCTGCTGGACCAGGAGCGGGCCTTGGCCCAGCGTCCCGGCGGCTCCGGCCGGATGCGGGAACTTCTGGCGCCGCTGAAGGGCCAATACGGACCCATTCTGATCGACTGCCCCCCGAATCTGTCGTTCCTCCCGACCAATGCGTTGCTCTCGGCGACCCACCTGCTCATCCCGCTCCAGTGCGAATACTACGCCCTGGAGGGACTCGGGCAGTTGCTCGCCTACATCGACGATCTGCGCCGGAGCACCACCCTCGACCTGCGCTGGGTCGGGATCCTGTTGACCATGGCCGACGACCGTGCGCCCCTGGCGGCCCAGATCGAGCGGGATGTCCGTCAGCACTTCGGCAGCCAGGTGCTCAAGACCGTGATCCCCCGGGATCCGGCCCTCGCCGCCGCCCCCAGCCATGGCCGCACGGTCGCCGAGACGGCGCCCCTGAGCGCCGGCAGCCTCGCCTATCTCCAAGCCACCCGGGAGCTTATCGATGTCCTTGTCTGACCTCGGCCTGGGCCGTTCCGTGATGGATGCCCTGGCGCGTTCCAGCAAACGCGACGGCGGGCGTGGCTGGCTTGAGGTCGACCTTGGCCAGATCCAGCCGAGCAAGGACAACCCGCGCCGGGAATTCGATGCGGCCAAGCTCCAGCAGCTTGCCGACAGCCTGCGCCAGCATGGCATGCTTGAACCCCTGGTGGTCATCCGCCGGGAGGCCGGCTTCGAGATCGTCGCCGGCGAGCGCCGCTACCGGGCCGCCCGGCTTGCCGGCTGGACCAAGGTCCCGGTGGTCATCCTCGACGAGCAGGATCCCCGCCACCTCGCGGAGCTGCGCCTGATCGAGAACCTCCAGCGCGAGGACCTCAACGCGGTCGAGATCGCCCGGGCCTATCACGCCCTGGCCCAGGACCACGCCCTCACCCACGAGCAGATCGGTCAGCGGGTCGGTCAGGACCGGGCCACCGTCAGCAACCTGATCCGCATCCTCGCCCTGCCGGCGCCGATCCTGGACCAGGTCGGGGCCGGGAAGCTGAGCCTGGGCCACGCCAAGGCCCTCCTGGCGGTCACCGACCCGGTTCGTCAGCAATCCCTGGCGGAACAGGCGGCCACCTTCTCCTGGAGCGTGCGCGAGCTCGAACGCCGGGCCGCCGAAGGCAAGGCCGCGAAGCCGACCCGGTCCGGCGGCGGGGCCGGCAAGAGCGCCGCCATCCGCGAACAGGAGCAGAACCTCCAACTCCTGTTCAATGCCCGGGTGAGCATCCGCGAGCGCGGCCCCGACCGGGGCGAGCTCACCGTGCATTTCGACAGCAAGGACCAGTACCACCGGATCGTGACGATCCTTGGCCAGATCATGAAGCGGGTGCCGGGCGGCGGCTGATCCCGCCGGTCAGCGGCCGGGATCGGTGTGCCGGCGGACCAGGGCCCCGGTCTCCGGGGCATCTACCGGGCTACGCCCCCCCGCCGTGTGCCGCCGGGTCTGACTGGAACCATCACCGCGGCGCAGACCGCGCAGCCGGGCGGTGGCGGCGGCGTCATCCGGCGTCTCGCGCAGGAGCTGGGTCAGGATCGCCTCTTCAGCGGCGGCATCGCCGGCCAGCCGGGCGCGGCAGGCTTCGAGCCGGCGCAGGGCGGGCAGCGGATCCCGGTTCCGGGCCAGGGCCAACGCGCCATCCGCCTGGGGCAGCCGCCCGGTCAGGCAGCAGGCGGCGGCCAGCCCCGCGTACCCGGCCACCGCCTCGGGATGCTCGGCGGTCAACCGGTTGAAGACCGTCGCCGCGGTGGCCGGTTCGCCCTGGAGCAGGTGCCCCAGCCCGAGCAGGGCGAGGGCGAGGGGGTCGGCCACGCCCTGGTTCACCGCGCTCCGGGCCCAGCGCAGGACCATGACCGGGTCCTCCTGGAGGGCCGCCAGCCGGGCCCGGCGCAAGGCACAGGCGCCGTCGTTGCCCGCGTCGCTGGCGAGATCATCGAGTTGGCGGGCGGCCTGTTCCAGACGACCGCTCCGCAACGCCTCGTCGATGGCCTCGATGGCGGCCTCGCGCCCGGCCACCAAACGGCGCAGGCGGGCGGTGAAGCGCTTGGTCAGGGGCTCCGGGGCCGCCGTGACGGCGGCGGTCCGTCGTCCACAGATCACCTCATGCGCTGCGCCCACGATCATCTGGGCGAGATCCGCCGGAATGTCCCGGAGCGATTCCGCGGTGGCGGTGGCGGCGGCCGGCGCCGGGTCGCCGGCGCCCGTGTCCGCCCGGGCGGGTGCCGCCGGTTCCGGAGGTGCCGCCGGCCGGGCCGGCTGGGTGGACAGGAACGGCACCAGATCCGACAGCGGACGGACCGGTCCGTCCGCGACGGTGGCCGGTTCCGGCGGTACGATGGGCGGCGCCGGGGCATGCCCCGGACTGCGGGGAGGAATGGCCCCCACCGGGCCAGCCGCTGCCGGTACCGGTTCCGTCGGCTGGACCGCCGCGGCGACCACCGCCGGGTGGCGGAACAGCCATGACCAGACCGCGGCCCGCTGTTCCGGGGTCAGTCCATCCTCGACCGCCGGCGCTGGCGCCCGGGCGGCTGCGGCGGCGAGGTCTGCGGCCACGCCCGGAGTCACCGGCACGCCGGGCAGGGCGGTTCCCTCCGGCATGCCTGGGATGAACCCCGGACCCGGCGCGATGGCGGGCGCTGCCGTCGGCAGATCCCCGGTGGCGGTCGACACGCCGGTCGGCGTCGAGGCCGGCCGCGCCGGCCGGACCCGGGCGGAAATCCGGCTCGTCGCCGGTCGGGGCGGCGCCAAGCGATGCAGCACCGCCCGCAGACTGGCCGCGCAGCCGGCCCAGTCCCGGTAGCGTCCCTCCGGCAGCTTGCTGAGCAGCCGATGGACGATGGCCGCGGTCTGCGGCTGGATCCCCGACAGGATCTGGCCCAGATCCCGCGGCTGGGTATAGACATGGGCACGGACCACGTCGTCCTGGGTGCCGGCGAAGGGGGGCTGGCCGGTGAGCAGATGGTACATGACCACGCCCAGGGCGTACATGTCCGACCGCACCGTGAGCTCGCCGCCCTGGATCTGCTCCGGCGACATGGTCTGCGGCGTGCCCGCCGCCAGGCGGCGTTCGGCGCGTCGGGCCTCGCGGTCCTCGGCCTCCAGATCCGCATCGGTGACATCGAACAGGCGCCGGCCCAGCGCCAGTCCCAGGTCGATGATCTTGATCCGCACCCCGTCCTGGTCGTCGCTGTGCGCCACATCGACCAGGATGTTCTCGGGTTTGAGGTCCCGGTGGATGATCTCGGCGGTATCCCAGGCGTAGCCCAGCCCCTCGGCCACCTGGCTGGCGATGCGCAGCACCTGGACCTCGTCCATCCGCCCGCCCTGGACGATCAGGGTCGCCAGGGTCGGGCCCTGGATGAACTCCGTGGCCAGATACGGCAGATGCTGGTGGTAGCCGCGCCCGGCATAGGTGACGATGGCCGGATGGTCGAGCCGCGCGAGCAGGGCCGTCTCCCGTTCCAGGCGGACGATGTTGTCTTCGCTCGCCACGTCCGGACTGATGAACTTCAGGGCGATCGGCCGGTCGGTGATCGACTCCCGGGCAAGCCACACCTCACCGAACCCGCCCGTCCCGAGGTGGCGTTCGATGTGATAGTGGTCAAGACGGTCGCCGGGTCGGAACATCCGTGGGTGCTCGCCCCGACGGTAGGACCTCGGTCACGCTGGGCAACGCCGCCATCACCGCCGGCGTGCACACACCGGCGGGGCGGTCCGTCCCTCCAATGGATCCGCGGAGACCGGCTTGGCCGGCCGTCCAGCGGCCCATGCTCCCGCCCCCGTGAGCCCCGGCGCCCGCTTCCGCGAGATCCTCTGGCCCTACCGCGGGCGCCTGTTCGTCGCCCTGCTCCTCAACTTCGTCCACGGCTTCGCCGTCGCCTGGCAGACCATGGCGACGAAGTATGTGATCGACGCCGCCAGCGGCGAGACCGCAGGCGGGACCAGCGATGCGGCCACCCGTTTCACCGCGGTGCTCGCCTTCGTCGGCCTCTACCTGGCGGTGTCGGTCGTCGGAAAGATGACCCTGTGGCACCTGGGCTTCCGGGTGTGGTCGCGGATCCGCGAGGAACTCCTGCGCGACCTCCGCTCGCGGCTGTTCCGCCACGCCACCAACCTGTGCCTGCGCTTCCACCACCGCACTCCGTCCGGGGAGCTGCACGCGGTGCTGTTCGGCCACCCGGTCGGCGCCGCGGTGGATTTCGGGGGTACCCTGGCCACCGGCGTCAGCGGCGCCCTGGCGACCCTGATCCTATCCGCCACCTGGCTTGCGGGCTGGGATCTGTGGTGCGCCGCGACCCTGGCCGGGGGCATCCTGGTCAATGTGCTGCTGCTGCCCAAGACCCAGCAGGCCGTCCACCGGTTGACCACCGAGCACCAGCAGGTCAGCGAGCGCACCGGCGCCCGGGTGCTCGACCTGCTGCGCGGCGCCCGCTCGGTGAAGATCCACGCCGCCGAGGACCGGGTCGCCGACGCCTTCACCGACCAGGCCCGGGAGCTCGCCGAGCGCGGCTACCGCCTCGGCCTGGGCCACCACCTGATCCACGCCCGCCAGGAACTGATCGGCTACCTGGGCTTCAGCGCCCTGGCGGTGGTCGCCGGCTGGCGCTTCATCGGCGGCCACATCACCGCCGGCGAGCTGGCGGCGTTCCTGACCGCGTTCTTCACCCTGCAATGGCCCCTGGGTCTGGTCTTGTCGGTCGGCCAGCAGTGGGCCGGCACCCGGGCCGGCCTCGAACGGCTGGAACAGGTCCTGGGCGAGCGCACCACTGTCCCCGACCCGCCGGCGCCCGTGCCCGCCCCGGAGCGCGGCGACCTGCGCCTGGAGGGGGTCCGCTTCGCCTACGATCCCGCCCGGCCGCCGGCCCTGGCGGGCGTGGACCTGACCATCCCCGCCGGCCAGCGCATCGCCCTGGTCGGCGCCAGTGGCGCCGGCAAGAGCACCATCGGCAGCCTGCGCCTGCGCCTGTACGACCCCGACGGCGGAGCGA
>CAMCAC010000191.1 GCA_945872305.1 Candidatus Kuenenia stuttgartensis | reverse complement strand
CTGCGCCGGCTCTACGATGTGCCCGAGGCGGACTTCCGCGCCCGCATGGAGCGCTTCGAGCCGGTGCTCGGGCTGTCGGCGTTCCTGGCCACGCCGGTGCGCAAGCTGTCCCTGGGCCAGCGCATGAAGGCGGACCTGGCGGCGAGCCTGCTCCATGCGCCCCGGGTGCTGTTCCTCGACGAGCCGACCGTGGGCCTGGATGTGGTGACCAAGGAGCGCCTGCGGGCGTTCCTGCGCGAGATCAACCGTGAACTGGGCACCACGATCCTGCTCACCACCCACGACCTGCAGGACATCAGCGCCCTGTGCTCCCGGGTGGTGGTGATCGACCACGGCAGCGTGGTCCACGACGGGGGGCTGGAGGCGTTGGTCCAGCAGGCGGGCGCCCGCAAGCGCATCCGCATCACCCTGGCGCCGGGGGCGCATGCGGATCCTTCCATCATGCCCGCCACCGGCGCCCGCTGGACCGCCCCGAGCCCGGTGGAATTGGTCGCCGAAGTGGAGCCCGGCTGCGATGTCCCCGCTCTTCTGCAACAGGCCCTGGGCCGCGTCCCCGCCGCGGATGTGCAGATCGAGGAGCCGTCGATCGAAGAGGTCGTGAAGGCCCTGTACGCGGGGCGGTCGGGATGAGCGGAGCCCCAGCGGCAAGGGACCGCCGAGCATCGCTCGGCACAACGCCTGCAGGCCATGCCTTCGCATGCCGCCGTGCCCCAGCGTCCACCCGGCCGAGCCCTGCTCGGCGCTCCCTTCGGCTCCCGGCACCCGGAACCCAGGCATGATCTACGACCACCCCGACACCGCTGCGATCATCGACCTCGCCCTGCGCGAGGACCTGGGCGCCACCGGCGACATCACCTGCCGGGCGGTGGTGCCGGCAGCGGCGCGGCTGGCGGGGCGGATCACCGCCAAGGAATCCGGCGTGCTCTGCGGCATGGCCCTGTTCCAGCGGGTGTGCGACCGGGTCGGCGCCGGCGTGACGGTCGAGGGCGCCCTGGCGGACGGCACCGCCGTGGCGCCGGGCACCGTGTGCCTGCGCTTCCACGGGCCGGCGGCGGTGCTGCTCCAGGCAGAACGCACGGCGCTCAACCTCGCCCAGCGCCTGAGCGGCACCGCGACCCTGGCCCGGATCTATGCCGACGCGGTGGCCGGGACCCGGGCCAAGGTCTTCGACACCCGCAAGACCACCCCGGGGCTGCGCCTGCTCCAGAAGCACGCGGTGGTCGCCGGCGGCGGGGCGAACCACCGCATCGGCCTCTACGACCAGGTGCTGCTCAAGGAGAACCACATCGCCCTGATGGGCGCCGCCGGCCCCGCCGAGGCGGTGCGCCGGGCCCGGGCCGCCACCGCGCCGGGCACGGTGATCGAGGTCGAGATCGAGCGCCTGGACGACTTGGAGGGCGTGATCCAGGCCGGGGCCGACATCGTGCTCCTCGACAACATGGATCCGGAGCGCTGCCGGCGGGCGGTGGCGCTGCGCGACCGCCTGGGCCGGCGCTGCGACCTGGAGGCGAGCGGCGGCATCACCCTCGCCACCATCCGCGGATTCGCCGAGACCGGCGTCGAGCGGATCAGCGTCGGCGCCCTGACCCACAGCGCCGCGTGTTTGGACCTGAGCATGCGTTGCGATCCGGTGGCGTGATGGCCCAGGGATTTCTCAGGGCGCTGACCGCGGTGCTGACCGCGATCCAGGACGCGGCGTGGATCGCCGTGCTCGCCGGGGAGCACGGCGCGGTGGTGGCGTGGCTCGACGATCCCCTGCCGTTCGGCGGTACGGCGTGGCCCGCACCGGGCGCGCCCCTGGCCGCGGAGCCGGGCTGGGGCGCCACCTGGGGCCCGGTGCCCGCCGGGGCGCTGATCGTGGCCTGCGACTACGAATGGCCGGCGATTCCGCCCCGGGTTGTTCCCGCAGCGCATCTGGTGCGCATCGACGCCGACGGCCGGCGCACCATCGAGGGTCCCGACGCCGCGGTGCGTGGGTGGATGGCGGAACGCCTGGCCGCCGCCGCACCGGCCCTGGTCCCGCCGCGGCTGCGTGCCTGGGCCCCGGCCTGGGACGGCCCCGCGCACCAGGCCCGGGTCCGGGCCCTCCTCGACCGCATCGCCGCCGGTGACTGCTACCAGGGCAACCTGGGGGTGCCCATGGCCGGGGAGCTGGAGCCGGCGCCGCACCGGGACCTCGCCGCGTTCCTGGCACTCGTCGCCGCCAGCCCGGCGCCCTTCGCCGCGTGCATCCGCACCCCGGGGCGAGCGAGCGTGGTCGGCCACAGCCCGGAATGCCTGCTCGCCCGCCGGGGCGACGCCCTGGCCAGTGTGCCGATCAAGGGCACCCGCCGCCGCCTGCCCGGCCGCGACGAGGCCCAGCGCGCTGAGCTGATGGCGAGCGCCAAGGAACGGGCCGAGCTGGCGATGATCACCGATCTCGTGCGAAACGACCTCGGCCGCATCGCGGTTCCCGGCTCGGTGCGGGTCGCGGATCCCGGCTACCTGATCGACCTGCCCTATGTCCACCACCGGGCCGCCCGGGTCGAGGCGGTCCGCGCCGCCGGCATCGACGACCGGGCCGCCCTCGCCGCGCTCTTCCCCGCCGGCTCGATCACCGGCGCCCCCAAGCGCAAGGCGATGGAACTCGTCGGCGCCCTGGAGGACGCCCCGCGAGGTCCGTGGTGCGGCGCCATCGGCTGGACCGCCCCCGGCGGCGCCGACTGGTGCGTGGCCATCCGCACCGCCGCCATCGACGGCACCCGGGTCCGCACCGCCGCCGGCGGCGGCATCGTCGCCGATTCCGACCCCGCCGCGGAGTGGGACGAGGTGCTGGCGAAATCCTCGGCCATGGCCGCGGCCTGGGGCTGGGCGGAATGAAATCGTTGCTCATCATCGCCGCCCTGGTGCTGGTCGGCTGCCAACCCCTGCGCGATGCACCGGCGCCGACGGACCCCGCCGAGCGGGTCCTCGCCGACCGCATCGCCGCCGCCACCACCCTGTGGGACGACGGGCTCCTCGACCAGGCGGACGCGGCGGTGGCGGCATTGGAGCGGGAGGGCATCCGCCATCCCCAGGTGCGCCTGCTCCGCGCCCGGCTGCTCCTGGCCACCGAGCCCGCCGCCGCCGCAGTCGTCGCGGAACAGCTCGTGGCCGAGGCACCCACCTGGCTCGAACCCCGGGTGCTGCTCCTGCGCGCCTACGATGCCCTCGACCGGGACGCGGCGGTGGCCTCGGTATGCGCCGACATCGATCGCTTGTTTCCCCGGTCCGCCTGGGGCCCCTACGGCCAGGGCGCCGCCGCCGCCAGCCAGGGCCGCTGGGACGATGCCCGCCGCTTCGTGCAGGAGGCCCTGCGCCGGGACCCGGACGCGGTGGTGGCCCTCGAACTCGCGGCGGCGGTGGCCCGCCACGACCGGGATCCCGCCGCCGAGCGGGCGGCCCTGGAACGGATCGGCGATCTCGAACCCCGCCGGGCGGCGGTGTGGTGGCGCCTCGGCGACCTCGCCGCCGCGGACGGCCGGCTCGCGGACGCCGAGCGCCACCGGGAGCGGGCCTGGGCCCTGGACCCCCGCCCGGACCGGGCCCGGGCCCTGGCCGCCGAGGCGGACGCCGCCGGCGACAGCACCGCCGCCGCCCGCTGGCGGAACCGGGCCGGCGGGCGCCAGCCTTGACCGCCCGCCGACCCCGCTAGGGTTCCGCGCCTCGGAACTGGGGTATCGTCTAACGGTAGGACAGCAGACTCTGACTCTGCGCGTCGGGGTTCGAATCCCTGTACCCCAACCAACAAAAAGCCCTCGGCCTTGCGGCCGGGGGCTTTTTGTTGGTTGGGGTACAGGGATGCGCATGGGCCCCCGGCGACCGCGGAGGGTCGCCGGTCGCTCGGCCGCCGGCCACGCAGGGACGTGAGGGAAGCCGCCACCGGCGGCCGCATGGCCATGAAGGGCCATGCGCCGAACGTCGCTCCAGCGCTCCGCGCTGGACCTCGCGAGGTTCGAATCCCGGTCGCCGCGTTGGGGCTCGGGGTACGGGATGCGCAGCGACCCCCGGCGACCGCGGAGGGTCGCCGGGGCCTCGGAGGACCTCAGGTCGGCTCACTGGGCAGCAGGCCGCGCAGGCTGCCTGCTGGGCCTACGGCCCACCCGGTTCGCGATTCGAATCCCGGTCGCCGCGTTGGGGCTCGGGGCTCGGGAGAACGTGCATCCCGCATGGGTATCGCGGATTACGACAACCGGCGATGAGGTTCCGGGGGAGCCTTCGCCTGGCGGACGGTCCGGGCCAGGGCCATGCGGGCGAGGAGGTGGAGGACGAGGAAGGTCGCCAGGAGGGCGGCGCCGGGGCCGGTGCCGGTGGGGACGAAGGCGCTCCCTTCGAGAAGGAAGATGGCCAGGGCGAGGGCGAAGACATCGACCAGGGTCCAGGGTCCGAGGGCGGTGAAGCAGCGGTGCGCGGCTCGGGACCCGGGTCGGACCAGGGCCAGGACGAGGGCCGCCCAGCGCAGCCAGGGGAGCACGATGCAGCCCAGCGCCAGGAGGATGGCCAGGCTCCAGGAGCCCTGGGTGGCCATGGCCCAGGTCATGTCGATCAGGCTGTAGGAATGGGACCGCAGCCAGAAGCTGTCGATCTCCAGGGTGGGCAGCACCTGGGCTCCGAGCAGCGCCAGCCCTGCGACCGCGGCCAGGACCCAGCGGCCGGCGTGGGAGCCGCCGGAGGGCGGAGGACGGACCGGGGCTGCCGGCGGAGCGGGGTGCGGCCATGCCGCGGCGATGACGGCCCCGGCCGCCATGCTCAGCACGATGCCCCCGACAAAGAGCGCGATGCCCCAACGGGGTTCCGCGGACACCAGCCACTGTCCCTTGGTCAGGGCGAGGAGGATGGCCACCAGCAGGGCGTCGAGCATCGACCATTTCCCCAGGGATTCGACCAGGGCCAGTCTTCGGGTCCGCCCGGTGGCCGGGCCGCGCCGGGTGCAAGACCACAGGACCGCCAGCTTCACGAAGGGGAACACCGCGGAGAAGCCGACCACCAGCACTGCCAGGGCGAACAGGCCGCTCTCCCAGAGCAGTCCGACCGTGCGGAACAACCCATAGGGCTCGCTGCCGGACCCGACCATGTCCAGGTCGAGGAAGGGCACCACGAGGGCGGCGGCATTGGCGGCCGCCGCCACCGTCAGGAGCATCCGGACGACCCACCGGCGGCGATGGCGCCCGGCCCAGACATCCTCCGGATCGACCATGGTCGCAACGGTGGCCGATCACCCGGGCGGGCAACCGGGCACCGTCATTCCCCGGGGATGCCCTGGGCGGCGTGGCTGGCGGTGGTGGGGGC
>CAMCAC010000190.1 GCA_945872305.1 Candidatus Kuenenia stuttgartensis | reverse complement strand
AAATCCTTGCCGCGGCGAAGATCACCACGGCGGAGGCTCACGCGGTGGCGGCGGATCCGGAGCGCGGCGGCTGGCTGCATCCGGTGCGCCAGTGCGTGGTCGGCTCCTGTGGCGGCGAGGCGTTCCCGGATCCGGTGCGTCGGGACTTGCTGGTGCTGACCAGCGAGGAATATCTCACGCTGGTCGACGCCACCGGCCGTCTGCTGGTGCGCGGCAAGCGGTCGCGGATCCCGCCCGGGCTGCCGCTGATCCTGGCCCGGCTGGACCTGACCGTGGACACCTGGCTCAGCGCCATGGGCGAAGGTGGGCAGATGGGGACGGGCAGTGCGGGCACGCCCGAGAGCCGCGCCGCCGAGGCCGCGCGGCGCGGCGTGGCCTGGGTGCGCTCCCGCTGCCACCTGTTCACGCGGCGCGGGGCAGCGTAAGCGTCGATCATCCGCTCAGGACGGATTTCTGGTACTGGGTGGGGCGCCTTGCCTTGTTCAAGCCTGCCGGGTCAGGCCTCGCGCCAACCCAGCAGGCCCAGCGTGAACCGTCCACCACCCGTCCCAGGAGGGCCTGGGGCATGCCCTGTGGCGCCCCGGCTGGGCGGCGGACCATGCGGCCATGGATCATCCCCTGGCGGAGCGTGTCCGGCAGGCGCCGGAGACGCCCGGCTGCTACCTGTGGAAGGCCGAGGGCGGCCGGGTGCTGTACGTCGGCAAGGCGAAGCAGTTGCGCCGGCGCATCGCCAGCTACCTGCAATCCCGCGACGACCATCCGACCCGCATCCGGCGGATGATCGCCCTGGCGGTTGAACTGGAGTGGCTGGAGACGGACAGCGAGGTCGAGGCCCTGATCCTCGAAAGCCGGCTGATCAAGGAGCTGCAGCCGCCGGCGAACATCAAGCTGAAGGACGGCAAGGAGTACCCGGTCATCGCCATCACCCGCGAATCGTTCCCGCGCGTCTTCGTCACCCGCGACCGGAAGATCGACGCGGATTTCATCGGTCCGTTCCTCTCATCGGTGGACCTGACCCGGGCCTACCACTTCCTGCAACGGACCTTCCGCTTCCGCACCTGCGACCTCGACATCCAGCCCGACAGCCCGTGGCGCAAGGGCTTCGCCGCCTGCCTGAACCTCCACATCAAGCGCTGCTCCGCGCCGTGTACCCTGCGCATCGACGAGACGGCCTACGGCGCCGACATCCGCGCCCTGCGCGGCTTCCTCGCCGGGCGCGGCAAGGCCCCGGTGGTCGACGATCTCACCGCCCGCATGCGTGCCGCGGCCAAGGATCTGCGCTTCGAGGAGGCGGCCCGCCTGCGCGACCAGATCCAGGCCATCGACCGGCTCAAGGAGCGCGGTCGGCTGGCGGACTGGCGCGACGGCGGCGCCCCCGTGCAGGACATCCAGGCCGGCGCCAAGTCCCTCCAGCAGGCCCTCGGGCTGCAGGCGCCGCCGCGCATCCTGGAAGGCTTCGACATCGCCCACCTCCAGGGCACCTTCGTCGTGGCGAGCTGCGTCCGCTTTGTCGGCGGGGTGCCGGACAAGGCCGGCTACCGCCGGCTCAAGATCCGCGGCGAGGACGGCGATCCGGGCAACAACGACTTCGCCGCCATGCGCGAGGCGGTGGGCCGCCGCTACCGCCGGCTCCGCGACGAGGGATTGGAGCTGCCCGACCTGGTGATGATCGATGGCGGCCATGGCCAGCTCGCCAAGGCCCTGGAAGCCCTTCGCGAAGCCGGGGTGTCGTTGAACGTCGTCTCCCTGGCCAAGGCCGAGGAGACCATCTGCCGGCCCGGCGGGGTCGAGGTCCGGCTGAGCCGCCGGGACCCCGGCCTCAAGCTGCTCCAGCATGTCCGGGATGAGGCACACCGGTTCTGTCGGCGCTATTTCCACCTCTTGCAGCGCCAGGAACTGCGCGACAAGAGGACTCACGAGTCCGCAACGTGAGTGACCCTATCCGTCTCCGTGATTCCGCCGCGCTCACCCCGGCCGCCTGGGCCGAGGTCCTGGCCGGCGGTGCCACGGTCAGTGCCGAAGGGTGCATCCGTTTTCCCACGACCCTGCTCGCTGCCGTCCAGATGGCGGGAACCCGTCCCGTCCACCAGGGGATGTCCGATGCGGTGGCCGGGGCTCTGCGTGTGGTGGGTGCCGGCCCCGCTTTCGGTCTTGATCCGATCACCGTGGCCCGGTTGCCGTTTTCCGCGCAGATCCGCGCTGATGGCGCGGTGACCGTGGTGGTCGCCGCCACGGCCTCCAGTACCCCGGTCACCTCCACGGCGCCGGCGCACGAATGGGCTGCACATCTGGCCATGCCTGCGGTCGAGGTCGATCTCGGCCAATTGACGACCCTCAATTCCGTGGTCATCGCCTGGCTGCTCCAGCTCGGGCACAGCGCGCATCCGGCCCCGGTCCGCCTGGGCGGCGCCAACCGTCAGGTCCTCGCCCAGTTGCGCCAGCTCCGTCTCGACCAGGTGCTGACCCTGGTCTGAGGCTGCTGGGCGCCCTAGATCCCGGGCGCGAACTCCATCGCCACGACCACGATCCCGTTGTGCACCGCGTGCACGACCATGGCCGGCAGCACCGAGCCGGTACGCAGGGTGAGCAGGCCGAGCAGCAGACCGAGCACGAGTTGGGGCAGGAATCGGTACTCCGACCCATGCAGGGCGGCGAAGACGATGGCGGTCGACCAGACGGCGATCCGTGGGCCGAGGCGGCGGCGCACCGCCGAGAGCAGCAAGCCCCGGCAGAGCAGTTCCTCGCATACGCCGGGCACGACCGCCACCACCAGCAGCAGCAGCGGCAGGCCTCCTGCCGCCCGGATCCCATCCAGCACGCCGCGGATCTGCCGCTCGACCGACGCCATGTCCTCGTCCGCCGGCAGGATCGCGCTCTGGGCCCCGGCACAGAGCCCGCTGACCAGGAGCGCCCCCAGTCCGATCAGCACCGACCAGAGCAGGGTCTCCACCGGCACCCGGCGCAGCCCCAGGCCCGCGGCCAGATCCCAGCCGCGCCAGCGGGAGACCAGCACCGGCACCGCCCCGAGGACGATGAGGGGGACGCTGGTGGCCAGCCACGGCGGGCCCCCGTGCAGGGCGATCCCGGTGGCCAGGAATCCCGCCACCGCCGCGAGGAAGGTCAGGCCCGCGGCCAGGAGGTCCGGGACGGGCGGATCCTCGGCCACCGCCAGGTCCTGGCCGGCCAGCCGCACCGCCAATGCGGCGCCCAGGGCGCCGGCTGCCACCGTCGAAGCCACGGCGAGGGCCAGATGGCCCCACGGGGAGCCACCCTGCATGGCATCGCGAAGGGTCAGGACCAGACCGGTGATCGGCACCAGATCCCAGGGGAGACCGGGGCGCAGCGCAGGCAGGCATCCGCCCAGCCCAAGTCCGAGGACCACGACCACCAACGGGGCCAGCGCCGATTGGGCCTCCCGGCTGCTCGCGGAACCGTGCGCCATGGCGGTGGCCCAGCAGCCGACCGCCACCGCCAGGGGCAGCACCGCCACCAGTCCGGGCAGGAGCAGCGCCGCCGCGCCTTCGATCCCGCCGCCACCGGCAAGCCGTCCGCCCATGATGCCCAGGGTCGCCGCCAACGAGGCCAGGTTCATCGTGGCCGCCACCGCCGCCGACAGGGTCACCGCCGTCGCCGTGGCCAGCACCTGGGCGGAGCGGGGCACCGGCAGCGCCCAGGCCCAGTCCCGGGTCCCGCGCTCCCGGGCCCCGGCGACCAGGTCCGCCGCCACCGTCGCCGCGGCCGCGGCTGCGACCAGGGCCAGGATGAGCAGCAGCGGCCAGCCGAGATGGCTGCGCAATTGCTCCGCCCGCGGCGCCGCATCGTTCACGGTGACGGCCAGTGCCGAGGCGCTCGCCGGCACCCCCGCCGCCTCAAGCAGGGCATCCCGCTGCGCCTCGCGCCAATCGTCCGCGGCGCCACCGGCGGCCTGGCGGGCGGCGAGGGCCTGGGGATGGGCCCCGTCGAGCCATACGGCCGCCCCGGTCGCGGAAATCACCACCGCCGCCGGCAGGCCGGCGTTGCGCAGGGCCGGCAAGGCGGCGCTCGCCCCCGCCGGCCAATCCGCAAGGACCGCCACCGTCGCCCCACGCCCCGTGACCAACGGTTCGATCCCGCCGCCGACCACGCCGATGCGCACCGGTTGCGAACCGCCCCGCTCGACCTGGGATCCGATCGCCGCCACCGCGAGCATCGCCAGCGGTCCGACCAGGGCCGGCACCACCAATTGCATGATCAGCGCACGCCGGTCACGGACGACCTCGCGCAGATCCTTCACCACGCAGAGCCACCAGGCGGCGAGGGGGGTCATGTCCGGTCTCCCACGAGTTCCGCGAGCCGGCTCGCCGCCGCCGCCGCATCCCCAAGCTCCGCAACCGGTCCGCGCCACGCCACCACGCCGCCGCGCAGGGCCACGACCCGATCAGCCACCGTGAGGATTTCCAAGGGATCGTGGCTTGCCAGGACCACCAGCCGGTCGTCGCCGCGGGCGCCGGCGAGCAGGGCGCGCATGGTCCGAGCCGACGGCAGGTCGAGACCGGTCGAGGGCTCGTCGACCAGCAGCACCCGCGGCTCGGGAAGCAGGGCCCGGGCCAGTTCCGTGCGTTGATGCTCGCCCGTGGACAGCCCCCCCGCCGGTCGGTCGAGGAAGCGGGAAAGCTGGAAGCGGTCGACCGCGGCGGTGACCGCCGGGAGGGGGTCCAGGCCCCAGGCCCGGGCGGTGAAGGTGAGGATCTCCCGCGGGGTCAGGCGTGGCGGCAGGCGCATCCCCGGGCTGACCAGGGCAAGCAGGCGGCGGGTGCTCGCCAATACCGGGTCCGCCCCCGCGATCCGGAGGGTGCCGCGGTCCGGAGCGATGAGCCCGGCCGCCAAGCGGAGCAGGGTGGATTTGCCCGCGCCATTGGCCCCGACCACTGCCACGCACCCGGGGCCTTCATCTAAGTCGAGTCCAGAAAGTGCCTTGACAATGATCCCGCGGGATCCGGGAAACGCGCGCCAAAGATCCTCGCAGCGGAGCACGGCGGCGGTGCTACCGTGTCCGGCGGGGGAGCGCCATCGCCGGAACCCATCGCCTTGACAGCCAGGGACACCCCTCTAGCGTGCCGCTCCCTCGCAGCCCGCGGGGGGCGTGAGCCGCCTTAGCTCAGCTGGTAGAGCTACGGTTTTGTAAACCGTGGGTCGCCGGTTCGAGTCCGGCAGGTGGCACCAGCGCCGCTTCTTCGCTCTTTGTTCATCATGTCATGTGTTCCTGGGACGCTCACCAGGGTAGATACCGAAGCGGCCAAACGGGGCAGACTGTAAATCTGCTGGCTCTAC
>CAMCAC010000189.1 GCA_945872305.1 Candidatus Kuenenia stuttgartensis | reverse complement strand
GCCGATCTCACGGTGCGAAAGCTCACGGCCGCGGAAGCGCAGGTCGATGCCGACCTTGTGCCCCTCGGACAGGAATTCGCGGGCGTGCTTGGCCTTGATCTCAAGGTCGCCGTCGCCGGTACCGGGGCGGAGGCGGACCTCCTTCACATCGGTCTTGTGGGCGTGGGACTTGGCCGCGCGCTCCTTTTTCTGGAGCTCGAACAGGTACTTGGAGTAGTCCTGGATGCGGCAGACCGGCGGCTTGGCTTCGGCGGCGACTTCGACGAGGTCGAGGCCGACGGACTGGGCCCGGGAGAGGGCGTCGGAGATGCTGACGACCCCGACCTGCTTGCCCTCCTGATCGATCAGGCGGACCTGGAGGGACCGGATCTTGTCATTGACGCGCGCCCGGTTGGCGTGCTCGGGTGGGGGGACGGGGATGCGGCTGCGGCGACGTCCAATCAAACGACGGTCTCCTTGGGGTTTACGCTAGCGAGCGGGAATGGGATGCAACGCTCGGGGAAGATGGCCCGGTCCGGGGTGCCGACGAGCGCCCCGGACCGGGGGGTCACGGCTTGGCTCCGGCGGCTTCGGCGGCGGCCTTGGCGGCCTCCTCGGCGGCGAGCTGGTCGGCGATGCGGCGGCGGAAGAGCAGCAGCATCGGCGAGGCCACGAACACCGAGGAGAAGGTTCCCAACAGGATGCCGGCGAGCAGGGTCAGGTTGAACGCCTTCAGGCTGTCGCCGGTGGCGAAGACCATGATGGTCAGGGCGATGATCACGCCGCCACCGGTCAGGATGGTGCGCGGCATGGTCTGGGCAACGGAAGCATCGATGACCGCCTCAAGGCTCTTCCCGGCCATCAGGCGCAGGTTCTCGCGGATCCGGTCGTAGACCACGATGGTGTCGTTGATCGCGTAGCCGATGACCGTGAGCAGACCGGCGATCACCGTCAGGTCGATGCGGATGTGGAACAGGGCCAGGAGGGCGACCGCCTGGAGGATCACGTGGAGCAGCGACACCGTGGCGCCGACGCCGAAGGCGAACTCGAAGCGGGCCGCGATATAGAACAGCATCAGGACCAGAGCGACGAACAGGGCGGCGAGGGCCGACCATTTCATGCGCTCGGCGACCTGTCCCGAGAACTGCTCGCTTGATGGGAACGGCGTGGCGACGGCCACCCGCTGGCTCGCGGCGATATCTGCGACCCGTTCGGCGACCTGGGCCGCCGCGTTGGCGCGCCCGACCGCGGCATCATGGCCGTCCTGGCCCACCGGCGGTGCGCCGAGCAGGCCGAGAAGGTGCTGCGCCGTGGAATCGATCGCCTCCACCGCCGGGACCGGGTCCTCGGCGAAGGAGCAACGGACGAGCAGGCCGCCCGGGGCCGGCTCGACCACCGGGGACCACGCCTTGGGCAGGCGCTTGGCGATCTCCGCGGCCTGGGGGCCGGCGACCTCGTCGATGGTGGCGAGATGCAGCTCCAGGGAGCGATCGGTCCACGCCGCCCGGGTGATCTCGCCGCCCTCGGCGCGGATCGATCCGGCGAAGGCCGCGGCGATGGCCTGCTTGAAAGCCGCGGTGCGACCCTGGACCTGCTCCGTCAGCTTGGTCAGTTCCCGGACCTTGGGGGCGAGTTCCTCGCGCTCGATGCGCTCGGCGCCGGCCTTGTCCGGGACCTCGGCGGTGCGCAGGGTCTCGGCCTTGCGGCGGATCTCGGAGACTTCCAGCTCCATGTCGTGGCGCAGGCGCTCAAGGCGGGTGCCCTCGTCGTCCCGGGTGCGGAACACCCACTGGCGGCTGGCCCCGGTCTCGCCCAGCTTGGCGTAGTAGGGCTGCTTGCTCAGCTCGTCGTTGATCAGGCTCGCGTCGCGCTGGTCCGCCGGGATGGCGGCTTCGGCCTTGGCCAGGGCGTCCTCGACCTCGGCGACGGCCAGGGGACGGTCGAAGGTCGCCTGGACCATGACGCCACCGGTGAAGTCGATGCCGAAATTGCGCTCGAAGGTGCCGCCCACCAGCTTGTGGCCGAGCAGGAAGTACATCAGGCCGCCGATAGCGGTCACGGCGGTGATCGAGAAGGCGATCTTGCGCATGGCTACGTAAGGCAGGGGCATCTCCTTGAACCATCCCGCCAGGCTCAGGCCGTCGCGGCCGCGGCACAGGAAGTCGGTGAGCAGCCGGCCGAAGTAGATGCCGCTGAACATGCTGATCGCGATGCCGATCATCAGGGTGAGACCGAACCCCTTGATCGGACCGGAGCCGATCATGTAGAGCACGAGACCGGCGATCACCGTGGTCAGGTTGGAGTCGAGCACGGTCACGAAGGCGCGGTCATAGCCCGCCTGGATGGCATGGCGCAGACCCTTGTCGCCGCGCAGTTCCTCGCGGATGCGCTCGTAGATCAGCACGTTGGTGTCGATCGACATGGCGATCGACAGGATCAGGCCGGCGATGCCGGGCAGGGTCAGGGTCGCGCCGAAGATCGACATCGTGGTCCAGGTCAGGGCCGCGGTGACGATCACCGAGGACACCGCCACCAGGCCGAGCCGGCGGTAGTAGGCGACCATGAACAGGACGATGAAGGTCAGGGACCACAGCATGGCGGTGACCGCCCGCTCGACCTCCTGGTGGCCGAGGGTGGCGCCGACCACGCGCTCGCTGAGCACCTGGGGCGTCACCGACAGGGAGCCGCCGCGCAGGGCGGCCTTGAGGCCGTCGATCTCGTCCTGGGTGAAGCGGCCGGTGATGACGCAGGTGTTCGACGAGGGCGAGATGACCCGGGGGTCGGACTTGACCACGCCGTCAAAAAGGATGGCGATGCGCCCGGTGCCGTTGCCCTGGTCACCCTTGCGCTTGGTATCGGTGGTGAATTCCTCGTTCTTGCCGGCGCCGACCGCGGTGAACTCGATGCCGACGGCGGGGGAGCCGTCCTGGGTCGTCTGATACGCGGCCTTCACATCGCGGCCCTGGACCTTCACCGGGCCGAGGCGCAGCCAGTGGGTGGGCTCGCGGCCGGGTTCGGTCTCCTGGGCGGCGACGATGTCGCCGCGCTGGCGGGGCACGCCCGGGGCGAAGTCCCAGCCGCCATTCTTGCGCCGCACCACGGCGGTGCCCTGCTGGCCGGGCTCGGTGCCCGGGAAGTCGGTCTTGGTGCCCTCGGGGACCCGGCCGTAGTCGGCCAGGACCTCACGGAATTCCAGGCGGCCGGTGGTCTCCAGGACCCGGCGGGTGCGCGCCGCATCGGCGGAGGTGCCGCCGGGGATGACGATCTGCACATCGCCGTTGGAGAGGCGGGTGACCTGGGGCTCGGTCAGGCCGCGCTCGTCGAGCCGGCCGCGCAGGATGCCCACGGTCTCCTCGTCGGCGGCGACCCGTTCGCCGCGCTCGTCGTAGAGGCGGCAGATGAACTCGACGCCGCCCTGGATGTCGATGCCGCGGGTCACATGGACCAGTTCCCGGGGCTCGTTGGCCATGCGGAACGGCTTGCCGCCGACCCGGCGGGCGAGCAGTTCGCCATCGTGGCGCTCGGGAACCGACAGGCGCAGGCTGCCGCCCGCGTCCTGGATCAGATCCTGGTGCGGGATGGCTTCCAGGCCCTTGGCAGGATCCGCCGCCAGGCGGCGTTCGACGAGCAGGCGGATGTCCTCCAACTCCTCGGTGGGCACCACCCGCGGGTTGCCCGCGGCGTCCCGGAGGACGAGCTCGTACACCGCGCTGCCGGCGGTGGCCGACAGCGGGCGCAGTTCGCCCTGGAGTTCATGGTGGCCGGTCAGGACCTTGTTCTGGACCAGCAACAGGACGAGGACCAGGGCCGCGACGGCCCCGGTGACGATCAGGCGGCGGAGCATGGCGGGATCACTTCTTAGCGGGCTGCGCCGCTTCCTGGGTCAGGTTGCGGTGCACGGCGGGGCGGCTGAAGACCACGACCACGCCCGGATCCTTGCCCAGGCGGACCTCCATGGTCTGTTCGCCGACGGTCACCACTTCACCGCGCAGACCGCCGATGGTCTCGACCTCGTCGCCCTTCTTGGTCGAGCCGAGCATCTCCTTCTTGCGCTTCTCTTCCTTCTTCTGCGGGCGGATGATCACGAACCACATGAAGAGGAACATGCCGCCGATGAGGAGGATCATCGGCCAGATGGAGGGCTGGCCCTGGGCTGCGGCACCACCGGTGGCACCGGCGGCACCGCTGCCACCGCCGATGGCGCCTTCGTCCACGGCGAGGAGGACCGAGGTCAGGGAGAACGTGAGGAGGGCGAGGATGCGGAGCATGGGGGTCTGATGCCGCGCCGGGGGCGCGGTCCTGCGGATGTGAGGAGTGAAAGGGGGATGGAGGCGGACGACGGGGAGCCGGGCGGTCAGGCCGCCGGCGGATCCCGGGCCCGGGCGCAGTCCGGGCGGATGCCGTCGATCGCCGCCACCGGGTCGGTGGTGGGAACCGAAGCGGTGGGCAGCCCCGCCCGCGGGGGTTCCGGGGAGACCACGGGGGCCACCCGCAAGGCGGCGGTGATGACGGGTTTCGCCGGTTCGAGCAAGCCGGACAGGGCCTGGCGGGCCGCGGCGCAGCCGCAGGCCATGGCCAGGACGAGGATCCAGATGCGGAGCCGGGCGGTCATCGCAGGGGCGGGACGGTAGCGCCCCCCGGGCGTCCACAAGCCACTGGCGGCATCCCCCGGCCGGGCGAGGCTGCCACGCATGTACGACTTCCTGCGCGGCGCGGTGGCCAACCTCGACACCAGCGGCCGGGTCAGCCTGGATGTGAACGGCGTCGGCTACTCGGTCCGGGTCAGCGACATGTGCCGGCGCCGCCTGCGCCTGGACGGCCAGGCGGTGACCGTGTGGGTCCGCCTGGTGGTGCGCGAGGACGACCTGATCCTGTTCGGCTTCCACGATGTGGCGGAACGGGCGGCTTTTGACCAGCTCACCGCCATCCAGGGGGTGGGGCCATCGGTGGCCATGGCCTTGCTCTCGCACTTCACCGTGCCGGAACTGCTCGGCGCCCTGCGGGCCAAGGACCGCAAGGCCCTTGCCCAGGCCAAGGGCGTGGGCGCCAAGCTGGCGGAACGGCTGACGGTGGAGATGGCGGACCGCCTCGACCGCATCCCCGCCACCGCCGAGACCCCCGCCGGCGGCCTCCAGGTCGCCACGGATGTCCAGGTCGCCCTGGTCGCCCTCGGCTTTGGTTCCAAGGAGGCCGCCGAGGCGGTCGCCGCCGAGGCCCACCCGGGCATCGCGGCGGATGCGTTGCTTCGGGCGGCGTTGGCGCGGCTGCGGTAGATTTCAGGGGGAGAGGGGAGGGGGGAGGGGGGATGTGTGGGATGCGGCGGGTTGGTTGTCCATGGGGCGACCTGCATCGCGAGGATCCACC
>CAMCAC010000188.1 GCA_945872305.1 Candidatus Kuenenia stuttgartensis | reverse complement strand
CCCGCCGCCGGCCTCGCCCTGGGCAACCGGATCGACCTCGACGCCTATGATGCCGCGGTGGCCCGGGCGGTGGCCGCGGGGGAGCCGGCACCCGGGGGCCATCGGGTGAATCCGGTGTTCCTGCCCGCGCCGCACGAGGTCGCCGCTGCCTTCCGGACCGCCTTCACCACCCCGCCGGTGCGCAAGGGCGATCCCTGGTTCCATGAGAGCCTGCTCCATTCCCTGTCCCTGATCGCCCAGGGCTTCGCCATCACCGTCGCCATCGGCCTGCCGCTCGGGATCCTGTGCGGTTCCTTCCGCCCGGTGTCGCGCCTCACCGAACCCTTCGTCGACTTCATCCGCTACATGCCGGCGCCAGCCTTTGGCGCACTGATGGTGGCGGTATTCGGCGTCTATGACGCGCCGAAGATCGCCATCATCGTCATCGGCACCGTCTTCCATACCATCCTGGTCATCGCCAACACCACCCGCACCCTCGACCGGGCCCTGGCGGACGCCGCCCTGACCCTGGGGGTGAACCGCCGGCAGATGCTCCTGCGGGTGGTCCTGCCGGGCATCTCGCCCGGGATCTGGAACGACCTGCGGATCATGCTCGGCGCCGCCTGGACCATGCTCATCGTTGCCGAGCTCATCGGTGTCATGTCCGGGGTATCGCTGTTCATCAACCAGCAGGGCAAGTACCGCAACTACGACAACGTCTTCGTCGGCATCATCTGCGTCGGCATCCTCGGCCTGCTCGTGGACCAGATCCTCGCCGCCATCGGCGGCGTCCTCTTCCCCTGGCAGGACCGGCCCGTCGGCCTCCTCGGCCGCCTGGTGGCCCGCATCCGGAGGCGCCCGTGAGCGACCCCTTCGACCCCGCCGCCCGATTCGCCCGGCTCAAGGCCCGACCGGTCGTCCTCGAAGCCCGGGATGTGGCCCGGGTGTACGAGGGCTCCCGGGGCAGCAGCCCAGCCCTGGAACACATCGATCTCCAGGTCCATCGCCGGGAGTTCATGACCGTGGTCGGCCCGTCCGGCTCCGGCAAATCGACCCTGGCGCGGGTCCTTGCGGGCCTGGACGCCCACGCCCACGGCGAGGTCCTGGTGGATGGCCAGCCGGTGCGCGGCCCGGGCCGGGACCGGGGCATGGTCTTCCAGGCCTACAGCCTGTTCCCCTGGCGCACGGTCCTCGGCAATGTGATGTTCGGTCCCCTCATGAACGGCGCCGGCGGCGACGAAGCCCGGGCCAAGGCGCTGCAATACCTCGAACTGGTCGGCCTGGAGCACCTGGCGGACCGCTGGCCGCACCAGTTGAGCGGTGGCCAGCGCCAGCGGGTGGCGATCGCCCGGGCCCTGGCCAACGAGCCGCGCATCCTGTTCATGGACGAGCCGTTCGGGGCCCTCGACCCGCACAGCCGGGCGACCCTCCAGGCCAACCTCCTCGATCTCTGGTTCAACATCCCGATCACCATCGTCTTCATCACCCACGACCTCGACGAGGCGATCCTCCTCGCCGACCGCATCCTGGTCCTCGGAGCCCCGGACGAGTCGCACCGGGCCGGCTGGGTGCGGGAGATCGTGGAGGTCCCCCTGCCGGTGCCGCGCCGGGTGGAGATGACCCTTGATCCGGCATTCCGCACCCTGCGGGACCGCCTGCACGGGCTCATCCACCCGGTCCACGCCCCGACGGTGCCCAAGGAACGCATCCCGGTGTACCGCATGGCCCAGGCCGGGGACGACGTGCGCTGATCCCCCGTTGACGAGGCTGGTCCCATCAGGGTATCCTGGAGCCATGACGCCGGCCAACGACCACCCGCGGGAACAGGACCGCCTCACCGTCCTGCGCCGCTGCGGCATCCTCGACACCGCCCCGGAGCCGGATTTCGACGGGATCGTGCATCTCGCGGCGGCGATCGCCGGCGTCCCCATCGCCCTGGTCAGCCTGGTCGACTCCCATCGCCAGTGGTTCAAGGCCCGGCATGGACTCGATGCGACCGAAACCCCCCGGGACGTGGCGTTCTGCAGCCACGCCATCCTTGATCCCGACCGCCCATTCGTGATCGAGGACGCCTGCACGGATCCCCGCTTCGCGGACAATCCCATCGTCACTGGCGGACCACGGGTCATCTTCTACGCCGGCATCCCCCTACGGGTCGGCGCCGAGCGGCTGCCGGTGGGCACCCTGTGCGTCATCGACCACCACGCCCGCAACCTGCTCCCGACGCAGCTCGACCAGTTGCGCCTTCTCGCCCGCCAAGCCGAGATGCTCCTCGATCTCCGCCTGCGTCAGACCGGGGTCGAGAACCTGCTGGTCACCGTCGCCAGCGAGGAAGCCCGCCTGCGTTCGGTCATCTCGGCGATGGATGAAGGGATGGTGGTCCAGGCCCGTGACGGCCGCATCACCGCCTGCAATGCCGCAGCGGAGCGCATCCTCGGCCAGAGCGCCGACCAGCTCATGGGCCAAACGAGCATGGATCCCGACTGGCGCGCGGTGCGCGAAGATGGCTCGCCGTTCCCCGGCAGCGATCACCCGAGCATGGTCGCCCTGGCCACCGGCAAGCCGGTGCGCCGGGTGCTCATGGGCGTCGGCGTGCAACCCGAGGCCGAGCGGTGGATCCTGATCAACGCCGAGCCGTTCGACCATGTCGATGGCGTGGCCCGGTCGGTGGTCGCCACCTTCACCGACATCACGGACCTGCGCGCCACCGAACGAGCCCTGCGCGCCGCCAAGGAATCCGCGGAGTCCGCGACGCGGGCCAAGAGCGAGTTCCTGGCCACCATGAGCCACGAGATCCGCACCCCGATGAACGGGGTCATGGGCCTCACGGAACTGCTCCTGGACAGCCCGCTTTCCGAGGATCAGCGGTCCATGCTGGCCACGATCCAGGACAGCGGCCGGGCCCTGCTCTCCATCCTCAACGACATCCTCGACTGGTCTCGGATCGAGGCCGGGCGCATGGAGCTGGAACTGGTCCCGGTGGACGCCCTGCGCGTGGCCCGTGATGTCACCACCCTGCTCGAACCCCAGGCCCGGGCCAAAGGACTGGCGATCACCTGCGCCGGGATCGCGCCGGCGGTCCTGGCCGATGCCGGGCGGCTGCGCCAGATCCTGTTCAACCTGGTCGGCAACGCGGTGAAGTTCACCCACCGGGGACGGGTCGACGTCCAGGTGGAACATGCCGCGGACCGATGCCGGATCCGGATCACGGACACCGGGATCGGCATCCCGGCGGATCGCATCGAGCGCCTGTTCCAGCGCTTCTCCCAGATCGACGCCTCGCGCACCCGGCAATATGGCGGGTCCGGGCTTGGCCTGGCGATCAGCCGCCAGCTCGCCGAGCTCATGGGCGGCGACATCGCAGCGGTCTCGGTCGCCGGCGAGGGCAGCACCTTCACCCTGGACCTGCCCCTGACTGCGGAACCCAGCCACGCATCCAACCCCGAAGCGACGGGACCACGCAGCCCTTCCCGCCCGCTCCGCCTGCTCCTGGTCGAAGACCATCCGGTGAACCGCCGGGTCGCCACCTCGCTCCTGCGCCGGGATGGCCATACGGTCGAGGTCGCCAATGACGGCCGCGAAGCCCTGGCGCACCATCAGGCGGGCACCTGGGACGCGATCCTGATGGACATCCAGATGCCGGTCATGGATGGGCTGGAAGCCACCGCCGAAATCCGCCGGCGGGAGCAGGGCGGCCGGCGGACCCCGATCATCGCCCTCACGGCATCAAGCATGCCCGACGAGGTCGCCCGCTGCCGCGCGGCGGGGATGGACGAGATCCTGTCCAAGCCCATCGACGTCGATGCCCTGCGCCGGGCCCTCGCGGCGGTCGCCGGCTGATCAGCCGGTGCTCATCGGATCCACATCCACCGCGAGCCGCACGCCACCGTGGCGGGCAAGACGGGGCAGGGCGGCATCGAGCACCGCCTGGAGCGCCGGCCGGTGCGGACCCTTGAGCAACGCGGACCAACGGTGCTGGCCCTTGAGCAGCGGCATCGCCGCAGGTGCGGGGCCGAGCAGGGCACTGCCGTTCGCCGCCGCGGCGGCGACGAACTCCGGGCCGTCCTGGCGGGCCGCCTGGACCACCCGGGCGGCGTCGGGGCCGGACCACAGCAGGCGAACGAGGGCGCCGTAGGGCGGATAGCCGTACTCCCGGCGCAGGGCCAATTCGCCGTCGACGAAGGTCTTCGGCCGGTGCTGGAGCGCCGCCTGGAGCGGGGCCGCCTCGGGGTCGAAGGCCTGGACCACCACCATGCCCGGGCGCTCGCCGCGCCCGGCCCGGCCGCTCACCTGGGCGACCAGCTGCCAGGTGCGCTCCGCGGCGCGGAAATCCGGCATCGCCAGCCCGCGGTCCGCCGCCAGCACGCCGACCACCGTGACCCGGGGAAAATCCAGGCCCTTGGCCACCATCTGGGTGCCCACCAGGCAGTCGGCGGCACCCTCGGCGAAGGCCTTGAACAGGGTCGCGTGGCCCTGGCGGGTCGCTACGGTGTCCGCATCCACCCGCAGCACCGACAGTTTCGGCACCGCCTCCTGGAGCAGTTGTTCGAGCTGCTCGGTGCCCACCCCCTGGGTGCCCAGGGCCTTCTCGCCGCAGGCGGGACAGGTGGGCGGCACCGGCCGTTCGTGGCCGCAATAATGGCAGCGCAGCCGGCCGGCGCCCTTGTGCCAGGTCAGGGTGATGGCGCAGGACGGGCAGCCCACCGCCTCGCCGCAGGCCCGGCACTGGACCACCGGGCTCCAGCCGCGCCGGTTGAGGAGCACGATGGCCTGTTCGCCGCGCTCCTTCGCTCCCGCCAGCCGCTCCACCAGCCGGCGCGACAGGATGGCATTGGCCCCCTGCTCCCGGCACTCGGCGCGCATGTCGATGACTTCCGTCCCGGGCAGGCTGCCGCCGGCGGGGCGCTGCTTCAGGGTCAGCACCCGGTAGCGGCCGGCGCGGCCGTTGTGGATCGATTCGAGGGCCGGCGTCGCGGAGCCGAGCAGCACCGGCACGTTGAGCTCCCGTCCGTAGACCACCGCGAGATCCCGGGCGTGGTAGCGGGGTGCGCTGTCCTGCTTGTAGGAATGCTCGTGCTCCTCGTCGACCACGATCAGGCCGATGCGCCCCAGGGGCGCGAACAGCGCCGAGCGGGTGCCAAGGACGATGTCGTAGTCGCCGCGCGCCGCCGAGCGCCACATCTCCGCCCGCTCGCCGTCCGTGAAGCCGCTGTGCCAAGTCACCGTGCGCGGGAAGCGCGCCCGCACCCGTCCCGCCGCCTGGGGGGTGAGACCGATCTCCGGCAGCAGCCACAGCACCTGCCGGCCGGCGGCAATGACCCGCTCCGCCAGTTCCAGGTAGACCAGCGTCTTCCCGGATCCGGTCACGCCGTAGCAGAGGAAGGTGGGCGCCGGGCCGCCGCC
>CAMCAC010000187.1 GCA_945872305.1 Candidatus Kuenenia stuttgartensis | reverse complement strand
CTCCCGATGTGCCCCGGCTTCCCCCCTCGCCGAGGGCCGCCCGGTCGTCCCCTTGGCCCGCCCGCCCCGGCGCGGTACCGTGCGGCCATGGCGGATGAGCCCGACATGCCGGAGGATCGGTTGCAGACCGAGGCCGAGGAGCTGATGCGTCAGAAGCGGTACCAGGATGCCGCCCGCCGCTACCAGGACCTCCGTCGCGTGTCGCCGACGGATCTGTGGGCATTCCTCGGTCAGGTGTCGGCGTTGGAGTGCGCCGGGGATGTGGAGGCCGCGGAGCGGCTGCTCGAAGAGGCGGCCCTGCGCCACCGGGCGTCGGCGCCTCTGCACCGCTTCCGCCGGGCGTTCTTCGAGCGGCGCGAGGATCTGCGGCAGGCCGCCGGCTCCGCCAAGGCGTTGCAGGAGGGGCTGTTCGACGAGGGTCCCGCGGACCAGCTCGCGGATCTCTACTTCAACCAGGCCCGCTACCACGAAGCCCGCTCCGAGTTCGAACGGCTGCTCGTCCAGGATCTCGATGACAACCTGCGGGCCGGGGTCCTGGCCCGGCTCGGGGCCTGCCTGCGCCAGATCGGCGAGGCGGAGCCCGCCCACCAGAGGTTGTCCGAGGCCCTGCGCATGGAGCCGGACCAGCCCTGGGCGGTGGCGGAACTGGCCGAGGCGGACCGCGCCCTGGGCCGGGTCGAGGCCGCCCGGGCCGGTTACCGCCGGGCGCTGGAGCTGAACGGCGGCGACCAGTGGACCCGGGGCCACCTCGCCCAGCTCGAACACGAGCAGGGGGACCACGACACCGCGGTGGGCCTGTACGACGACATCCTCACCGCCCAGCCCCGGGCCCACTGGGCCATGGTCGAGCTGGCCCAGGTGCTCAGCGCCCGGGACGGCGACGGCGACCGGGCCCGGGCCGCGAGCCTGTGCCGCAGTGCCCTTGATGTGGACGGCGATTATCCCTGGGCCCACGCCCATCTCGGCCAGCTCGCCCGGCGCGAGGGGGACCTGGCCGAGGCCCGGGACCACCTGCAGCGGGCGGTGGACGCGAGCAACGGCGCCGGCTGGGTCCTGCATGAACTCGCGGATGTCTGCCGCCAGCTCGGCCGCCACGAGGAGGCCCTGGCCCACCTCGCCCGGGCCCGGGCGGCGGAGCCCTACGACGCCGCCGGTTACGGCTACACCGCCGATGTCCTGCGCCACCAGGGCCGTGGCGAAGAGGCGGTGCCCTGGCTCGACAAGGCGGTGGAGCTGGACGCCACCTACGCCTGGGCGTGGCGGGAGCTGGCGGAGCTGCACGCCCTGGCCGGCCGCCACGACCGCGCCGGAGAGGCCTACGCCAAGGCGGTGGAGTGCGATCCCGACGCGGCGGTGAACGACGGCCTGCGGGCCTTCCTGCTCCGCCTGCAGAACCGTCGGGACGAGGCGGTGCCCTGGCTCGAACGGGCCCTGGGCATGGATCCGGACTATCAATGGGCCTGGCGGGAACTGGCCGACGACCACCTCGCCTGCGGCCGGCCGGAACAGGCGCTCGCCGCCTGCGACCGGGGCATCGAGCGCTTCCCGCGCAGCGCCCACCTGCACGCCGCCCGGGCCGAGGCGTTGCGCCGGCTCGGCCGCCGGGACGAAGCCCGGACCACCATCGCCAAGGCCCTGGAGCTCGATCCCAAGGCGGCCCAGGCCTGGGCCATCCGCGCCGAGCTGGCCGCCGAGAGCGGCGATTTCGCCGCCGCCCTGGCCGCCGCGGAACAGGCGGCCCGCCAGGACGCCTCGCCGGAATACCAGTGTCTGCGGGCCCAGGTCCTGATCGCCCTGGGCCGGGCCCGGGATGCCCGGACGGTGCTTGAACCGCTGCTCGCCATGACCCAGCCGCCGGCGGTGGCCTGGGAACTCGCCATCGCCGCCGCGGAGCGGGACGGCGACGACCGTGCCGCCCGGGCGCTCCTCGACCGGGCCGCCGCCCAGGGGGGGCAGGATCCCCGCATCCTCGTCCGCCGGGCCCGCACCGGCGATGCCGCCGCCCTCGATGCCCTGGCCGCCGCGGACTCGGCGCCCTGGCGCGACGCCGCCCAGGTGCTTGCCCAGCACGGTCGCATCGCCCCCGCCCGCCGGGCCGCATTCCGCCAGTTGGAGGAACTCGCCCGGCTCGGCCCCGTCGAGGCCGCCCGGGGCTGGGTCGAGGTCGCGGAACTGGAACTCGGCCAGGGCGAATCCGATGCCGCCCGGGCCGCTGCCGAGGAGGCGGTGCGGTTGGATGCCGCCAGCCTGCCGGGCCATCTCCTGCTCGCCATCCTCGCCGACCAGCGGGACGACGGCGAGGCCGCCGCCCGCCACCTCGCCCGGGTCGCGGATCTCGCCGGCAGCCAGGATCCCACGGTCATCCGCCAGCTCGCGGTGCTCCACGAAAAGGGAGGCCGGCTCGACGAGGCCGGCACGTGGTGGGACCGCCTCGCGGCGGTCGAGGGCGACGAGGCCCCCCGCCGCCGGGCCGAGGCCCTGGCCTTCCGCCTGCGCCATGGCCGCGACGACGGCGCCGGGGCCGCGGACCTGATCACCGCCCTGCCCGCTGACAGCAGCGAGCGCCGACGGCTTCTGCGCGACGCGGCGGTCGCCCGGGCCCGGGCCGGGGAGCCCGCCGCCGGCGCCGACCTCGTGCTTCGGCACGGCGCCGCCCAGCCCGCGGACCACCTGCTCATCGCCCAGCTCCGCCTCGCGGCGGATGACCACCCGGCGGCCCTGGCCCACGCCCAACAGGCCGAGGTCAGCGAGGATGCGGATCTCCGCCGCATCGCCCTGCTCATCCGCGCCCGGGCTCTGGCCCCCGGGGATCCGGCCGCCGCCGCCGTCCTCGTTGCGGACCGCCCCGGTGACGAGGAGGCCGCCTGCATCCGCGCCGAGGCCCTGTGTCTGGCCGGGGATGCCGACGGCGCCCACGCCGCGGTCGAGGCGGAGGGCCTGCCCGCCGTGCCGTCCCCGGAACGGCTCCAGCTGCGGGCCGTGCTCGCCTTGGAGCGCCACAGTCTGCTCGCCTGCGCCCAGGTGCTGGCCCGGGCCGGGACCCCGCCTGACACGCCGATGGTCCGACTGATCGCCGCCGCCCTGGGCGAGGAGGCGCGCACCGCGGATCCGGCAACGGTGGGCGTCCTGCCGCCGCTCCCGGCCATGGCCCGCCGGTTGGCCGAGGGCTGGCTGCAACATGGCCGCGCCGATCTCGCCGCCGCCTTCCTGCCCCTGGTGGCGGGCCGGCTCGGAGATCGCCGCCTGCACGCCCTCGCCGCCGAGGCGCACCTGCGCCAGGGCGATTGGCAGGCCGCAGCCCGCCACGCCCGGGCCGCCCGGGATCCCTGGCGCTGGCTCCGGGCGTCGTTCGGGCCGTTGATCTGACCTTATTGTGATGCGATCCGGGGCCCTGGGCGGTATGCGAGGAGGAAACGCCCTTTGCCGCCTCTGGGGATATCCGGGTCGAAGCTGCTCCCGCTGAGGATCAGTCGCGTATGCCGCAGGGCGTCCTCTGGGGTCCAGCCCTCCTGTTCGATGCGGTAGATGGCGCTGAACAGTACGGCACGACCGGTCCCATGATGGCAATGGACGAGAAACGGTCCGTTGCCGGCGGTGCGGATCTCATCCAGGAATGCCGCCACCGTGGCGCGGTCGGGGACCTGATCAGCCGGCACGTGGACATGGCGGAGGTTGGCGGCATGGAGGGCCATCCGCTCTTTTGCCACCTCACTTGCGGACTCCGGCTGTTCGCAATCGGTGCTGCCCAAGGTGCGCAGATCGATCACCGTGCGTATGCCAAGCTGGCGGCAGGTGGAGACCAGGATCTCCGGCGGCATGGCCGCAGACTTGTAGAAGCGACCGTCGCGGATCGCCTCCAGGCGGTAGAAACCATGGGTCCACACCGCGTCGGCGGCGGCAACGCCGGCGATGCCGAGGACCAGGCCGATGGCAAATCCGGACAGGGCACGCAACCACATGCGCCGCCGTGTCTGGACCGGGGCGAAGGTCGTGTGTGGGTTGGATGAAGGTCGCCTGAACGGTTTTCCGCCGTCTGTGTCCGATCGGGGCCGGACCGCCGCAGGGCCGGAGGTTGCACGGACTTCACCTTGCCCCGCTGGGCCGGGTCGTTTCATCTGCAGACATGCACGCCGCCGCCGCCAACCGCCTGGCCCATGTCCGTTTCGCCGGAGCCTTCGACCAGGCGGACGCCGCCACCCACGGCTGCTCCCTGGTCGCCACGACCCATGGTGCCGAGGGTGGCGCCGACCACATCGCCCTGACCCTGCTGGTGGACAGCGCCGGCGTGGTCCGGGATGCGCGGTTCGCCTCCGCCGCCGAGGGCGAGCGCCGGGTGGCGTTCGATGTGATGTGTGAACTCGCGGTGGGCCGGATGCTCATCGACGCGGCCGCCATCACCCCGCGCATGGTCGAGGCCCGCCTGAGCGCCCTTGCCGGCGCCCAGGAGCCGGTGCTCGCCCTCGGCGACGACGCGGACGCGCCGTACTATGTGCTGCGCAAGGCCCTGGAGCGGGCCCAGCCGTCCGCCCCCAGCCACCCGGCCGGCGGCCTGCCGTGGGGCGAGATCGGCTTGTTCGAGAAGGTCCGCCGCATCGAGGTGGTGCTCGACGCCCAGGTCCGCCCGGCCCTGGCCAGCGACGGCGGCGGCATCGACCTCGTTGACCTGCGCGAACAGGAATTGTTCGTGCAGTACCACGGTGCCTGCGGGTCCTGCTCGTCCTCGGTCGGCGGCACCCTCCAGTTCGTGCAGGACAGCCTGAACAACCACCTCGGCACCCAGCTCCAGGTCCGCGTCTCGTCGGTCGAGCTGGAGGACGCCGGGATGATCATGTGAGCAGCCGAAGGCTGCGAGGGGGAGTGCCGGAGGCGCGTTCCGGGGGCCATGCCCCCGGGGATACGATGTCGTCCGTGGCCTCGGCCACGCGCCGGCGCAGCCGGCGGTCCCGCCGTAGGCGGGACGAGTCGTCATGAGCAGCCGCAGGCTGCGCATCGCGGTCGGTCTCGACGATCGCCTGCCGCTGACCTGCACCCGGGAAGGGGCGTGCTGCCGCGGCCACCGCATCCCGCTCCTGCCATGGGAACTGGCGCGCATCGCGCGCCACCACGGCGTCGATCCCCGCACCGCCCGGGAGCGTTGGACCGAGCATGGCGTGCGGCTCGCGGTGGTGCCGGACCGCGGCTCGTTCCGCTGCGTGTTCGCGGATCACCCACTCGGCTGCGGCGTCCATGGCGTGCGCCCGCTGCCGTGCCGGCTGTTTCCCTTGGCCCGGGAGCGGATCGGCGACCGGGTCGCATGGTGGTTCCCCGGGCCGGACCTGCCCTGCCTGTCCCGCTGCCCGTCGGTGACCGCCACCCCGCCGGTGACCGTGCGCGCCTGGCTGGCGACCCAGGACCTGGATCTGCACACCCGGGCCAGTGACGCCGCCGGTGACCTCGTGGCGGGCCTGCACGATCTCATCGCCCGCCTGGGCGGCGCGACCGCGTCGGTGCCGCAGGG
>CAMCAC010000186.1 GCA_945872305.1 Candidatus Kuenenia stuttgartensis | reverse complement strand
CGGCACGCTGGCCCCATGCGTCCTGTGCTGCCCCTGCTCGCCGTCGCCGCCCTCTGCGCCCTGGAAGAACCGACGCCCCAGGGGGTCGAGCTGGCACCCCTGGTGCGCGATGTGGTGCGCACCGTCACCGGCACTCCGGATGCCCGGCCGTGGAGCCGCGATCTCGCCGCCCTGACCGACGCGAGCGCGGCCCGCCACGGTGCCGCCATCGCCGCCCTGGTCCGCCATGGCGCGGCGGTGGTGCCCGACCTCGAGCGGTTGGCCCAGGATGAAGATCTGCTGCTGCGCGGCCGCATCTGCACCGTGGCCGGGGGCATCGGCGGTCCGTCCGTGGCGCCGTTGCTGATCCGGCTGTCGCGGGACGAGGACCGTCGGGTGCGGGAACTCGCCCTGCTCGCCCTGGGCCGGGCCGACGGCGATGCGGTGCATGTCCGACTCATGGAGGCCCTGACCGATGGCGATGGCGCGTTTCGTGCCGCCGCCGCCCACGCGGCGGGCACCCGCGGCGACCTGCGCGCGCTGGGTCCCCTCATCGGCACCGCCGAGGACGCCGACGATCCCGCCCGCCGGGCCCGGGCCGACGCGGTCGCCCGGCTGCTGCGTGATCCCGCCGCCGCCGAGGTCCTGGCCCGGCTCATCCCCACCGCCCGGGGCGAGCACCTCGCCCGCCTGATCGAGGCCGCCGGGCAGGCGGCGGATCCCCGCCTGGCGCCGGTGCTCGCCGCCCGCCTGCGCGCCGAGGACGGCTGGGTCCGGTTGCAGGCGGCCCGCGCCCTGTCGCCCTCCGGCGACCGCCGGGCCCTGGGGCTCCTGGTCCAGGCCGCTGCCGCGGATCCCACGCCCGAGGTCCGCGCCGCCGCCGCCGAGACCCTGCGTCGGCTCACCGGCTATCCGGCGGGCCCCGGCGGCACCTGGGAGCTGTGGTGGACCGATCACCGCGCGGCCGCCGTCCGCTGGTCCGAGCTCGACGAGGCCTTGGCGGTCATCGCCAGTCCCGCCTCGACCGCCCCGGTGATGGCGACCCTGGCCCCGTTCACCCCGGTGGAGCTGTGGCCCCTGGTCGAGGCGGCGTTGCGCATCAGCGATCCGCTGCGGCCGTGGTGGCCGGAGCACGCCGCCCGCATCCTGCGCGCCGACGATCCGGTGCGCTGGCTGGCGGAGCTCGAACCCCGGGCGGCCGAGGAGCCGGACCAGGACCGCCGGGCCCGCCTGGCGACCCTCATCGACCACCTGGGTGGCGCCGCGGCGGTGCCGGTGCTGCGCCGGCTGCTCATTCGTTGGGAACAGGAGCCCGGCCTGGGCAGCGAGGCGGCCGCGATGCTGTTGGAGACCCGGCGGTGAGCCGCGTCGGCTGGTGCGCGGCGGCGCTCTTCGTCCTGGCCGTTGGTTGCGGTCCGGTCCGGGAACCGGAGGTCACGACCCGTGGGCCGTCGCCCCTGTGGCCGCTGCCGGCGGACACCATCCGTGCGGGTGCCGAGCAGGTGGTCCTGGTCCTGCCCGGTGCCGGTGGGACCCATCGGGATCTGAGCCTCGCGCTCACCGCCACCGCCGCGAAGCCGGCGACCGCCGGGTTCCAGGTCCGCGCCTGGCTCCAGCAGCGCGACTTGCAGCCGTCCCAGATCGCGCGCCAGCAGCGTCAGGTCACCGATCTGATGCGCTGGGAGCGCCAGGGCGACGACTGGCGCATCCGCCTGCGCTCGGTGGTCCGCACCCCGGCCCAGGCCCGCCAGCCGGCGGTGGTGGAACGCCTGGTGGTCGAAGCGGATCTGCATCCGACCGATGACCTGCCGAGCGGCATCACCCGGGTGCACAGCCAGCCGCCCTGGCGGCGCACCGACCTGCCCCTGCCCGGCCGGCTCGCCGCCGGGACGGCAACCATCACCCACGTCATCCAGACCGGCGACGGCCCCGAGCGCAGCGCCACCCGGGCGATCACCGCCTGGCTGTCGGTGGAGCCGGTCGAGATTCCCGGCGGTCCGTGGTCGCGGAGCGGCGACGGCCGTATCGCCATCGGCGATGACGGCACGATCGATGCGTTGCTCGCGGACCGCCCCACCGATGCGGGCGAAGGGCCCGTGGCCCGTCGTCTGCTCGCGCAGCCCGTGGTGGGGATCTTCGCCAGCCTGGTGGTGGCCTACGACGGTCCCGCGAGCGTGCCGGTCCCGGCCCGGCTGGGCATCCATCTGCGCAGCGGTGGCCGCTGGCTGGCCACCACCCTGCCCCTGGCCGCCGGACCGCACCGCATCGAGCTGCCCGCATCGGCCTTCGTCGGTGAGGGCGGTGTCCTCCAGGACATCGACGGCGTCGGCATCGGCCTGACCAGCGGCCATGGTCCCGGGGCGGTGCGCCTGCGCATCCGCAGCTTGGAGCCGCTGGCGGTGGGCCCGGCGGCGGAACGGACGTGGACCGTGGCGGTGGATCCCCGGCGCACCCGGGAGCGCAACGGCGTCGCGACCATCGGCCCCGGCCTGTTCGGGGTGCATGCGGTGGGTCCCGCGCCCGCGGCGAGCGCCGCGGAGCTGCGGGAGCTCGGCATCGGCTCGCTGCGGGTGATCGAGCACACCGGTTTCGGCCCGCTCACCGGCCCGCCGGGCCGGGACGGCGTCCGGGCCACCGTCGCGGTGGTCGGCAGCGACCCCGCCGACACGGTGGATTGCTGGTCGCATGGCCTGCTGTCGTTCCCACCCTGGGGCACCGGCACCGCGGCCTTCATCGCCCGGATGCGCGCCTTCGGAGAGAGCGTGGGCCGGCACGGCCCCGCCGCCGGCGTGGTCCGCTGGGAGGTGTTCAACGAACCGTTCATGTGGGCCCGCCACATCAACCTGCCCAACGGCCCCCTGCGCGATCCGACCCAGCACGGCTACCTGCCGATGGCCCTGTCGGCGCAGGTCTACATCGACAGCTTCCGCGCCGCCGCCGACGGGGCCCGGGGCAGCGGCATCCGGCTCGGCGGACCGTCATCGGCGGAACTGGCGGCCGACGACTGGCGCCACCTCGAAGGCTTCGTCCTGCCCATCGTGCGCGGCTGCGGCGACGACCTCGCCTTCGTGGCGGAACACCACTACCAGGGGGATCCGCGGGCCTTCGCCGCCCAGTTCGCCGTGCTGCAGGCGGCGGCTGCGCCGTTCCGCCGCACGCCGCTCGAGATCTGGAACACCGAGTGCAACGATCTCGAAGACCGTCCTGGCCGGCTCGACACTCCGGAGCGGCTGGAGCGGGCCCAGGTCCTGGCCCGGCGCCGGGCGTGGTACCATGTGGCCGAGATCGCCGAGCACATCGCCCACGGCTTCGACCACACCCGCGGCCGGGCCATCCATGCCCTGTGGCAGGGCCGGCTCGACGAGGCGGATGCCGCCGCGCTGCGGCTCCTGCGCGACCTGCGCGGGGCGCCGATCGCCATCGACGCCCCCGCCGAGGTCGCCGCCGCCGGAGCCCGGGGCGCCACCACGGGCAGCGTGGTGATCGCCGCCCGGGCCGCGGCGACCGTGCGTCTGCCCGGTCTCGGACGCTGGGCCGTGGCCGCCGAGGCCCTGACCGCGCCCGCCGACGGGCTGATCGCCGCCCTGGCCCTGCCCATCCTTCCGGAGGCATCTCCATCCGCCGGGGCCCCGGGGGTCACGCGCATCGCCCGCGATGGCGACGATCTGGTCCTGGTCCTGCCTGCCCACGGCGCGGTGGCATTGCGGCTCGCGGAGCTGCCGCCGGCGGTGGCGCGGCGCGAGACCCTGGCCTGGGCGGCCGACGCCGCCGGGCGCGGTGCCTTGTGGCGGCTGGCCGCAGGAGAAGCCCTGGATCTTCGGCTGCCGGCGATCCCCTCCGGGTCGGACCACCGGCTGGTCGTGATCGCCGAGGACCTCCAGGCCGGGGAGGCGGTGGCCGAGATCGGCGGCGTGGAGGTCCCCCTGAGCGCCCCGATCGGCGGGCTGCGGATGGCGATGCTGCGGATTCCTGCCCGCAGCCCGGCCGTCATCCGCATCCGCACCGCCACGGGGTCGGATGGCTGGCGACTGGCGGCGTTGGGCGTCCTCGCCGCCACGGGTCCCTGACCCTCGTACTTGCGGGCAGTCCGGACCATGGGGTACCATGGCCCGGAGCTTCCCATGCGCACCCTTCTTCTCGCCTGTCTCGCCACCGCCGCCCTGGCCGCCGATGGCGTCACCGCCGACACCATCTCCATCGGCCAGTCGGCCCCGCTCGCCGGTCCCGCCAAGGGCCTGGGCGAGGGCATGTCCCTGGGCATGAAGGCGGCGTTCACCGCGGTCAACGCGGGCGGTGGCGTCCACGGGCGCCAGCTCGTCCTCACCACCCGCGATGACGGCTACGAGCCCGACCGCTGCGTGGAGAACACCGCCAAGCTGGTCGAGGAGGACAAGGTCTTCCTCCTCGGTGGCTATGTGGGCACGCCGACCGCCAAGGCCGCCCTGCAGGTGGTCAACGAGGTCCAGGTTCCCCTGATCGGCGCCTTCACCGGCGCCATGCTCCTGCGCAAGCCCGAAGAGGCCCAGGTGGTCAACCTGCGGGCCAGCTACGACCAGGAGACCGAGGCCCTGGTCGCGCGCATGACCGTCGATCTGAAGCTGAGCCGGATCGCGGTGTTCCATCAGAACGATGCCTTCGGCCAAGCCGGCCTGTCGGGCACCGAGAAGGCCCTGGCCAAGCGCGGCCTCACCCTCGCCGGCAAGGCGACCTTCGAGCGCAACACCGTGGCCGTGAAGACCGGCCTTGCGGACCTGATCACCGCCCGGCCCGAGGCGGTGGTCCTGGTCGGTCCCTACAAGCCGGTGGCGACCATCGCGAAGGAGGCCAAGGCGGCCGGCTTCAGTCCGCTGTTCGCCACCATCTCCTTCGTCGGCACCGAGGCCCTGCTGGCCGAGGGTGGCGCCGATGTCGAAGGCATGGTCGTATCCCAGGTGGTGCCGCCTCCCGCCGATGCCTCGGTCCCGGTGGTGAAGGCCTACCACGCCGCCCTTGCCGCGGTCGATCCCGCCGCCAAGCCCGGCTATGTCAGCCTGGAAGGCTACCTGACCGGCCTGGCCATCGTCGAGGGCCTGAAGGCCGCCGGACCGACCCCGGAGCGGGCCGGGGTGCTGGCGGCCTTCGCGGCCATGCGTGCCGATCTCGGTGGCTTCCCGGTGGCCTGGGACCCCGCATTCCGCCAGCTCTCCCAGACCGTGTGGATGACCCAGGTGCGGGGCGGCGCCGCCGTCCCCGTGACCGCGATCACCCCCCGCTGACCCGGCATCGGCACGACCGTCAGGCCAACGCCCCACTCCCGGATCCCCATGCTCCCGCGCACCGTCGGTGGCCGCCTCGGCCTGATCGTCATCCTGGTCCTTGCCGCGGTGCTGATCGGTACCGCCCTCGGCTGGGCGAGCCTGCACCAGGTCGCGACCGCTTCGGCCCGGGTCAGCGAGGAAGCGGCCCCGCGCGAATTGCGGGCCGCGGTCCTCGATGGCGCCTATGCCCGGCTCCAGGCGATGACGGCGGCGTTGGAGGCCGCCCTGGAGCCTGCGTCGGAGGAGCGGTTGCGCACGGATCTGGCCGCCGCCGGCCGC
>CAMCAC010000185.1 GCA_945872305.1 Candidatus Kuenenia stuttgartensis | reverse complement strand
GGTTAACGATGCATCGGATGGGCACTGGGTGCGGCAAGCACGCCTCCATGTGATTTTCTCCGCGGCCCTCCGCGTCCTCCCGCCCTCCTGTAAGCCTCGAAAATCCTCAGCGGAGCGATGTGCCGATCTCGCCGCGATGGCTGACAGCGATGCATTGGATGATTCCCGGGTGCATGGTGCGGTGATCCAGCCTTCTTGTGGTTTCTCCGTGGCCCTCCGCGCCCCCCCGCCCTCCTGTAAGCCTCGATATCATCCTCAGCGGGGCGGGGTGCCGATGGTCAGGTCGGCGTGCAGGGCGGTGGGCGGGGGGCCTGGCAGGACGAGGCGGCGGGTGTGCCGGTCGAGGGTCTTCTGGAGGCGGGCTTCGAGGGCGTCGCGCAGGGCGCCGGCGGCGGGGAGGCCGGCTTTGAGGGTGCGCACAGCGACCGATGCGGTGGGGCGCCAGCCGCCGGGGACCTCGGTCCAGGCCCAGGTGATGGTGGCGGCGGCCTCCTCGACCGGGATGCCGAGGCCGTCGCCGGCCTGGACCACGCCGCCCAGGCGCAGCCGTTGGCGGAGGGGGGCGGTGCTTTCCAGGCGCAGCCAGTCGAGGCGGACCCGGAGATCCACCTCCTGGTCGAACAGGCGGGCGGGCAGGACATGGAAGGCCGGCCCGGGGGCGGGAACCCGGCCCCGGACCGTCCAGGCGGTGGTCGCCGCCAGCAGGCCCTGCCATGGCACCCCCAGGGCGCCGCCCCGGGCGCCGCTGCCGGCACCGAGCAGGCCGAGGGCGAATGGCCAGTGCGCGGGGCCCCGGTCGGCCGCCAGGGCGGCGACCAGCTCCGCCGGGACCACCGCCTCCGCCGCCGCCGGATCTCCGGGCAGGGTCGATGCAAGCCGGTCGATGGTGACGGAAGGTCCGGCCAAATCCTTGGGCAGAAACAGGTTGATGATGTGGATCAGGTTCCAGGCCGCGAGACCGGCCAGGAGGGTGGCTATCCCCAGCGCCACGAGCGTCCCGCGGATCAGTCGGCGGAGCATACCCCGTGCATCGCGGGGCGGGGGGGCGGGTCAATTGCCAGTCCCATCCCCCCCCCTACGGTCCGCCGCCTGCATGGCACCCCCGTCCCGCGCCCGCGTCGTCGCCGTTGGCGGTGCCGTCCCCGATCGCCGACTCACCAATGCCGACCTGGCGCGCATGGTCGATACCAGCGATGCCTGGATCGTCAGCCGCACGGGGATCCGCGAGCGGCGCATCGCCGAACCCGGAAGCGGATTGCTGCCCCTGGCCCTGGCGGCCGCCCGCCAGTGCTTGGAGCGGGCCGGACGCACTCCCGATGAACTGGATGGCATCGTGGTCGCCACGATCACCGGCGACGAGGTCATGCCGGCCACAGCGAACCGCCTGCAGGGCGCCCTGGGCGCCGGCCGGGCGTGGGGCTTCGATGTGCTCAATGCCTGCACCGGCTTCGTCGCCGCCCTGAGCACCGCCACCGCGTTCATCGAATCCGGCCGGGCCCGGCGCATCCTGGTGGTCGGCGGCGACATCATGTCCTCGGTGGTCGACTATCGCGACCGCAACACCTGCGTGCTGTTCGGCGATGGCTGCGGGGCGGTCCTGGTCGAGGCCGGTCCGGCGGATGGGCCCGGGGTGCACGGTTTCGCCTTGCGCAGCGACGGCGGCCATGCGGACGAACTGACCCTGCCCTGCTCCGGCTCCCGCGGCACGGTGTTCGGAGGGCCCGGCCGGGTCGTGCACCAGAACGGCAAGGTGGTCTTCCAGCACGCGGTCCGGCGCATGGCCGAGGTCAGTTCCGGGCTGCTCGCCGAGCTCGGGCTGACCGGGGCGGATGTCGATCTGCTCGTGCCGCACCAGGCGAACCTGCGGATCATCGAGCCGATCGCCGAGCGCTTGGGCCTGCCCATGGAGCGGGTGGTGGTCAACCTGGAGCGCCTGGGCAACACCACCGCCGGCACCATCCCCCTGGCCCTCAACGACGCCTTCCTCGACGGCCGGCTGCGGCCGGGCACCCGGGTCGCCCTCGCCGCGTTCGGTGGCGGGCTGACCTGGGGCGCCTGCTACCTCACCTGGGGCTGACATGAGCGACCACCGCCTCGCCCTCTTCCGCGCCATGGTCCGGGCCCGGGTCCTCGAAGACCGTCTGGCCAGCCTGTACCTGTCCGGCGGCATCCCCGGCGGCAGCGTCTTCCTGAGCCGCGGCCAGGAGGCGTTCAGCGCCGCCGCGGCGATGCAGCTCCGGCCCGGCGATGTCTACGCCCCGCTGATCCGCGATCAGGCGGGCCGTCTGGTCCGCGGCGAGACGCCCCTGGATGCCATCCGCGTCCACCTGGGCCGCACCACCGGCGTGACCCGGGGCCGCGATGGCAACATCCATCGGGGGTTCCCACGCCAGGGCGACTTGGCGATGATCTCCCACCTGGGGTCCACCATCGGGACCGTGGCCGGCTGGCTCATGGGCCTGCGCCAGCTCGGCAAGGCGGGTGCACCGGGCGACCTCGCGGTCGGCTTGGCATCCATTGGCGACGGCGGCATGAACACCGGCGCCCTGCACGAGGGGCTCAACATCGCTGCGGTGGAGAAGCTGCCGTTCGTGCTCTGCGTGACCGACAACCAGCTGTCCTATTCGACCTTCTCCGATCGCACCTATGCCTGCCGCTCCCTGGTCGAGCGCGCCGCCGGCTACGGGTTGCGCGGGGTCGCCATCGACGGAACGGATCCGGACGCCTGTTGGGCCGCCTGCCGCGATGCGGTGGCCCGGGCCCGGGCCGGCGAGGGCCCGCAGATGATCGTGGCCAAGCTGCTCCGCCTGGCCGGGCACGGCATGCATGACGACGCCAGCTATGTGCCGGCGGAACTGAAAAGCCGCTTCGCCGACGGCGTGCAGACCTACGAGGTGGTCCTGCGCAAGGACGGCGTGCTCGACGAAGCCGCAGCCCAGGCCCTGTGGGATGAGTACCGCAGCGAGACCGCCGCAGCGCTCGCCCAGGCCCAGGCGGAGCCGTCCCCGGACCCGGCGCAGGAACCCTGGACCGCCCTGAGCACGAGGGCCCTGGCATGAGCAGCACCTACATCGAGGCCATCCGTCGCGCCCTGGGCGACGCCCTGGCCGAGGATCCCCGGGTCTTCCTCTACGGCCAGGACATCGCCGGCACCTTCGGCGGCGCCTTCAAGGCGACCAAGGGCCTGGCGGAACGCTTTCCCGGCCGGGTCCTCAACAGCCCGATCAGCGAGGACGGCCAGGCGGCGGTGGGCATCGGCGCCGCCCTCGCCGGCTGCCGGCCGGTGATCGAGTTCCAGTTCGCCGACTTCGCCTCGGTGGCCTTCAACCAGATGGTCAACCACGCCGCCACCCACTGGTGGCGCACCGGCGTACCGGTCCCCGCCACCTTCCGCCTGCCCGCCGGCGGCACCCCCGGCGGCGGCCCGTTCCACTGCCAGATGGTGGAAGGCTGGCTGACCAGCCATCCGGGTCTGATCGTGGTCGCCCCGGCCACCGTGGGCGACGCCTACCACATGCTGCGCGACGCCATCGCCTGTGACGACCCGGTGGCGTACCTGGAGCACAAGCACCTCTACAACCACCTGCGCATCGACACCGACCCGTCCCGGGCCGAGCGTCTGCCCCTGGGCAAGGCGGCGGTACGCCGCGCCGGCCGGGACTGCACGGTGGTGTCGTGGTCCGGCATGGTCCATGAGTGCCTGAAGGCCGCCGAGCCCCTGGCCGAGCAGGGCATCGAGATCGAGGTCATCGACCTGCGCTGCCTGCGCCCCCTCGACACCGCCACCGTGCTGGCGTCGGTGGAGCGCACCGGGCGCCTGCTCGTCGCCACCGAGTCGTGGCCCTTCGGCGGCGTGGCGGCGGAGCTCTGCGCGTGGATCAGCGAACATGGCTTCAGCCATCTCGATGCTCCGCCGCGCCGGCTGTCCGCCCAGGATACGCCGGTGCCATTCCACCCGGACCTGTTCCGGGCCCACCACCCCGACGCGGCCCGGATCGCCGCGGCCGTGGTCGAGACCGTGGAGTTCTGATGCGCCTGCCCGTCCGCATGCCGCAGTTCGGCGAATCCGCCGCCGAGGCCAAGGTCGTCGCCTGGCTGGTGAAGCCCGGCCAGGCGGTGAAGGCCGAGCAGGAGCTGTGCGAGGTCCAGACCGAGAAATCCCTGCTCACCGTCGCCGCCCCCGAGGCCGGCACCCTGGGCGAGATCATGGTCGCCGCCGACGGCACGGTCGCCGTGGGCGAGATCCTCGCCTACCTGGAGATCGCCGGCGCCGGTGCCGACGCACCGCCCAGCGCCGCCCCAGTGGCGCCCTCCCCCCTTGCCCCTCCCCCCTCCCCGGCCCCGGCCCCGGCGGCGAAGCCGCCCCAGAAGCGCAGCGCCCTCCACGCCGCCACCGGCGACGCGGGCTTCATCAGCCCCCGGGTCCGCGCGCGCCTTGATGCCCACGGCCTGACCGTGAGCGACCTGTCGGTGATCGCCGGCACCGGCCGCGACGGCCGGGTCACCGCCCAGGATGTGGACGCCTACGCCCAGGGCGGCGAGCCCCTGACCGCCGTCCGCCAGGCGGTGGCGGCGGCGATGATGCGTTCGTGGTCGCGGCCCCTGGCCACGGTGGCGATGCCGGTGCGCCTCGATCCGCTCCTGGAGCACCGCCGCACGGTGACCGGCCGGCCGAGCCTGACCGTGTACGCCCTGCGCGCCCTGGCCCAGGCCATCGCCGCCGCACCCACGCCCCTGCGTGGCCGGTTGGTCGGCAACCGCGTCCACCAGTGCGCCGGCATCGATCTCGCGGTGGCGGTCGAGGTGGACGACGGCGTGATCACCCCGGTGGTGCGCAAGGTGGACGGCTACGACCTCGCCGCCCTGGAGGCCAAGGTGTCCGGCGTGGTCGAGTCGTGCCGCAACGGCCGCGTCTCGGACCTCGGCGACGCCATCGCCACGGTGTCGAACTACGGCACCTTCGGCATCACCTGGGCGACCCCGATCCCGCTCGCGGGCCAGGCCTTCATCCTCGGCATCGGCGCCCCGGTGAACGCCCCCGAGTGGGACCCGGCGAGCAAGGCCTTCACCCGCATCCGCCAGGCGGAACTCACCCTGACCTTCGACCACCGCCTCGCGGACGGCGGCGCCGCCGGCCGGCTGTTGGCGAAGGTGGTGGAACTCCTGCAGAATCCTTCGCGACTGTAGTTTGGAGTTTACAGGAGGGCGGGAGGATGGGGAGGGCCGCGGAGGGACGATGGGCGCGGCGGTGGCGATGGCTCCGGCGCGGGCTCATCGTCGCGGGTATCGGTTCGGGCATTGTCCTCCTGTTGTCCCTGCTCGCCGAATGGCGGATCGGGGCCGAGGGGGCGCGGTGCTTTGCGCTCGATGCGGTGCCGCGGGTGCGCACGGCGCTCGTGCTGGGCACCAGCCCGCGGGTCGGGGCCGGGGCGCCGAATGCGTTCTTCGATGCCCGCATCCGCGCCGCGGTGGATTTGTACCGGGCCGGGATCGTGGAGCGGATCCTGGTCAGCGGCGACAACCATCGGGCGGGGTACGACGAGCCGACCGAAATGCGGGCGGCGTTGATGGCCCGGGGGGTGCCCGATGCGGTGAT
>CAMCAC010000184.1 GCA_945872305.1 Candidatus Kuenenia stuttgartensis | reverse complement strand
GGCCGGGCGTGGTGGTATCTCGGCTACTGGGTGGCCGGGTGCGGAAAGATGGCCTACAAGGCCCGCTACCGTCCCCAGCAGCGGCTGGTGGACGGCGCGTGGCGGTGGGCGGACGGGGAGTGAGCAGCCGCAGGCTGCGAGGGCGCCGTTGGCGGGCTCAGCGGCCGCGCACCGCGCGCACGGCGGCGGCGGCGGTGAACACGCCAGGGATCTGGGCCTCGGTCAGGCACGAGAAGGCGATCCGCAGGTCGGTGGCCCCGAGGGCGATGGCGCCCACGCCGTGGTCGGCGAGCAGGCGCTGGCGCACGGTCTCGGCATCGGCGTCCTTCAGCCGCAGGCACATGAAATAGCCGCTGTTGAAGGGGTACACGTCCCAGCAGTCCGCATAGGCGGCCTGGCGGCATTCGACCGCGGTGATCGCGGCGCGGGCCTTGAGCACGGCGACCTTCTCCGCCTGCTGGCGGCGGAAATCGGGGTCGGAGAGCGCCTTGAGGACGATGGACTGGCCGGGCATCGAGACATTGCTGATCGCGGCACGGACCAGGCCGGCGGTCTTGTCTTCCAGGGCCTTGTAGGCGGCGGCGGTGCCGTTCTTGATGCCGAAGGTGACGAAGCCGACCCGCAGGCCCCAGACGAACTCCTCCTTGGTGGCGCCGTCGATCTTGACCGCGAGGAGGTTCTCGTGGGCCTGGGCGAGCTTGCCGAACACCGACTCGCGCTCGCAGGCGTCGTCGAAGAACATGCCGTAGTAGGCATCGTCGCAGACCACCACCAGCTTGGAGCCGGCGGCGGCGGCGGCGGTGAGGGCGTTGACGATGGCGCCCATCTCGCCCTTGGTCGGGGTGTAGCCCGAGGGATTGTTGGGGAAATTCAGGCCGACCACGACCTTGCGGCCTTTGAACTGGGCCAGGGCCTGGATGAAGGCGTTCTGGTTGAAGCCGGTGAGCTTGGCGTCGAAGAACGGGAACGCGTGGATCACCGCGCCCAGCCGGGTGCCCCAGCCGAGGTCGTAGTTCTCCCAGCGCAGGTCCGAAGTCAGGACGATGTCGCCCGGGTCGAGGAACAGTTCGCCGACCAGGCTCAGGCCATGGGTCAGGGCGTTGGTCACCACCGGGTTGCTGGTCGGGTGCTGGCCGAGGGAGGGGGTCTCCTCGCGCTGCTTCTTCGCCCAGGCGGCGCGCAGGTCGGCGCGGCCGTAGCTCGGGGCGTACTCGTAGATGTCGGCGGGGGCGAGGCCGTTGTAGAACTTGGCGACGCAGGCCAGGTGCATGGCGGCACCGTTCTCGGTGGCGATGCCGACGGTGGCGTTGGCGGCATGGGCCTTCTGCTTGGCCTCGGCGCCCTGGGCGAGGATCCCCTTGGCCGGGAAGTAGAACCGCTTGCCGCGCTCGCTGAGCAGGCCGAGGACGGCCGGGGTGTCCTTTGCCAGGGCGTCATTGGCGGCCTGGGCCAGGGGGTTCAGGGCGGGCTGGCTGAGGGTCGGGGTGCTCATGCGGTCGGCTCCGGGGGTCGGGAGAGTGGCTGGACTCCGCCGACCGCAACCGATCCTCAGACCATGCGCGTCCCCTTGTGCATCGTTCTGCTCATGGTGGTGGCGGGCTGCACCGCCCGGGGACCCAAGGGGGCCGCCTATTCCGTCGAGGCGGCGGCGGCGGACCAGCAGCCGCGCACCATCGAGGTGGTCAAGGTCTGGAACCTGCTCGACGACGCGGTGACCACCTACCGTGACGGCCGCGTCTCGCATCTGATCGAGGTCGAGGTCCTGGCGGGGCCGCCGGCGGCAGAGGCATGGCCGTGGGATTCCTTTGCGAAGGGTGGGCCGCCACCGACGGCGGGCACCCGGGTGGTGGCCGCTCCGGCGGAATGGGTGGGCGTGTCGTTGCGTCGCCAGATGCCGCGCTGACCGATGCCGGCGCGGGTCGCCATCCTGGTGCTCGGCGCGGGCATCCTGTTCGCGGCGGACCCGGTGTCCGCCACCGGGCCGTGGACGGTCGAGGGGCGGATGGGGGTCTATCTCACCAGCGTGATGGCATCGGGTGAGACCGGGACCCGGGACCAGACCATCGCCGACACCACCGATACGATCTCCTCCATGCTCAAGGGCCTGCTGAAGGTGGTCTGGGACCGGACGCCCCATCGCATCGAACAGACCATCGAAGCGAAATACGGGCGTCAGCGGAATGCGGACGGGGACTGGGATGAGACCACCGACCTGATCGAATACCGTGGGGTCGCCCAGCGGTCCATTCCCAAGCCCCACTATCTGTACGTGGGCTGGGGCATCGACACGGTATTCACCGGGGTCGACAACCATTTCGCCGATCCCGGCACCGGACGCATCGCGGCGGGCTACGGCCAGCGCCATGTCCTCCAGCCGGCGAAGGAGCGGGTGCTCGACGCCCGGGTGGGCGTGCGGGCCCAGAAGACCTGGGGTTCCGACCTCGAGACCGGGGAACGGGATCCCGAGACCGGGCCGGAGGTGATCGCTCGGTATGAGGCCAAACCGTGGCCAGGGACCGGCTGGTTCCTGCAGGGGGAGGCGTTCGCGGAATTCGACGACATGGCCCATCTCCAGGCGCTGGTCACCGCCGGCTTGGCGGTGAAGGTCGGGCGGACCCTCACGGTGGATCTGTCCCTGCGCGCCGCCCATGAGACCCGGCCGTACCGGGATCCGGTGTCCGGGATCGACTACAACGGCTGGGCCTGGCGGCAGGACACCCTGGTCGGTCTGACCTGGGATTTCTAGGGCGTCAGACCGGCGGAGGGATCCGGCGGGACATAGCCCACGGGCAGGGCGGCGTAGGCCGCCCGCAGGTCCTCGGGCAGGGCGCCGCCGCGGTGGATCATCTTCTGACCTTCCCGTTCGGGGGCCTTCCAGTGGAAATCCCGTCCGAGGTTGGCCTCGATCATCCGGGTGCGCAGACCCGCATCGACCATGTCGAGATCATGGAACCGGGCCACGCCGTCCCGGGCAAGCAGCGACGCGGTGGCCGCCCGGCCGACAAACGGCTGGCCGTCGATGCTGCCGTGGATGCGGATCGGACCGAGCAGGGTCAACCGGCCGATGCGTTCGCCGCCCTCGGCGGCGAGGTGGCCCGACGGCGCCTCGACCGCCAGCCAGCCCCGGGGGCCTCCAGGGCCGTGCAGAGGCATGCGTGCACGCACCCGGTCGAGATCAAGGTCGCGGAAACCCCGGTCCCGGGCGCGGATGCCGTCGGCGACCACGACGGAGGGATGGTCGGGGTGGCCATCCCAGCGGTGCAGCACCACCGGTCCCTGGGCCCCGGGCGCCGGCAGCTCGGGACTGGTTCCGCACCCGCCCGCAAGCAGGGCCACGGCCACGAGGAGGTGCAGGCGCATCCCCGGGGATGGTGCCCGGTGCAGCGCCCGGTCCAGCCTCCGGCCTTGCCGCCGGCGGCGCTGCGGGCACACCGTGGGCCATGCCCACCACCCTGGTCACCGGCGGCGCCGGTTTCATCGGCTCCCATCTTGTCGAGGCCCTGCTCGCGGCCGGGGACCGGGTGATCGTCCTCGATGACGTCTCGACCGGGAACTTCGCCAATCTCGCCGCGGTGAAGGGGCATCCCGCCTTGACCTGCATCCAGGGCTCGGTGTGCGACGAAGTGGCGGTGGACGAGGCGATCCAGGGCTGTCACCGGGTCGTCCACCTCGCCGCCGCGGTGGGCGTGAAGCGGATCCTCGACCGCCGGGTCGGCTCCCTGGTGGCGAACGTGCGCGGCACCGAGGTGGTGCTGCGTGCCGCCCTGGCCCATGGCAAGCTGCCGGTGTTCGTCGCCTCGACGAGCGAGGTCTACGGCAAGAACGACAAGGTCCCGTTCCGCGAGGATGGCGACCATGTGCTCGGCCCCACCAGCCTGCACCGCTGGAGCTACGCCTGCTCCAAGCTGATCGACGAGTTCCTCGCCTTCGCCTACGCCGCCGAGCGCGGCCTGCCGGTGGTCTGCGGCCGCTTCTTCAATGTCACCGGGCCGCGCCAGTCGCCGGCCTACGGCATGGTCCTGCCGCGGTTCTGCACCGCCGCCGCCGCCGGCCGGGCGCTCGAAGTGCACGGCGACGGCACCCAGAGCCGCTGCTTCCTCCACGTGCTCGATGCGGTGGATGCGGTGATGCTGCTCCTTGGCTGTCCCCAGGCCAACGGTCTGGCGGTGAACATCGGGTCCGACGCCGAGGTGCCGATCTTCGATCTCGCCAAGCGGGTGGTGGCCCGGGCCGGTTCCGCCAGCCCGGTGCGCCTGATCAGCTACGCCGAGGCGTGGCCCCAGGGTGGGTTCGAGGACATGCGCCGTCGCCTGCCCGACACCACCCGCCTGCGCAGCCTGGTGCCCTGGTCGCCCCGGCGCGGGCTCGACGACATCATCGACGGCTGCCTGGCGGACGCCCGTCGCTGACCATGCGTGCCCTGGCGGCGATCCTGTGTGCGCTGGCGTTGCCCCTGGCGGCGGCGGAGCCCGGTGCCGTGGCCCTGGACGGCACCGCGGTTCCCGGCCCCCTGATGGTCGATCCTGTTGCCGGTACGGCGGTCGGTGACGGCCGCACGGTCCGGCTCGGGGATCTCGACCGGGTGACGCTGCCCATCACGCTGCCGCCGGCGACGGGAGCCGGCGTGTGGCTCGCGGACGGCGGGTGGATCCCTGGGGCGGTGACCGCCGACAGCCGGGATGACCATCTCGCGGTGAGCGGACCCTGGGGTGCGTTCGTGTTTCCACTGGCGGCGGTGCGGTCGTGGGGCGAAGCGCCGGAGGATGCCGGCCGCGAGGATGTGGTCGTGCTCGCCGGCGGCACCATCCGCGGCCGCATCGAAGGCCTGCGTGCCGGCGCCCTTGCCATCCGCTCGACCCTGCGCCCGGATCCGGTCCCCCTCGACCGGATCCTGGGTGCCCGGTTGGCGGGGGCGGTCCGCCCGCCGAAGGGCGTGCACCTGACCATCCAGCCGGAGCCCGGCCGCCCGCCATTGGCGGTGGCCCTGCGCGATGGCCGGTGGCGACCGGCGGCGGCCAGCGAGGGGATGTTCGCCAAGGCCGGCCCCGGTGCCGGGATTGCCGCCCGGATCGAGGGACCGCGTCGGACGTACCTCTCGGACGTGACGCCGACCCTGGTCGAGGATCGCGGTGCCTTCGGCGTGGTCTGGCCCTGGCAGCGGGACCGCGATCTCGACGGCGCGCCGATCCGCGTGGGTGGCCGCTGGCATTCGCGCGGGATCACGGTGCACAGCGAGGCCCGGCTCCAGTGGCCCCTGAAGGGACAGTTCCTGCGCCTGCGCGGGCAGCTCGGCATCGCGGATGCCGTGGCGCCCGAGGGCGACTGCGTGGCGATCATCGCCGGCGATGGCCGGGAGCTGGTCCGCCACCGGGCCCGGGGCGGCGCGGCCCCCCTCGGCCTGGATGTGGGTCTCGCCGGGGTGCAGACCCTGGAGCTGCGCATCGAGATGGGCGAGCGCCACGACATCGGCGACCACCTCGTGATCGCCGACGGGACCCTGGTGCGGGCCAAACCCTGATGGTGCCGGACCCGGATCTCGCTGCGGCCGCGGGCGCCGCCCTCGCCGCGGTCGAGGCCGGGGCGGCGGTCCGGCGTGGCGCGGCGGA
>CAMCAC010000183.1 GCA_945872305.1 Candidatus Kuenenia stuttgartensis | reverse complement strand
CGTGGGATGGGCGCCCCGCCGCGGCCCGGCCCTGAAAAACAAAAAACCCGCAACCTGTTATGGCTGCGGGGTTTGTGTCTGGCACTCCCAACGGGAGTCGAACCCGTGTCGCCGGAATGAAAATCCGGTATCCTAGGCCTCTAGATGATGGGAGCCTGACGGCGGGGGAAGATGCAGGGAGTTGGCCGGTGGGCAAGAGCGGTTGCGGGGCGGTCGCGGGGCGGTGGAGTGGGGGGTATGCACGAGCTTGCGGTGGCCCTGGTGGCGGTGGCTGGGTTGGCGTGGTGTCTGGCCGGCTGGTGGCGCTGGCGGGAGCTGCGGGCCGGGTCGCCGGCCGGGCGGTCGGTGCCAGCGCTCTGGGCTGGGGTCGTGGCCTTGACCTTGGGGGTGGTGGCGAGCGCGGCGGACGGCGGGCATCGGGATTTGCTGTACGGAACGATGGGGCTGTGGGCGGGCATGGCGGCACTGCTCTTCGTGGTCCGTTTCCTCGCTCGGCCGTCGGCGTGGCTGCTGGCCTTGCCGGCGGGCGGGGTGGCGTTGTTGTTGGCGGTGGCCGGATTGCTGGGCGGCACACCGGATCCGGGGACCGGGTTCGGGGTGCTCGTGGGGATGCATGTGGCTTTCCAGATCGCCCACCTCGGGGCGATGGTGGTGGCGGCGGGAGCGGCGGCGCTGTGGCTGCTGGCCGCGGGGGCGCTGAAGCGGGCCGAGGCCTGGGCGTTGCGCCTGCCGGCGTTGCCTTTGCTGGAGCGGATCACCGATCGTTTCCTTGTGGCGGCGACGGCGTTGCTCACCGGCGGGTTGGCCACCGGTGGGGTTGCGGTGGGGTCGACCCCGGATTTCACCCTCCTCCAGCCGGCGGTGGTGTGCTCGGTGTCGGCGATGGTGCTGCTCATCCTCGGGCTCGGACTGCGGGTCGGCCGGGTGGTCGGCCGGCGGGGCCTGCATGGCATCGCCCTGGCGGCGGCGGTGTGCACGGTTCTGGGGGTCGCCGGGTTGGTGGCGGGGACCCATGGCTGAGGAGGTTCCCCTCTTGGTGGTCGGCGTCGATCACCACCGCACACCCCTGGCGGACCGGGAGCGGCTGGCGGTGGCCGGCGATGCCCTGGTCACGCTTGAGGATGCCCTTGCGACTCTTCCCGGGTGCACCGGCGCGGTCGTGCTGAGCACCTGCAACCGGCTGGAATGCTGGCTGGCCGGTGCACCGCGCTCCGAGGCGGTGGTGGACTGTCTGGCCCGCAGCCGAGGGCTGGAGGCGGGCCGGGTCGCGGGCTGGACCGCAAGCCGGAGCGGGGGAGCGGCGCTGCGCCATCTGTTCCGGGTCGCCGGGGGCCTGGAATCCCTGGTGGTGGGCGAGGCCCAGATCCAGGGCCAGGTGCGTGATGCCTATGACCGGGCCCGGCAGCGGGTGGAGCTGCCAGGGATCCTTCACCAGGCGTTCCAGCGGGCGTTGGCCTGTGGCAAGCGGGTGCGCAGCGAAACGGCCTTGGGCCGGCTGCGCGAATCGACCGCGTCGGTGGCGGCGGATCTCGCCCGCCAGGTGGTCGGGGATCTGGCCAGGGCCCGGGTGCTGGTGGTCGGCGCCGGATCCATCGCTGACGAGGTGCTGGCGGTGCTCGCGGCGGCGGGGGTCACGGCGCCGACGGTGGTCAACCGCTCCCGGGAGCGGGCTGCGGCGGTGGCCACCGCCCGGGGGGCTGTGGTGGCCGATTGGAATGAGCTGCCGGCCCTCCTGGCGCGCCACGACATCGTGGTCTGCTCCACGGCCAGCCCGGAGCCGGTGATCACGGCGGCGATGGTGCGGCCGGCCCTGCGCGGGCGCCGGCGCGGTCTGGTGCTCATCGATCTGGCGGTGCCGCGGGATGTGGATCCGGCGGTGGCCGGTCTGGACGACGCCTATCTCTACAACATCGACCATCTGGAATCGGTGGTGGTCGCCAACCGCCGGCTCAAGGTCGAGGAGGTCGATCAGGCGGTGGCGCTGGTCGATGCGGCCGTGGACGAGGCGGCACGCTGCCTGCGGCCGGATGCCGGGGCGCTGCCGGCGGCGGTGGCGGCGTGGCATGACCGGGTGGTGGCCGAGGAGTGGGAGCGCATCCGCGTCCGCATCCCCGCCGACCTGCACGAGGAGGTCCGCTACGCCCTGAGCCGGGTCGCGGCCCGGGGTCAGCACCGGGTGCAGGGCTTCCTGCGCCGGGACGGCGATCCCGGACGGGCTGCGGCGGTGCGGGAGCTGTTCGGGCTCGACGACGGCTAGGGGTTTGAGCAGGACCGCCTTGGTCGGGGTTCTGTTCCACCTCTGATCAGCCCGCCTGTTCCTTGCGCGTGGTCCAGGCCCAGGCGATGCCGCCCAGGAAGCCGCCGAGGTGCATCTGCCAAGAGATCCGCCGGCCTTCCTCGGATCCATCGGGCAGGAGCAGCACCCAGGCCCCGCCATACAGGATGATCACCAGGGCGGCGGTGAGCAGGCTGCGCCATTCGCCGCGCACGAGGCCGGCGGCAATGAGGAATCCGAGCAGGCCGAAGACCACGCCGCTCGCCCCGACATGGGGGATCCCCGAGGGGGCGACGAGCCACGCGAAGCAGCCCGCGGCGATGGCGGACCAGACGATGGCCCCGGTCACCAGCCGGGGCGTGGCCCAGCCCGCCGCCCAGCCGGCCACGATCAGGCCCAGGACATTGGCCGTCAGGTGACCGATGTCGGCATGGAGCAGATGGGCGGTGAGGATGCCCGGAAGACCATCGGCCTGTCGCGGCCACAGGTACAGCCGGTGCAGGGGAAGATCGAGGACGATGGCCAGGATCTGGAGACCAAAGCAAATGACGAGGGCGGCCGCGAGTGCGGCCGCCCTGGCAAGACTTCCCGGCCGGTCGGCCCGGGCGGTCACTTGAGGATCAGGATCTCGACGCGGCGGTTCTTGGCCTTGTCCTTGCCGACCGGCTTGGTGTCGGCGTGGCCCACGGTCTTCACGCGGGAGTCGGCGATGCCGCGGCCGAGCAGGTAGGTCTTGACCGAGTCGGCGCGGGCCTCGGACAGTTCCTGGTTGTCCTTCCACTTGCTGCGCTTGATCGGGTCGCTGTCGGTGTGGCCGTCGACGCGGATCTTCTTGCCGGCGTACTTCTTCTCCTTCTCGATGATCGCCACCACCCGGTTCAGGGTCGACTTGGCGGCGGCGTTGATCTCGTTGGAGCCGGAGCGGAAGAAGACATCCGAGGCGAGGGTGACCATCGTGCCTTCAGCGGTCTCGGAGACATCGACGCCGACATCGTCCGTCAGGGCGGTGGTGCCCTGGCCCGGAGCGGTGTTGTTGACCGCCTGGGTGTCGCGCTTGGCGAGCTGGGCCTCGAGTTCGCGGATCTGCTGCTTCAGCTCGGCGATCTCCACATCCTTGTGTTGGAGTTCGCGGGTGCCGGCGCAGCCGCTGAGGGAGAGGACGGCGAGGGCGGCAATGCCGCACGCGGCGAGGGAACGCAGGGTGATCATGGCGCGGGAGTGTCCAGAATGGGGCAAGGTTTCAAGGCGTGCATCAGGCGCGCTTCAGTTCGGCAAGGACCGCCTCGCCCATGGCCACGGTGCCGAGCACAGGCAGGCCCTCCTGGCGGATGTCGGCGGTGCGCTTGCCGCTGGCGAGCACGCGGCGGATGGCGGCCTCGACCAGGGCGGCTTCGCGCTCCAGCTTCAGGCCGTAGCGGAGGAGCAGGGCGACGGTGCTGATCGTGGCGAGGGGGTTGGCCTTGCCCTGGCCGGCGATGTCCGGGGCGGAACCGTGAATGGGTTCGAAGAAACCCACCGGGCCGCCGACCGAGGCGGAGGCGAGCATGCCGATGGAGCCGGTGAGCTGGCTGGCCTCGTCCGACAGGATGTCGCCGAAGATGTTGGTGGTGACGATCACGTCGAACTGGCGGGGATCGCGGATGAGCTGCATCGCGCAGTTGTCCACGTACATGTGCGACAGGGTGACATCGGGGTACTGCTTGGCGATCTCGATCATGACCTCGCGCCAGAGCTGGCTGCTGACCAGGACATTGGCCTTGTCCACCGAGCAGACCTTCTTGCGACGCAGGCGGGCGGTCTGGAAGGCGACGTGGCCGATGCGCTCGATTTCGGGCTGGGAGTAGACCTCGGTGTTGATGCCGACCCGGTTCGCGCCGTCGCCGGTGATGCCGCCGGGGCCGAAGTAGATGCCGCCGGTCAGCTCGCGCACGACCATGATGTCGGTGCCCTTGAGGATCTCGGGCTTGATCGAGCTGGCGCCGGCGAGCTCGTCGTAGACCACCGCCGGGCGCAGGTTGGCGAAGGCGCCGAGGGCCTTGCGCAGGCGGAGCAGGCCGGCCTCGGGCTTCAGGTGGTGGGGCATCGACTCCCACTTGGGGCCGCCGATGGCGCCGAAGAGCAGGGCGTGGCTGTCGAGGACGCCCTTCACGGTGTCGGCCGGGAGGGGGTCGCCCTTGGCGTCGATGGCGGCGCCGCCGGCCAGGTACTCGCGGGTGGCGAAGCGGTGGCCGCACAGGGCGCCGACCGCGTGCAGGGCCTTGAGCCCTTCGGCCACGACCTCGGGGCCGATGCCGTCGCCGTTGATGACCGAGATGGTGTAGTCCGCCATGACGCCTCCGTGGAGGCGCGGCAGGCTAGCGAGCTTGGCCGGCGCGCCAGTCCGTCAGCGTGCGCTCCGCCAGCGACCCGGCGGCGCCCGCATGGTCCGCCTCGAACCAGCGGTCTCCGGCCCACAGGCGGGTGCGCAGGCGCCAGCGGCCGTCCGCTGCGCGCGCTGCGAGGCAGCCCAGGGGCAGGCTGCAGCCGCCCCCGATGCCGGCGAGGACCGCCCGCTCCAGGTCGATGGCGAGGTGGGTCGGGCGGTGGTCGATGGCGGAGAGGCGGTTCCGGGTGGCGCGGTCGCCGGTCCGGCAGTCCACGGCGATGGCACCCTGGGCCGGGGCGGGGACCAGGGCCTCCCACGGGTCGAAGGGCACCGCCACCCGCAGACCGAGCCGGCGCAGGCCGGCCATGGCCATGACCGTTCCGTGGGCGTCGCCCCGGGCGATCTTGCCCAGGCGGGTACCGACATTGCCGCGCAACTCGACGAAACGCAGGTCCGGACGCAGGCGGCGGAGCTGCTCCCGGCGGCGCGGGCTGCTGGTGCCGATGGCGGCGTCCGCGGGCAGGTCGTCCACCGTCGCGGCCCCGACCAGGCCATCCCGCGGGTCCGCCCGGGGCGGAGTGGCGGCGAGCGTCAGCCCCTCGGGCAGGGCGGTGGGCAGGTCCTTGCAGGAATGCACCCCCGCATCCGCGTGGCCGGCGAGGACCAGGGCCTGGACCTCCTTGGCGAACACGCCGACCCCGCCCATGGCGGCGAGGGGGGTGGCCAGGTCGCGGTCCGCGGCGGCCTCGGTGGTGACCAGCACCACCCGCAAGCCGGGCCAGGCGGCGCGCAGGCGGGCCGCCACCTGCCGCGCCTGGGCCAGGGCCAGGGGGCTCGACCGCGTTGCCAGACGGATCACTTGGCGATCTCGCCGCGGGCGATCGCGAACTGGTAGCGGATCTGCTCCAGGCCCGAGGCGAGGATGGCGGCGGTGGCCTCGCGGGTGTCGCCGGCCTTGTCCCGTTGGCCGCCGCGCAGGTCGATCACCGGTACGCCGATGCGGGCGAGTTCCTCGATGGCGGGAGCCCA
>CAMCAC010000182.1 GCA_945872305.1 Candidatus Kuenenia stuttgartensis | reverse complement strand
GCCGGCGGCGGCGATGGCGGCCTGGACAGCCGCGGCCCGGGCCCGGGTCTCGGCCACGGTCTGGCGGAAGGTGGCCAGGTCGGCCACCGCCTCGGGCAAGGCGCTGGGGGCGGCGCCATCCTTCGCGGCGAGCGTGAAGGCCGCGGCGGCGGCGGCGATCTCGCGATCGGTGGCGGCGGCATCGCCGGCCTGGTGGCCGGCCCGGGCGCGCAGGGCCGCCTGGCGCCCCTCGTCCATCCGGGCCTGGGCGGCGCTGCGCAGGCCGGCCTGGACGCGATCGTCCAGGATCCGGCGCACCGCACGCAGATCCGTGTCGATGGCCCCGTCGCCGGGCATGAGCTGGAATGCCGCAGCCAAGTCGCGCTCGGCATCCTCAAGACGGCCGGCCTGCTGATGCGCTCGGCCGCGCTCGGCGAGGGCGCGGGCCTCGCCGGTGCGGGCCTGGGCCGCCGCCGCCTCGCGCTCCAGACGGACCAGTTCGGCCTGGGCCGCCCGCGCCCGCTCGAGGGCGGACGCGATCACGGCATCGCCAGCGACCAGGGCCTTGGCCTGGGTCAGCAGGTCGATGGCGTCATCCACCGCCTTCCGGGCCGGAGCGCCGGACAGCAGGCCGGCGGCGCGCTCGGTCAGGCCCTTGGCCTGTTCGCGGTCGCGCAGGTCGGCCCAGTGCAGGCCGGCCCCGGCGGCGGCCACCGCCAGCACCACGGCGGAGGAGCCGATGGCCACCGGCACCTTGTGCGCCGAGATCCACGCGGCGGCCCGTTCGATGGTGCTGCGCCGGCGGGCGGCCACGGCCTTGCCTTCGAGGTAGCGCCGGATGTCCGCGGCGAAGTCCTCGCAGGTCTGGTAGCGGTCCGCGCTCGCCGGGGCCAGGGCGCGGGTGACGATGGCCGCCAGGTCGGGGTGCAGGTGCGGGGCGGCCTCCGCCAGGGGCGTGGTCTTTCCGATGATGGCCTGGGCGTGCAGGGCCTTGGCGTCGGCGCCGTTGCGCGGCCGCTGCAGCGACAGCAGCTCGAACAGCGTGCCGCCGAGGGCGTAGATGTCGCTGCGGCCGTCGATGGCGTGCAGGTCGCCCCGGGCCTGCTCCATCGGCATGTAGTGGCGGCTGCCCATGACCGTGCCCTGCACCGTCGCGTTCAGCGACTCCTGGCTGCCCGGCATGGGGACGATGGTCGATGCGACGGGATCGCTCTCCTCGGCCCCGGCGCCGGCCAGGACCTTGGCGATGCCCCAGTCCACCACCAGGACTTCGCCGTGCCCATCGATCATGATGTTGTCGGGCTTGATGTCGCGGTGCGCCACGCCCTTGCTGTGGGCGAAGCCGAGGCCGTCGAGGACCTTGAGGAAGGTCAGCAGCAGCTCGGACTCGGTCCAGCGGGCGCGCATCGCCGCATCGCCCTCCTTCAGCGCCTTCACCACCTGGCCCAGGGACTTGCCCTGGATGAACTTCATGGTGAAGAAGACGGTGCCATCGCCAAGCACGCCGAGATCATGGATCGGGACGATGTTGGGATGCTCGAGCTGGGCGGTGATGCGGGCCTCCTCGATGAACCGTTCGAGGATGCCGGGATGCACCCGGGCCGAGGGCTTGATGATCTTGATCGCGCTGCGGCGGCCGAAGTCGCTGTCCTCGATCTCCAGCACGGCGCCCATGCCGCCGGCCGCCAGGAAGCGGCGCACGCAGTAGCGGCCGTGCGATTCCAGCTGCTCCAGGCGGCGGCGCAGCGCCGCCGGCAGGTCCGCGTTGCTGCGCGTGGCGATCTCCGGGAACACCGAGAGCCGCGACATCTGGAGGGAGGCGTCGAGGCCCCGGTCATCCTCGGGCAGGCGCTCGTTCACCCGGGTGCGGAAGCCGACGGTGCTGCGGCCGCCCGGGACCGTCCCGGCCACGGTCGCGCCGCCGCCCGGAATGTCGGTCATCTGGGTCGGCGCGCCGGGTTCGGCCGCCGCCGGCGGGGGAGCGCCGAGATAGGTCCCTTCCACAGGTGGCGCCGCCGCCGCTCCCGGGCCGAGATAGGTCCCGTCCGAAGCCGGCGCCGGGCGCGGCTCCGGTCCCTGGCCGAGGTAGGTGCCATCGGCGGCCGGCGCCGGACGCGGGTCCGGACCCTGGCCGAGGTAGGTTTCGGTCGAGCCGCGCTCGGTCATGGATCATGTCTCCGTCAGCGGCAGGGGGGGCGGCGGTGTGCCGGACGTGGTCGCACAGCGGACACCGCACGCCGTGGTGATGCCCCAGGGCCCGGTCCTTCCGGTCACGGGGCCCGTCAGGCCCGGGTCGGCGGGTTCCCGGGCGGGGTCTGCTCCGGGTGCGGCTGGGAGAGGTCGGTCATGACGGTCTCCGCCTCGTTGTCCGCCGCAGCCCACGGACGGCCCACCGGCCGCTGGCCCGAGGGAGCCAGCACGGTCGAGGCCTCCTCGTCCACCACGCCCAGCTTGATGACCGGGCGCGGAGGCGGATCCGCCGGCGCCATCACCGTCTCGGCATTCTCGTCGAATCCCACCGGAAGCACGGTCAGGCGCGGATCGGAGGCGGGGGCCATCACCGTCTCGGCCTTCTCATCGACCGCATCCGGGAGGAGGACCGTGGACGCGTTGGGATCGACTCCCACGAACAGGTGGGAGGTCTCGCTCCGTGGGCGGGCCTTCGCCTCCGGCGCCGGTTGCGGCGCCCCGGGCATCACGGTCTGGGCATCGGGATCGACCGGATAGCGGCGCAGGGCAGTGGTCCCCGGCGCGGCGGAGGTCCTCTGACCCGGCGCCGGGGCGGCGCCACCGAGGCCGCGCCGGCTGCCGATGCTGGCCGGCCAGGGCACCTGGTAGAGCAGGTTGGGGCAGGTGGATTTCACGCAGACCGCCGTGCCGTCGAGCTGGATCAGGCTGTCGTTGCCGCAGGTCGGGCAGGCCGTGGCCCAGCCGGCATTGGTCGAGCACTGGCGGTTGAAGCAGAAGGTCATCCCGCCCAGGGTCACCACCGAGTAGAACTGGCAGGTCGGGCAGAAGTTGCGCAGGATCTTGTGCGTGCGGCAGGCGGGATTGGCGCACATGCCCGTCTTCGGGTTGAACGACGGTTCCCGGCAGTATCCGCAGAGATGCTTGTCGGTGCCCGTCGGACACGCGGCATTCGAGCAGGTCCAGACGGCCTGCATCTTTGCTTTAAGGGTGGCGCCGCAATCGAAGCAGGTTGATCCCATGATCGGCGCAGAGTGCTGCCTTCACAGACGAGGCAAGATGGCTTCGTGCGTACACTCCCACCGCAGGGTGGCGACCCATTCCCAAACAGGTCCACGGCCCGGAAAAGGCGATCGCCGTGAATCAAAATTTCAAATTCCATCGAATCAGATGATGCAGACTCGCGAGCGGTGGGCGTGTCCGTACCCGCCGCCGGGTCCGGCCGGATCCGGGCCCTTCAGATCCGGGCGCAGAGACGCGGAGGGACGACCGCCGCCGGATGTCGTTCGCATGTCCCCACGGGTTGTCCGATCGGCGGCCATCCCCGTGGCACCGGCTCCCCCGGTGACCGGTTTCGACCCACCCGGGACCGCCGGTTTCCAACCGGCAGGCTGGGCCGGGTGGACACCGGCGGTCCCGGGGAGGGGTACGATGACGTCGCTGACGGTGACGGCGGAGGTCCCGGTAGGTGGGTCCATCATTGGGAATCCCGTACGGATCTCCGCGTCGCTGTGCCGGTGCTGAGGGTCGCGGCGCGGCGGTGCCTATTTGCCCCCGCCGTCCCCTGCCCACGGTGATGGGCATGGCCACGATCCTCGTCACCGGCGCTGCCGGCTACATCGGTACCCACACCGTCGTCGAACTGCTCGCAGCGGGACATGCGGTGGTTGCGTTGGACAACTACGCCAACAGCACGCCGATCGCCCTGGACCGGGTCGAGCGGATCGCCGGGCGGGCCCTGGCCGCCCGCCATGCGGTGGACCTGTGCGACGAGACGGCCCTGCGCGGGGTCTTCGCCCGGCACCGGATCGATGCGGTGATCCACTTCGCCGGCCTCAAGGCGGTGGGCGAGTCGGTGCAGCAACCCCTGCGCTACTACCGCAACAACCTGATCGGGACCCTGAACCTGCTCGCGGCGATGGACGAGGCCGGCTGCCGGGACCTGGTGTTCTCGTCGTCCGCCACGGTGTACGGCGACCCCGAGCGGCTGCCGGTGACCGAGGACTGCCGGCTGCGCACCACCAATCCCTACGGTGCCACCAAGCTGATGATCGAGGACCAGTGCCGGGACCTCGCCAAGGCGGGCCCGTGGCGCATCGTCCTGCTGCGCTACTTCAATCCCGTCGGCGCCCATCCAGGCGGCACCATCGGCGAGGATCCCTCGGGCATCCCCAACAACCTGATGCCCTTCGTCATGCAGGTGGCGGTGGGCCGCCGGCCCGAGGTGCAGATCTTCGGCGGCGACTGGCCGACCCCGGATGGCACCGGTGTCCGCGACTACATCCATGTGGTCGATCTGGCGAAGGGCCACCTCGCCGCCCTCGCCGCCCTGCCTCGGCTGCCGGGCTGCACCGCGATCAACCTCGGCACCGGCCGTGGCGTCTCGGTGCTGGAGATGGTGAAGGCCGCGGGCCGGGCCTGCGGCCGGGACCTGCCGCACCGCATCGTCGCCCGCCGCCCCGGTGACATCGCCGCCTGCTGGGCGGACCCGTCGACCGCGGAACGGCTGCTCGGCTGGAAGGCCGCCCTCGGCCTGGACGCCATGTGTGCCGACCACTGGCGCTGGCAGTCCGCAAACCCCCAGGGATATCGCGCCGGGTAAGCGCATCGGGAATGCCTGATGGAGGTGATGGGCGGCACCTTGTCCGTGTGCCGGTCCATTGCCGCCGCCCAGGCCATGGCCGCCGCCCGGACCGTGACGGTCGGTGAACGGCGTACCGCCGTCCAGGCGATCGATGCCACCACCCAGCGCCAGGCCGTCGGCAGCGAGGAGTTCGCCGCGTCCAGCCGGCAAGTGCCCACCTCCGCCCAGGAGGTGCGGGAATCTGTCGCGACCTCGGCGCCGCCGGCGGCAGAGCCGATCCGATGGCGGTTACGCCGGCCGCGCTCCCCGCCACGCCGCCGCCAGCAGCGCCCCCCAGCCGGCCATCAGCAGCACCCCGCCGACCGGCGTGACCATGCCGAACCGCGGCTGGTCGAGCAGGACGAGTGCGACGAGACTGCCGGTGAACAACAACGACCCGGCGACCCAGCACCATCCCGCCGCCACCGTCCGCACCCGCTCCCCCAGCGCGCCCAGGGCGAGCAGCGCCACCGCGTGGAATTGCAGATAGTGCGCCCCCGTCTGCCACGCCGCCAGCCGCTCCGGCGTCACCCGCGGCGCCAACGCATGCGCCCCGAACGCCCCCAGGGCGACCCCCGCCAGACCACAGACCGCCCCCCAGACAAGCCAACGACGGGCAGCGGGGCACAGATGCATGTCAGCCATGCCCCACACCCCATCCACCCTCCGCTCCCGGTCCAGCCCCATCCCCCACCGATCCGGAATGGCCCTCCGCCTGGGATCGCCGAGTTGCACTCGGCCCCGGTTGACGCAACGGCGTGGATCGGGTCGGGGCAGGATTTCCAGTGAACGTTAACGGCAGGATCGCGCGCTGATCCGGTCCCGCTCTGCCGAGTGCACCTCGGCGATCCGATTCGAACCCCCGCACCCCACCGATCCGGAAT
>CAMCAC010000181.1 GCA_945872305.1 Candidatus Kuenenia stuttgartensis | reverse complement strand
GGCAAGGGCGGCGGCGGCGGCGCCGGTGCCGCTGCGGGCAAGGGCCGCATCCGCTTCGCGCTGGACCCGGTCGAGATCCCCGGCGAGGGCCAGGGCCTCGACGGCGGCCACCGGGCGGACGAGTCGGCGGCGCTCGCGGTCGATCAGGGCGGCGAGCCGTTCCGCCGGCGGGGTCCCGGCGGCGAGTTCCGCCGCGGCGGCGATGTCCGCCACCGCCGCCGCCGTGGCGGCAGCGCGCAGGCGGTCCGCCGCCCGGCGCGGGCCGTCGGGGCGGGCGGCGGGATCGAGCAGGCCCAGGGCGACCGCCTCGTCGAGGCGGTCGCCAGGGGGCGCATCGGGATCCCGGGCGGCCATGCTGTGGCTGCCGTCGATGAGCACGACCAGCCGCTGGGGGATCAGACGGCTCCCGGTCCACGCCAGCGCCGGTTCGACCAGGGGCAGGACGAGGGCGAGGGCGGCGGCGGCGCGCAGGGCGCGCAGGATCCGCCGGCGATGCGGATCAAGATGGGCGATCTCCTCGCGTTGGAGACGGAGCGCCGCCCAGGCGAGGGCGGCACCGACGGGCACCGCCGCCCACCACGGCCAGCCGGCGAGGACCAGGGACCAGGCATCAACCATGGGCGACGCCCTCCGCCCGGCGTTCGCCGGTGACGGTCCGCCGGCACAGCCAGCCCTCGACCAGGAGCAGGATGCAGGCTGTGGCGAGCAGCCACGGCCACAGGTCGTGGACGCGGGCGGTGCCGCCGATGACCAGGGCGGGCACCTGGTCGGGCCGGTGGGCCACCGGGGTGCCGGCGCGCTGGAGCGCCTCGGTCACCATCGCCTCGGACAAGGGCGCCAGGGTGGATTCCCGATGGTCGATGACCGTGGCGTAGCGGATCTCCCGGCCGGGCAGGCGCAGGGTCCAGCCGCCGGCCTGGTCCAGGGGCCCGGCGGCGAGGGCGGGGCCGCCCTCCCACACACCTGGCCGCAGGGCGGTGCGCTCGCCGTCGGGTCCCGTCAGCACCGCCGTGGCGGGATCGATGTCCCCGGGCCAGGCGATCGCCGAGCCCACCGCCAGAGTGCGCTCCGGCAGGGAGCGGCCGGCGAGCCAGGCGGCGAGCCCGCGCAGGAGCGGCACCGCCGCCGGCCGCCAAGGCAGGTCGCCATCGCTCCCGTCGAGGGCGGTGGCGATGATCCCGGCCCGACCCAGGCCCCGGGGGCGCACGAGCACCAAGGCCACGCCATCCGCCCGGGCGACCAGGGCGACCGCGTCGACGGGCCGGTCCGCTGCTCCGGGCAGGTCGATGGCGGCGCGGATCCGCACATCGGTCCACGCCGCCGCGGCCCCGGGCGGGAAGCCCGCCAGGGCCGGATGCTGAAGCGCGGTCGGGGCCGGGGCGGCGCCGTCGCCGAAGTCCCGACGGGCCCCGGGTGCCGCCGGCAGCAGGCCATCGCCGTCGCGCCACCACAGGCGGCGCAGGTGGTCCGGGTCCACCGCGGGACCGCACACCACCAGGACGCCGTTGCCCGCGGCGGCGAAGCGCTCCAGGGCTCCCAGGCCCCGGTGGTCGAGGGCGGCCACGTCGCCGACCACCGCCAGGCGCATGCCCGCCAGGGCCGCGTCGGCCCGGCCGGGATCGGTGAACGCCAGGGCCGGCAGCCTGCGCACGGTCCAGCCGCCGCCGGCTTCCAGCATCGCCGCCACCGGGCCCAGGCTGCCGTCAAGGCCGGTGCCCGGCACGCCTTCGATCAGCAGCGCACCGAGGGCGTCCTCGGCGCTGAGGGCGAGGTGGCGGGCATCGTCCGCGGCGAGGGGGTCCCGATGCCCGGCAAGGCGCGCCTCGACCACGTGGTCGCCGGCGGCCAGGGTCTGACGCAGACGCACCTCGCGCCGCTCACCGGGGTCCAGGCCGATGCGCTCCTCGTGCACCGTCCGACCGTCCACCGCGACCCGCAGCAAGGCCTCCTGGCGGCGGCTGCCGCCGGCCTGGCGCAGGCCGATGCGCAGGCCCGCCGGGCTGCCCGCCAGGACCGGCTCCGCATCCACGGCCAGGGCCTCGACCGCCAGGTTGCCGTCGTCTTCGGGCGCGGCCTCGGGATGGAGCAGGAGCAGGTACGGCCGGGCCCGGGAGCCGGCCCGGGCGCCGGGGGCCGCGAGCCGCTCGCGCAGGGCGGCGAAGGCGGCGGGATCGTGCCAGCCGTCGTTGCGGCCGTCGCCGACCAGGACCAGTTCCGCGTGGGGATTGGCATGGCGGGCCAGGTGGTCGATCCCGGCCAGGGCCGCTTCGGCGGGGGCCGAGCCCCGGGCGGTGGGGGCCAGGGCGCGGACCAGGGCCCGGGCCGCCTCCAGGTCGTAGAGGGGATCCCCCGGCGGCTCGGCCCGGCGCGAGGCGGGCAGGATGCTCACCGAGTCGCCGTCGGCGAGGGTGTCGAGATAGGCCAGGGCGAGGGCGCGCACCGCGGCGATGCGGTCGCCGGCCACCGTCGACGGCGAGTCATCGAGGACCAGGGCCGCCGCCACCCGTCCGGCCCGCTCCACCCGGGGTCCGCCGGCGGCGGACTCCGGGGCCCACTGCGGCCGGAGCAACGCCCCCACCACCGCCACCAGGAGCAGGGTGCGCACCGCCAGGAGCAGCCAGCGGTCCCAGGCCAGCCGCCGCCGCTTCGCCGCCAGGGCCGCCTGGAGGAAGCGCATGGCGCCCCAGTCGAGCCGCCGTTTCCGCCGCCGTTGGGCGAGATGGATGACGATCGGCACCGCGGCGACCGCGGCCCCGGTCAGGGCGGCGAGGTTGGCGAACTCGATCACCGGCCGCCCCCGGGTGCGAGGACGCGGACCAGGGCGGCGGCAGGGTCCTCGTCGGTGCGCAGCCATTCGACCCGGGCGCCCATGGCGTGGCAGCCCTCGGCGAGGGCGGCGCGGTGGCCGTGCAGGGCTTGGCGGTACCAGGCGCGGATGCGGTCGCCGTCGACCTCGATGGCCGGCTCGCCCTCGAGTCCGTGCGCTTCGAGGCCGCCGGCGAAGGGGAAGTCCTGCTCGTCCGGATCGCCGACCACGAACAGGCGGACATCCTGGCGGCGGTGGTGCAGCTCGCGCAGGGCGAGGACCAGACGCTGCGGGTCGTCGAGGCCGTCGGTGATCACGATGACCAGTCCGCGCCGGGTCAGGGCCGGGGCGAGCCGGGAGAGGACCGGCCCGAGGGCGGTCTCGCCCCCCGCCGGACAGTCCGCCAGGCGGTCGAGCAGGGCGAGCAGGTGGCCGGTGGTCCCCGCCGGAGGCAGGTGCAGGCGTACCCGGTCATCGACCACCGCCAGCCCCACCGCATCCGACGCGCGCACCATCAGGAAGCCGAGGGCGGCGGCGATGGTCCGCGCGTAGGCGAGCTTGCTGCCGCCGCCGACCCCGCGCCCCTCGTTGCCATAGGCCATGCTGCCGCTGGCATCCACCACCAGGGTTGCGCGCAGGCGGGTCTCCTCCTCGTACAGGCGGATCTCGTGGCGGTCGGTGCGCGCCCAGACCAGCCAGTCGAGCCGGCGCAGGTCATCACCGGGAAGATACGGGCGGTGCCCGGCGAACTCCACGGACAGGCCCCGGCGCACCGAGCGGTGCGAGCCGGCGAGCAGCGCCTCGACCGCCTGGCGGGCGGCGACCGAGACGCCGCCGAGGCGGGCGAGGACCTCCTCGTGGACCTGGTGGGCGAGGGACATGGGGATCCGCCGGGGGCCGCGTCAGGCCAGGACCTTGTCTACGATCCGGGCGATGAGGGTATCGGCGGTGAGGCCCGCCGCCTGGGCCGCGAACGACGGTACGATGCGGTGGCGGAGCACCGGCGCCGCCAGGGCGCGCAGGTCGTCGCGGCCGGGATGGAAGCGGCCGTGGAGCAGGGCCCGGGCCTTGGCGGCGAGGACGAGCATCTGGCCGGCCCGGGGGCCGGCGCCCCACTGGCACCACTTGGTGGCGTCGGGGACCTCGAGCCCGGAGCCGGGGCGGGTGGCCCGGGCGAGATCCGCGGCGGCCTCGAGCACCTGGTCCGGGGCGGGAACCTGGCGGACGAGGTCCTGCAGGCGGAGGACCTCGGCGGCGGTGAAGACGCGGGTGAGCGAGGCGCGGGCGGTGCCGGTGGTCCGGCGCAGGATCTCGACCTCCTCATCGCGGCCGGGGTAGCCGACCCGGACCAGGAACATGAAGCGGTCGAGCTGGGCCTCGGGCAACTGGTAGGTGCCCTCCTGCTCGATGGGGTTCTGGGTCGCCATGACCAGGAACGGATCCGGCAGCTCGTAGGTCCGCCCGCGGCAGGTGACCCGGCGTTCCTGCATCGCTTCGAGCAGGGCGGCCTGGGTCTTGGGCGGGGTGCGGTTGATCTCGTCGGCCAGGACCAGGTTGGCGAAGAGCGGCCCGGGCATGAATTCGTACTGGCGGCGGCCGGTTTCGGGGTCTTCCTGGATGATGTCGGCGCCGGTGATGTCGTTGGGCATCAGGTCCGGGGTGAACTGGATGCGGCTGAACGACAGGTCGAGGGCCCGGGCGATGGTCTGGACGAGGACCGTCTTGGCCAGGCCGGGCACGCCCTCGATCAGGCAGTGGCTGCGGCAGAGCAGGGTGATGACCACCTGCTCGACCACCTCGTGCTGGCCGACGATGACCTTGCCGATCTCGCCGGTGAGCCGGTCCCGGGCTTCCCCCATGCGGGCGGCGAGCTCGGAGTCCTGGATGCGGTCGGGGACGGTGTCGGCCATGAGGGGCTCCGGCAGGTGAACGGTCTGAGGATACCTTGTGACGGTGGTCGTGGCGAGGCCCGCCACGGGTTGTGGCGGCCCGCCGGCGGCGTTAGCGTGCCCGCCGTGGACGACCTCGATGCGCTGATGACCGACGCCCAGGGCGGCGACGCCGGGGCCTATGCCCAGGTCATCGAGCGCACCCAGCACCTGCTGCGCGCGGTCATGCTGCGCGAGACCGCCGACCCCGAACTGGCCGACGAGCTGGCCCAGGACGCCCTGGTCCGCGCCTGGGAGCGCCGCGAGCAGTACCGCCCGGGGACCAGTCCCCGGGCCTGGCTGCTCGCCATCGCCCGCAGCCAGCTCATCGAGCACCACCGCCGCGCCGACCGCGACCGCCGCCACTTGAAGGATCTCGTCCGCCAGGAGCTGCTCCGTCACGCCCCCGCCGCGGATGACGCCGCCAGCGCCCGCCTCGACGCGCTCAAGGCCTGCTTGGCGGAGCTTGGTGACGAGCACCGCCAGCTCATCGACCTGATCCACGGCCAGGACCTGACGAGCGAGGACGCCGCCGCCGCCCTGGGCATCCGCGCGGATGCCTGCCGCCAGCGGCTGTCCCGGCTCCAGCGTCGTCTGCGCACCTGTGCCGAGCGCCGGCTCGGGCTCCCGGTCTCGCCGGAGCCGGAACCATGAGCCTGTCGCCGGAACATGCGTCCCGGGTCCACGAGCTTGCCACCGGTCTTGCGCTGGGCGAACTGGACGAGGGCGAACTGGCCGAACTGCTCGACCTGGTCCGCGATCCGGTGCACGGCGCCGCCGCCGCGGAGGCGGCGTGGTCCGCCCTCGGCACCGCGGTGGATCTGCGCGCCGGCCTGTCGGAGCGCATGGTCGACACGGTCGCCCTGCGCATCGCCGACCGCGATGGCGCCTTCGCGGACCGGCTGCGGGCGCGGATCGGTGCCGCCCGGGCCCGTCTCCAGCCGGTGCCGCCGCCGCCGGCCCGGCGACGGCCGCTGGTCGCCGTCT
>CAMCAC010000180.1 GCA_945872305.1 Candidatus Kuenenia stuttgartensis | reverse complement strand
GCGGCGTTGCCGGGTGAGCCGGCGCCGGCGGTCCTGGCGGTGGGTCCGGAGGGGGGCTTCACGGACGGGGAACGGTCAACCATCCTCGCCGGCGGGGGGGTGGCGGTCCGGCTCGCGGCGCCCATCCTGCGCATCGAGACCGCCGCCTGCGCCGCCGCCGCGGTGTGGGCCGCTGCCTGGGACCGCCCGTGACCGATTCCGCGCCTGTTCCTGTTTCGCAGCCCAAGAAGCCGTGGTTCACCTTCACGGACGACGGTTGCCGCACCGAGGTGCGCCTGGGCGGCCTGCTGGTGGCCGCCGGGGTGTTCCTGTGGTTGTGGCTCGGCCCGCCCCTGGCCGGCAGCCTGTGCGGCATCGGCATGCTCCTGCTCCTGGTCGGCGTGCCCATCCAGGCGATCCAGGGCCGGGCCGGCCGGCCGGGATATCCCTGGAAACTGGGGCTGGGGATGACCATCCTCGGCCTCGCGATGTGGCCCGACCTGATCTATCGCCTGCACCCCGATGGCCCGGCGGCGGTCCAGGAGCTGGTGTGGTTCCTGGCCGGCAGCGGCCTGTGGATCCTCGCCTGGTGGCCGCTGTCCCGCCCGCGGCGGACCATCCCATGAGCCTGACTCCGGAGCAGCGGTCCGTGGCCCTGTGGGGCGGGATCGCCGGGGCGGCAGCCCTGCTCGCGGTCGGCTGGATCGTGGTCCGGGGCGGAGAGCACAGCACCCTGCAGGCGAAGGCCGACAAGGCCCATGCGGAGTACCAGCGGTTCTATCCCGCCGCCGGCGGTGAGCCCGCCGCCGACGCCATCGCCCGGCTCACCACCCTGGCGGCGGTGCAGACCGCGGCCCTGGTCGAGGCGGAGCGCACCCTGGTGGCGGAACTGCCCCCGGATTACCGGCTCGACGACCTGAACCAGGCCACCAACCAGGCCCGCGCCGATCTCGAACGCCTGCGCCAGGCGGCGGTGAGCCGGCGCACCGCCCTGCCGCCGCTCCCCTTCCAAGGCGCCGCCCTGGCCCAGGACCAGGGCCAGCGGCGCATGCAGCTCGCGCAGCTCTGGCTGATCCGCCGCACGGTGGAGATCCTCCTCGAGACGGGCGTGGCGCGCATCTCCCAGCTCGCCCTCGCCGGCGGCGGCCTCGATCCCGACGGCGTCTATGGGGTGCTGTTCCTCACCGTGGTGTGCGATGCGCCGCAGCCGGTGGCCTTGGATCTGCTCCAGCGCCTGCGGGCGGAGCACGGCCGCGGCATCGGCCTGCGCGAGATCGCCCTGCTGCCGACCCGGGACCAGGTGGCGATGACCATGAAACTGTCGCTGCTGCTCCCGGCCCGGGACTGCGTCGGTTTCGGTCTTGCTGCGGATCCCCCGGCACCGGTCCTGGAGGGCATCGCCCCCGCTCCCGCCGCGGCCGCCCCCGCCGGCACCCCCATCGCCCCCGCGGCGGCCCCGGCCGGTCCGCGCAACCGCTTCGGGACCGGACCGTGAAGCCCACCCGAGAGATCCTCATCGCCGCCGCCGCCGCGCTCGTCTCGGGCGGCGCGCTCGTGGCCAGCCTTGCCGCCGCCGCCACCGGCTGGGATCTCGACCGCACGGTGCACCGCGTGCGTCTGGATGCGGACCAGCTCGCGGTGCTGCCCGCCGCCGCCGCCACGGCCCCGCTGGTCGAGGGACTCGCCGCCGGCGCCGAGGGCAATCCGTGGAATCCCGCCACAGGGGTCCGCATCGGGCCCAAGGTCGATCTGCCGCCGCCGCCGCCGGTGCCGTTGCCGCCGCCGCCCTTCCTGCCGGTGCCCGCGCCATGATCCGCATCGCCCCGCTCCTGCTTGCCGGCGCCCTGCTCCTGGCCGCCGACGCCTCGCGGACCCAGCTCATCGTGGTCGAACAGGATCTTGTCCTGCTCAATGGCGCGCAGGCCGCCGGCCAGATCGTCGGCGAGACCGACGACAGCGTGGAATTCCTCGCCCTCGGCCGCTCGGAACCGTCCCGCTATCCCAAGACCGCCCTGCGCGTCATCCAACGGCGGCAGACCGCCGCCGCCGCCGCCACCCGGCGCGGCCGCGAGGCCCTGGCCGCCAACGACCTCGCCGACGCCGAGGTGGCGGTGCGCTGGGCCCGGGAGCGCGGCGCCGACGATGCCGCCCTCGCCCTCGCCCGGCTGGTCCTGGAGCGGGGCGTCAGCACCATCGCCGCCGACATCGCGATCGATCTGCTCGCCGCCCGCGGCGACGATCCCGCGGTCCAGATCCTCGCCGAACAGGTCCTGGCCAAGGATCCGCGCTGGCAGCGCGGGTATGCGGAACTGGTGCGCATCCACCGCGCCGCCGGGCGCACCGCCGAGGTGCGCAGCCTCCTCGACCGCTGGCTCGCCCTCAGCCCGACCGCCGCCGAGGCCAACCGCGTGCGCGCCGCCCTGGCCGAGGCCGACGGCGACCGCAAGACCGCCCAGGAGGCCTTTGGCCGGCTGTGGCGCCTGCACAAGGACCTCGACGCTGCCGCCAAGGTGGCGTGGATCGCCCTCCTGCGCGGCGAGCGCAGCGAGGCCGCCAAGGCCGCCCAGGCCCTCGTCGAGGCGGGCCGGGATGCGGCCATCGCCAACGCGGTGCTCGGCACCGTCGCGGCGATGGATGGCGACGATGCCCGCGCCGAAGAGCTCCTGGCCGCGGCGATCGCGGCGGGCGCCCAGGACCAGGTCGCCCTGCTCGTCCGCCACAACCAGGGCGTCCTCGCCGCCCGGGCCGGACGGACCGAGGAGGCGGCGAACCTCCTCCGCCCATGCGACCATCCGGTGTCGCGCTTCGCCCTGGCCACGGTGGAGCACCGGCCCTTCACCGAGATCCAGGCCCTGCCCGAGGCCCTGCGCAGTCAGGCGCAGTTCCTGACCACCGCCGTCCATCTCGAGAACCGCCGCTTCGCCGAGGCCGCCCGCCAGCCCGCCGACCCGTCGACCCAGGAAGGCCGCTTCATGGCCCTGGTCACCGACATGCTGCGCCAGCCTCAGCCGGGCGAGGAGGCGGTGCGCCGCCTCGAAGGGTTCACCGGCGAGGACAGCCTGCGCTGGCAGGCCTATGGCCACCTGCTCGGCCAGCGCTGGGAGGCAGCCGAACGGATCCTTGCCCGTCTCCGGGCCGACGACGGCTACGCCGCCGTCTACCGCGTCTTCGCCGCCGCCGGCCGGCGTGACGCCGCCCGGGCCCGCCAGCTCTTCGCCCTGGTCGCCGCCGCCCGCCGTCCCCCCGCCCCGGCGGCGTACACCGCCCGCCTGGCCGGCGAGTACGAGGCGGCGGAGAGCGATCGCATCATCGACGGCTTCGAGTGGCCCGAGGGTCAGGTCGCCACCGGCTGGCAGATCGACCCTGCTCCCGGCGTGACCCTGGCCGCCGCCGACGGCGTGCTCGCCGCCACCGGCCGGCAACGCGGCCCGGGCCTCTCCTGGGCCTGGCGGCTGGTCCAGGCGGAGCGGCTGCGCCGGGCCGAGCTGGTGCTCGATCCGCCGGCCGCCGGGCGCATCGGCCTGATGCTCGCCGACGAGACACGCAAGGACGGCGTGGTGGTCGTGGTCGAGGGCGGCCAGGTCCAGTGGGCGGCAATCGCCCCCGCCGGCCGGCTGACCTGGAAACGGGTCCGTCCCCATGCTGCCGGCGGCCGACTCGTGGTCGTCCTCAGCGGTGGCCGGGCGGTCCTCTCGGATCCCGAGGATCCGACCAAGGAGACCCCGCTCGATGCCCGTCTGCCCGGCTCCGGGCTGATGGCGGTCGGGGTGGTCGCCGAAGGTCCCGCCGACGCGCCCATCACCGCCGCCGCCGACGAGCTGCGCTTGCAGCTCCGCGGCCGGTGATCCGGTCCACCCTCCTCGTCGTGGCCTGCGCCGCCCTGGCGGCTGCGGAGCCGGTGTTCCTGCCCCCCGCTGCGGCCCTGGGCGAGGCCCTGACCGTGATCGGTCCCACCGGCGGAACGGGATCCGTGGTCGCCCGGCCCGGCCGCCACAGCGCCGCCGGCGTGGATCTGCGCCTGGGCCCGCCGGGCTCCGGCGCCGACCTGCGCTGGGATGGCCATCGTCTGCTCCAGTCCGGCGAGCCCGCGGTGCTCATCGCCCCGTGGCGGGATCCGGCCCCGGACCGCCGTTGGGCATGGCTTCCGGGCGGCGAGGCGCCCCGCTGCGGCATCCTGATCGACGCTCCGCCGCCCGTCGCGGACGGCGCCCCGGTGCTCCCGGCCCAGATCGTCGCCGCCCAGGGCCTTGATCCGCGGTCCGGGGTGGCCATCGCCCTCTCCGGCGCCGAACGCTTCGCTGGCTGGCGGGTACGCGACTGGCGACTCGCCCTCGGCTGGCTGGTCGAGGACCTCCACCAGCGTGGCGCCCGCCGGGTGGTCCTTCTCGGGCCGGTGGCCCCGCATCCGGAACACGCCGCCCTGACCGCCCTCGCCCGGGAGGCCGCCACCGTCGCCGCCGCCCACGGCGCCGGCTGGATCCCCGGCGACACCTTGGCGGATCCCGCCCTGTGGGATGGCCCGGTCCTCTCCGCAGCCGGGCGCGCCGCCCGGGACCGCCTCCTCGCCGCCGACATGGAGCCCGCATGGACTGCCTCGTCCTCCGCGCCGATCTCGCCGACCTCATCACCGCGTTGACCGACGCCGCGGCGCTCGCCGCCTACCAGGAACGGATCCAGACCGAGTCCGGGGGCCTTGCCGACAAGGGCATGCTCGCCCATGTCCGGGGGATGGCCCGCTGTGCGGCCGAGGCCCAGGCCGCTGGATTCCCGGCCCTGGTCGCCAGGGACCGGGCCGCCGCCGACAGCCTGCTCACCGACCTGCTTGCGGTCGCCCTGTGGCACGGCGATCCGCTGCCGGTGGAGCGTCTGGGCACATCGCCCTTCGATCCCGCCGGTCGGCCCCGGGGCCTGCTCGGCGCCGATCAGAGCACCGATGGCGCTGGCCTGTGGCGGGCCGACGACGGCACCCTGCGCTTCGCCCGCATCCGTGAGACCGGCGAGTACGAGGATGTCTGCCGCGACCACCGCTGAGGAAGGCCGCCCCCGGCCGGTTCAGCCGATGACCAGGAACCACACCACCGCCCCGACATAGGCGGCGAGCCCGGCGACGAGGACGCCGAGCTGGGCCAGGTAGTGGCGGGTCTTGGCGTCGCGCCAGGCGATGGCGGCGAGCAGGGTGGCGCGGGGATCGGCGCCGTCGAACTGGGTCAGCCAGCGGATGCGCAGGGTGCCCAGGAGCAGCATCACCACCGCGACCAGGACCAGGACCAGCCCGGCGACCAGGCACCAGCGCGGCCCGGCGCCGCTCTTGGCGATCAGCGGGCCCGAGAAGCCGGTGATGGTCAGGGTCAGGGTCGCCAGGGTGAGGAGAAGCTGGGTCCGGGTCTGGAGCACCGTGAACTGCTCCGCCAGGGTGCGCAGGCAGTCGGCGAGGCGTCCGCCGTGCATGGCGAGCAGGCGATCGGCTTCGGCCTCGGCGCGGGTGTCCATGGCCCCAGCCTGCCGCGCCGGCGACGGCGGGCCAGCCCGCTCAGGACCGCGGGGTGCGGCCATGCGCCGCCCGCCAGGCCCGGATCAGCACGGTCGCATCGGCCCAGCCGCACAGGCGGGCGATCTCATCCAGGCCGAGTTCCGGCCGGGTGAGCAGCCGTTCCGCCCGGGCCAGCCGCTGGCGGCGCAGCCACACGCCGGGGGCGCAGCCGAAGCGCTTGGGCCAGGCCTGGGCCAGGGACGAGCGCGCCATGCCGGCGGCCTGGGCAAGCTGGTCTGCACCCATGGACTC
>CAMCAC010000179.1 GCA_945872305.1 Candidatus Kuenenia stuttgartensis | reverse complement strand
CCTGGCCGTTCACCCGCACCGCACCGCGTTCGATCAGGGTCCGCGACTTGCGGATCGACAGCTCGGGGCCGGCCCGGCGGGCGACGAAATGGGCAAGATCCTGACCAGCCTCGACCCCGACCGTGCGGGCGTTGCGGCCCGGGCGCCACCCCGGGGCCTTCTCCTCGGCCGGGGCGCGCAGGGGGCCGACCTGACCCCGGGCCGAGCGGCCGGTGGCCGGCTGGGGCCGGCGGGTCTCGGATCGTGGCGGTTTTCCCGGGGCACGGCCCTTCGCCGGGGCCGGCCGGGAGGCTGGCCGCGGACCCTTCCCGCCCTTCGCGGGGGCGGAACGGGATGGCGGACGGACGGGGCGGCGCATGGTCCCAGTGTGGGGCGGCGGGCGGCGGAGGAACCACCCGCCCGGTCCCGGCGCGGCTGGCACGTCCCTCCCGGCGGCCCGGGCGCTGTTTTGGCGTCCTGACCGCCTTCATTCATCCTTCATGGGCGATGCTAGACTCCCCGTCCTGGAGACCCCCATGCGCGGCGTACGATGCACTTCATGTGGATTCACCATCGAGGATCGGCCCGAAAACAAGAAGGTGATCACCACCATCCAGGACTGGATCCAGTTCATGGTCCTGGTCGAGACGCGCCAGGACCACACGGCGCGGTACATCAATCACAAGGAGATCCCCTGTCCCCAGTGCGGCGCGCACAAGACCTGGGCGAACCTGCCCTGACCCGGAGGGATACCGCGCGGGAGACGGTCGGGACCGCTGTCGTCGGCCGCGAGTCCTGGCTTCCGGAGGTATCCCCAGGGGATGCCGGCCCTGTGGGAGCTGCCACATCCGCTCCTCAAGCCTTCTTTGATCGCTCCTCAATCACACCTGGGATCTTCATCGTCAGCGGATAATCCCCCTCCGTGGCGCCGCCCAGCGATGCATCCGATTCCCAGCTGCTGGAACGGCGGCTCCGGGCCCAGCGCTGGCTGGTGGGGGCCCTGCTTGGGGTGATCACCGTGGCGGTGATCCTGGGCGCCATCGGCATCCTCACCCCGATCGCCGACCTGGAGCGCCGGACCGACCCGCTCGTGGCGGAATCCTTCGCGCTCGGTGCCGCCGTCACCGGGACCTCCTCGGCCGTGGAACGGGCCGTCCTGGCCGACCCGGCGGAGACCGGCCCGCATGTCGATGCCGGCAGGCGGTCCCTCGTCGCGGCCCGTCTGCATGCGGACCGTCTCGCCGGGCTCGGAGCCCGCTCCTTCACCCGGGACCTGGATGCCATGGAGGGGGGGCTTGGCCGCCTGGAGACGGCCCTCGCCACGGAGCGGGAGGCGCTGGAACGCCTCGCCGGGCAGGCCGGCCGGGGGCATGCCGACCTGGAGGCTCTGGACGGGATCTGCGCCCAGGTCGCCCGGATCGCCACCGATGTCAGGACCAGGACCCAGCGCGCCATGCGGGTGGCGGACCAGCAGTACCGGACCATCACCGAGGTGATGGCACGCCTCGCCGACACACGGGTGCTGCTCGCCATGGTCCGGCCGGACCATCCGGTGCCGGCCAGCGCGGCGGCCGCCCTGCTCCCCCGCATCGACAACACCGTGTCGAACGCTGGCCGCCTGCGTGCGGCGCTCGAGCCCCTCGCCGCAGGGCGCCTGCCCGTGGACCCCGCGGTGATCGACGACCTCGTGGCGGAGATCCCCGCCTGGGTGGAGGCGCTCACGGCGGACGCCGCGACCCAGGGCAACCGGCTCAGCGAGGGCATGCGCCAGGTGGTGCTGGTGAACGGGCTGGCGATCAAGGCCGGGGAGCTCGCCCTGGGGGTCCGGGACCTCCAGGCCTGGTCAATCGCCATCCGTTCGGCCACCTCGGCGACCGCGGCGACGGCGGTCGGGGGACGGTTCGACCGGGATCTGGGGCGGATCTCGGTCGGCCTCGCCGCCCTGCGCGATGGGTTCGCCGCCGTCACCGAGGGCGACCTCGCCGCCAAGGCGATGCCATCCATCGATGACGCAGGGCGTCTGGTCGCCCAGGTCCGGGAACGGACGCTGGGCCCATCGGGGATGCTCTCGGTCCACTCCCACGCCAGCGCGGCGCGCAGCCTCGCCCGGACCGCGCGGACCGATGCCGCCGCCGCGGTCGGCGCGGCCCTGTCGGCTGCCGAGCAGCTCAAGCAGGCGGCGGGCGAGGCGGCCGCCCGGACCAAGTCCGACATCCGGTTCGCGGCCATCCTGGTCCCCTGCGTCGTCCTGGGGCTCGCCGCCGCCGCCTGGCTGGTGGTCCTGGTCCAGGGGATCCGGAGCGCCCGCGCCATCATCGCTGCCCAGGAATCCAGCCGGCGGCAGGCGGAGCGCATCGCCGACCTGGTGCGGGGGATCCGCCCGATGACCGCGGAGGTGTCCGCCCGGAGCGAACAGATCGGGAAGGACGCCGGCGAGCTCCAGGGCCGGACGGGATCCGCCCGGGCCATGACCGTGGATGCGCGCGAGGTGCTGAACGGGTTCGGCGACGGCGTCGCGGCGGTATTGCTTGCGAACAGCTGTCTCGCTGAGTCGGTTGAACGGATCGTCGCCCGGGCGGCGGAGGCGGAGGCAGCGGGCCGGGAGACGACCGCCATGGCCGCCACCGTCGGCTGCCACTTGGTGGAAGTGGAGGCCGCGGTGGCCTCCGTCGAGGGGCTCGCCGGCGACATCGAGGCCATCGCCCGGCAGACCAACCTCCTGGCGCTGAACGCCACCATCGAGGCGGCCCGGGCCGGGGAGGCCGGGCAGGGCTTCGCGGTCGTGGCGGGCGAGGTCAAGGCCCTCGCGCGGTCCGTCATCGAGACGTCGCAACGGGTCCGCCGCCATGTGTCGGCGATCTCCACCGCCGCCAAGGCCATGACCCAGGGCATGGCCGGCATCACCCAGGCGATGGGACGCCTGGATGCGGTGCAGTCGGCCGTGTCGGCGTCGTCAGCGGATCATCGGCAGGAAGGCCAAGCCATCTCCGGGCAGATCCGCATCCTCGACGAGGCGCATCGCCGCCTCGGCGAGGTCATCGAGAGCCTGTCGGCCCAGGTGATCACCTCCTCCGAGGGGGCGGAGCGCTCGGCCCAGTCCGCGGACGCCCTGTCCGGGGTCGCTCGTCGGCTGGCGAGCCTCGCCGGCGGGGCCGAGATGCACCCCGCATCGGGAGGATGACCGTTCCCGGGTCAACGTCCCTGTGGCCCGGAATCGCGATGCGCGGGCCGTGGGGAGTGCCCCCCCTCAGGGCCATCCCCGTCAGTTCCGCCCGCCCTCCCCATCCAGGGCGGCGGCCAGACCGGCGGCGTCCACCACCCGGGCCTGGGCGGCGGCGGCGGGCAGGACCAGCCGCTTCTCGGGCACCGCGTGGTGCGAACGGATGCTGCCGATGGTCGCCGCGAGGCGGGTGCCATCGGGCAGGATGCTGGCGGCACCGCCCGGGCGGGGGATGCCGTCGAAGAGCCGGGTGCGGCCGTATTCCAGCCGGATCGTGCCCTCTGGGGCGGTGATGATCTTGGCGGTGGGCCGGCCATCCGGCTCGCAGCGGACGCGCACCTGGGTCCCGTCGTGGAGGAACGACCAGTCGGGTCCGTCGGCGACCAGCACGGCGCCGTCGGGGATCGGGCCGGTGCCGACCTCGTCCACGAACAGATCCAGCCGGGCGAGCCAGGCGGGCAGGGCGGGATCCCGGCGTGGCCCGGCAAAGCGCACACCGGAGCGTGGCAGCCATACCTCCAGCCGTTCGCCGTCGGCGGCGACCCAGGCGAGATCGTTCTCCAGTTTCGCCACCTGGGCCCCGATCCGTCCGTCCTCGGCCCGCCACAGGCGCAGGGTCAGGGTGGTCGAAGCGCCCTCGGGAGGCTCGACCACCGCGGTGAGCGTGGCCTGGAACGGACCGGCGGTGATGGATGCCGGCGGCGGGGTGCGCGAGGCGGGCTGGATGCAGCCGGTCAGGGCGATGAGGGTGAGCAGACCGCAGATCAGCCATCCATGCCGTGATCGCGTGGCCGTCCGGACCGCCGAGCATGGCTCGGCCTTGGCCGGTGATGACCTGCTCTGCCGAGCGATGCTCGACGGTCCCGGGGGCAGGTTCCCACCAGACAGGCTGGTGCGGATCACGGCACCGGCTCCGCGATCAGGTCGTAGCCCTTCTGGGCGGTGATGCGCACCCGCAGGCGGTCGCCGGGGGCGGCGTGGATGCCGCTGACCAGGGTGGCGCCGTCGACCTCGTGGGCCTGGCCGTAGTGGCGGCAGCGGAAGGTGTCGAAGTCCGCCTGTTCGTCGACGAGCACGGTCTGCTCGGTCCCGAGCCAGCGTTTGGCGCGCTCCCGGTGCAGGCGCTTCTGCTGGGTCATGAACGCCTTGTGGCGGGCGGCGACGACCTCGGGATCGACCTTGTCCTTCATCTTCGCCGCGGTGGTGCCGTCCTCGTCGCTGTAGGGGAAGCAGCCGACCTGGTCGAAGCGCTGGGCCTTGGCGAAATCCATCAATTCCTGGAAGTCCTCGTCCCGCTCGCCGGGGAAGCCGACGATGAAGGTGGTGCGCAGCACCACGTCGGGCATGGCGGCGCGGATGCGGTCCAGGCGGTCCTCGATCTGCTTGCGGTTGGTCCGCCGGCCCATCACCGCCAGGGTCCGGTCGGAGCCGTGCTGGATCGGCATGTCGACATACTTCACCACCTGGGGGGTGGTGGCCATGGCCTCGATCAGCTCGTCGGTGAAGTCGTTGGGGTAGCAGTAGTGCAGGCGGACCCAGGCGTCCGGCGCGGCGGCGCCCACCGCGCGCACCAGCTCCGGCAGCCGGCGCCGGCCGTACAGGTCCTGGCCGTAGTAGTCGAGGTGCTGCGAGATCAGGTTGATCTCCTTCACCCCGCGCCCGTGGTAGGTCGCGGCCTGGGCCACGAGCTGGTCGAAGTCCCGGCTCTTGTGCTTGCCCCGGAACAGCGGGATCGCGCAGAAGTTGCAGGTGTTGTCGCACCCTTCCGCGATCTTCAGGTAGGCGAAGTGGGGCGGGGTGAGCTGGCTGCGCTGGTCCCGGCGCAGGCGGTGCTCGGGAACCTCGGGGAAGTGGTCGCGGACCACCGCCGAGAAGCGGTCGTAGTCCTTGAAGGTGACCCACTGGTCCACTTCCGGCATGTCCGCCTGGAGCTCCGCCAGGTAGCGCTCGGTCAGGCAGCCGGCGACGAACAGCTTGGCGCCGTCCTTGCGGCCGTCGGCGGCGGCGAGGATGTGCTCGATCGACTCCTGCTTCGCCCCCTCGATGAAGGCGCAGGTGTTGACCAGGACCAGGTCGGCGTCGCCGAGCTGGTCGGTGAGCTGGAAGTCCACCGTCTTGAGGGCGGTGACCAGGTCCTCGCTGTCGGCGAGGTTCTTCGAGCAGCCGAGGCTGATCAGGGCGGCGGTGCGGGGCATCGTGGCGCAGTGTCGTCCGGTCCCGCTTCGTGCCAGCGGCAGCACACGGCATCCATGCGAGGCTTACAGGAGGTCGGGAGGTCGCGGAGGGCCGCGGAGGTGCGCCAGGCCCGGTAGCGGCCCTCGGCGGTGTGCCTGTGGCGTCGAGGTGTCGCTGGATGTGGGTCCGGAAGCCCGGGGTGGCGTTCTCCGCGGCCCTCCGCGACCTCCCGACCTCCTGTAAGCCTCGAACACGGCGTCGCGGTGCCGTTGCGCGGTGCAGCACCTTGCCCATCTGCCGCACCGTGCAGCATGCCGCCCATCGTGCCTCCGTCCTCCCACCCCGGTGTCAGTGTCCGCCTCGCCACGCCCGAGGACGCGGACATCCTGAATGCCATGGTGGGGGCGTTTGCCGCCTAT
>CAMCAC010000178.1 GCA_945872305.1 Candidatus Kuenenia stuttgartensis | reverse complement strand
GCGGACGCCCGCTTCGCCCCGGAGCGGGCGTCGACCCGGGAACTCCAGGCCCTGGCCACCGCCATCGCCGACGCGGTGCCGATCCGCAAAATCCGGGTGACCGGCGGGGAGCCGACCCTGTGCGATGACCTGGTGGACCATGTCCGCCACGCCCGCTCACTGGTTCCCGAGGTGGTGATGACCAGCAACGGCGTACTGCTGGAGCCGTTGCTGCCGGCCTTGCAGGCGGCGGGGTTGAACCGGGTCACCATCAGCCTGGACGCCCTGGACCCGGTGCGCTTCGCGGCGGTGGCCCGCCGGCCGGGGCTGGAGCGGGTCCTGGCGGCGATTCGCGCCGCCAAGTCCGCCTTCGGCACGGTGAAGATCAACGCGGTGGCCCTGCCGGACACCGACTACGCCGGCCTGGTCCGCTTCGCCATGGCCGAGGGCCTGCATCTCCGGTTCATCGAACTCATGGCGATCGGCGTGGCCCGGGAGGGCCATGCCACGGCCTTCGTGCCCGCCGAGGAGCAGCGCGCCCGCATCCACGCCGCCGGGATCCGGCTCGACGAGTGCCCGGAGCGCGACGAGCCCACCAGCCGGGTGTGGACCATCCGCGGCACCGCCCCGACCTGCGCCACGGTGGGCTTCATCACCACGGTCACCCAACCGTTCTGCGCCACCTGCGACCGCCTGCGCCTGTCGAGCCAGGGCCGCCTGCACACCTGCCTGATGGACGACGCCGGCGTGGATCTGCTCACGCCCCTGCGCGCCGGCCAACCCGGCGAGGTCCGCGCCCGCATCCGCCTCGCGGTGGCCGGCAAGCGGCCGCCCGCGGTGCAGCAGCGCATCGGCGTGATGGCGGGCATTGGCGGATAGAATCGGGACCAACGGGTACCGCCCGTCCTGTGCATGCGCATATCGCAGATGTTCCCATCCATTAATCCCGAATATATCTCCTCATGCCCCAACGGTCGCGAGATCCGTATTCACAACAGGCAGTAACGCATCCAATGCTTCATCACTCCTGATTTTCACGCCGCGAATGCATCGAAATATGAATAAATGAAAAGCAGGGCACTTGCGCTCCTCGGAACCTGTTCTACCCACCACACGCTCGGTTTCGTGTCCCTCAGGATGGATTCTTCGGCATGCGCTTTCTGACCGTCCCCCTCGTCTTCGCCCTCACCATGCACCTGCCGGTCACGGCCCTGGATGCGGAACCGGTGCTCGATGGACCCTCGGTGCAACCCGTCGGAGCCCAATGGGATCAACTCACGGGTGGATTGCCCACCTTTGGTGGCCCAACGTGGCGCGACGCAGCCCTCTCGGCGGATGGCCGGACGGGGTTCCTGGCGACGTTCAACAATTCGCATGCCCTCTATCGAAGTGACAACGGAGGAGCGACCTGGACGAGCACGAACCAGCTCGGTTTTTTCACGGCTGTGGCCTGCTCCGGCGATGGTACGGTCGCCTTGGCCACCGAGATGAACAGCGGGTTCCGACGGTTGTCCGGCGGAACCTGGTCTTCGATCACTTATAACCGCTTCTGGCAGGATGTCGCCCTGTCATTCGATGGCGGGATCGCCGTGGCCGCCGCAGGAACCGCTTCCACGGCCGACACGGCCTATGTGTCCGTGAACGGTGGCTTGAACTGGGATCCCTACGGCCCGTCGGGGCACTGGCAGTTCGTGGCGATCGCCGGCGCCGGCAGCACCATGGCCGCGGTGGTCCGGCTTGCCGGGGAATCCACCGACAAGGTGTATCTGTCAGGCGACACCGGTACGACCTGGACCGATTCCGGGCTCGTCGCGGCATCAGCGGACCTCACCAGTCTCGCCCTCAGCGATGATGGCCGGTATCTGCTCGTCGGTACCGATGGTCAGGGGATCTACCGGTCCACCGACGGAGGGGCGACCTGGGTCCAGCACCTCACCCCGGCATCCGCGGCGAACTTCCTCGGGGTCGGCATGAGCAGCAGCGGCCGGACCATGGTTGCCGCATCCCATCTCGCCACGGTGTTCCGATCCGTGGATTTCGGCGCCACCTGGCAGGACTGCAGCCCCGGCGCACCCAGCGTTTCCCCACAGGCCTTGGCGGTATCCCGTTCCGGTGGGGTTGCCTTGCTCCCTTCGGGCGCCGGCACCAATAGCCGGATGAGCACCCTGCATGCAACCCTGACGACCGACGAGGATACCCCGACCAGCCTGGATCTGACCGGTACCGACGCCGATGGCGACAGCCTGGAGTGGTCCCTGCCCACCACCGGCAGCACGGGATCCCTGTCGGCCACTTCCGGCGGCACCACAACCCTGGACTACTCCCCGGCGGCACAGGTGCATGGCACCGACCAGATGATCGTCAGCCTGACCGATGGCGACCTGTCCGTCGTCCTGCCGGTGGCGGTGACCATCAACCCCGTCAATGACCTGCCGGTGCTCACCCTGTCGGCCACCAGCGTCACCCTCGCAGAGGACCACAATTCCGACCGTCCGGTGCTGACCGCCAGCGTCACCGATCCCGATGTCCTCATGCAGGGGGCGAACTCGACCACCTTCAGTGTCGAGATCGCGGCGGGTCACGGCACGGTGACGGTGTTCAAGTCCGGCAATTCCGAAGGCTATGCGGGATTGGTCTACTACAGCCCGGACCCGGACTACGTCGGTCCCGACACCTTCACCATCCGCGCCACCGATGCATCGGGCGGATCCGACTCGGCGACCGTCGCCGTGCTCGTCACGTCGGTGAACGACGCCCCGGTGGTCACCAGCGGCTTCACCACCGGACCGGCCGGAGACGCGTGGACCGCCTCGACCAAGCAGGAAAGCGGCGCGTCGTGGTCCAAGGTCGACGTTTCCGATGATGGCCTGACCGTCCTGGCCTTCGCCACCAACGGCCCTTTGATGGTGAGCACCGACGGCGGCAAGCGGTGGACCGCCCGGCTCGGCAAGCGCAGCTGGAATGCCATCGCCGTGTCGGATGACGGCGTGCACATGGCCGCCTCCATGGGCAGCTCCATGGACTACCAGCGGGCGATCTGGGTCAGCCATGATTCGGGCACGACCTGGACGGAATGCCCCAACACCCTGGACTGGACATGGACCGATGTGGCCATCTCCAACGACGGCCAGACCCTGATCGCCACCAATGGTCAGTTCCTTTGGCGAAGCCTGAATGGGGGATCGACCTTCTCGACCACCTTCAGTGCGACCGCTTCCAATTGGACCGGCGTCTCCTTGTCCGCGGACGGTTCACGGGCCACGGCCGTGCGCCTGCAGACCACCACGTTCATGGGCGATCCGGTTCCCGGCGAGATCGTGACGACGACTGATTTCGAGAATCCCGTCCTGGCATCGGTGGCATGGACCGCCCGGGGCCAGGACCACAATTGGTCCGGCGTCTGGATGACGGACGATGGTCTGGGCATCATCGCCCTGGATCTGGCGAGCGGCATCTATCGCTCCTTGGATGGCGGTGCGACGTGGAGCCGGGTGTTCACCGCGACCAGCCTCGGCAAGACCGACTACTGGTACGATCTCGACATGGGCAGCGACGGGGATGTCCTGCTCGCCACCAACGGGCTTGAGGGCGCCGGTCTCGGACTCTACCGCAGCACCGATGGCGGCGACACCTGGACGGCCCTGAACAATGCCGCGGCGGGATTCGCCGGGGCGAATGGCGTCGCCGTCCGGGATGATGGCACGGTGTTCTTCGCCGCCTACCCCAACACGGCGGTGATGCGATCAGAAGGGGCGAAGTCCGTCTCGCAGACCATTTCTGAAGATGGTTCGCCGGTCTTCTTCGCCCTGACCCTGACCGCGACGGATGCGGATGGCGATCTCATCTCCTGGTCGCAGTCGCCGGCGGGGTCCGGGACGGCGAGCGCCACCGGCACCGGCACGAGCCGATCCGTCGCCTATGAACCCGCGGCGAACCTCAGCGGAAGCGATGCATTCACGGTCGGCATTTCCGATGGGACCGCGAGCGGGGCCTCCGTGGCGATCAGCGTCATCATCGAACCGGTGAACGATACCCCCACCATCGCCAATCCCATCGCCGACCAGGACGCGGACGAAGACACGCCGTTCTCGTTCACCGTCCCCAGCAACACGTTTGCCGACGTCGATGTCGGTGATGCGCTGACCCTGGGCATCCAGGGCTCACTGCCCGCCTGGCTGTCCTTCGATCCGGGCACCGGCGTCCTGTCGGGAACGCCGACGAACGATCACGTGGGCAGCGTGTCCGTGCGGGTGCGGGCCACGGATTCCGCCTCTGCCGCGGTGGCCGCCCTCTTCCAGATACAGATCGCCAACAGCAACGACGCGCCCACCGTCGCCAGTCCCATTGCGGACCAGGGCGCCGATGAGGATGCGCCGTTCTCCTTCACCGTCCCCGGCGGCACCTTCGCCGATGAGGATGCCGGTGACACCAGCACCCTCGATCTGCTCACCGCCCTGCCGGCCTGGCTGTCCTTCAACGCGACCACCGGTGCCTTCACCGGAACGCCCACCAACGACGATGTGGGATCCCTGGCCATCACCGTCCGCACCACCGACGCCGGCGGCCTCAGCGCCACGGATGCCTTCACCATCACCATCGCCAACACCAACGACGCGCCCACCGTCGCCAGTCCCATCGCGGACCAGGGCGCCGATGAGGATGCGCCGTTCTCCTTCACCGTCCCCGGCGGCACCTTCGCCGATGTGGATGCCGGTGACACCAGCACCCTCGATCTGCTCACCGCCCTGCCGGCCTGGCTGTCCTTCAATGCGACCACCGGCGCCTTCACCGGAACCCCCACCAACGATGATGTGGGATCCCTGGCCATCACCGTCCGCACCACCGACGCCGGCGGCCTCAGCGCCACGGATGCCTTCACCATCACCATCGCCAACACCAATGACGCGCCCACCGTCGCCAGCCCCATCGCGGACCAGATCTCCTCGACACAGGCCTTGTGGACCCTGGTCATCCCAGCGGACCTGTTCGATGATGTCGATCCAGGCGACCTCGTGACGATGTCCGTGTCCGGCCTGCCGGACGGCCTGACCTATTCCAGTGGCAACCGCACCATCTCCGGAACCCCGGTCACCGTCGGAGCCTTCATCATCACCGTGCGTGGAACCGACCTGTCCGGGGCATCGGTCGAGGATACCTTCCAGGTGACGGTTTCCGGTTCCGACAACGCGGTTCCCATCGCCGTCGCCCAGGCCCTGACCACCGACGAGGACACTCCGCTGGTCATCACCCTGTCTGGAACGGATGCGGACGGCTCGATCACCGGCTACACGGTGATCCAGGCACCGGCACACGGGGTCCTGTCCGGGACGGGCGCGGTGATCACCTATGCTCCGGCCGCCAATTACGCCGGTCCGGACCACCTCACCTTCCGTGTGACGGATGACCAGGGCGCCGTGAGCGGAACGGCGGCGGTGAACCTGACCGTGACCCCCGTCAATGATCGCCCGGTCGCAGCATCCCAGGCGGTGACCGTGGACGAGGATGGGTCGGTGGCGATCATCCTGACCGGGTCCGACATCGAGGGATCCGTGACGCCGATACTCACCGGGATGCCGACCCATGGCACGGTCTCGGGCACCGCTCCGAACCTGATCTACGAACCGGACCCGGACTATGCAGGCACCGATGCCATCACATTCGTCGTCCTCGATGGCCAGGGCTTGACCAGCGCGAATGGGACCATCGCCATCACCGTCACGCCCGTGAATGATGCCCCGGTAGCCGATCCACTGACCGTGTCCACGGCCCGGGACACGTCGGTGGCCATCACCCTGACCGGAAGTGATATTGATGGGACCATCCTGTCGTTTACCGTCGCCACAC
>CAMCAC010000177.1 GCA_945872305.1 Candidatus Kuenenia stuttgartensis | reverse complement strand
AGCACCGACGATTGGCGGATCCCGTTTGACCGGCCGTGGGATCCGCCGCCGGCGCCGTGATCAGCGCCGGCGGGTGGGCCGGGTGCCGCTGCCGGCGCCGGGCTTGGCCACGGCGCCGGTGACCGGGCGGCCGGTGGGGGCGGTGCCGGTGGCGGCCTTGCGGGTCTTGCCCGGGCGCGGCGGCGGGACGCTGCGCGGGATGACCTGGGTGCCGGTCAAGCTGTCGTGCAGCGCCTGGCGCTCGGCACCGAGGGCGGCGAACTGGCCGAAGGGGATCATGCGCACCAGGTGGCGGAGGAGGGCCTTGCCAATGCCCACGGACCGGCCGGTCATGGTGGCGACCCTCCAACCAAGCAGGCGTTTGCCGAGGGTGGTGCCGAAGGCGCCCTCCTGGATGGGAATGGCGGCAAAGGACAGGAGCAGGGCCATCACCAGCATGAGCATCCCGAAGCGGGCCTTGGCGGTGACCTTGTCTTCGACCATGCGCACGCCGTTTTCGTGGACCTGGGTGATGAACTTCAGGCGGCCCTCGGCCTCTTCGAGTTTGCCCTTGGCCAGACCAAGCCGGTATTCCTCCTGGGCGGTGTCCGGCGGCTTGGGGCGCTTGCCGGCGGCGTCCGGCGGCGGCTTGGTGGCATCCAGGGCGGCCTGGGCCTCGGCCACGGTGGTCCGCGCCTCGGCGATGGCGGCTTCCAGCCCCGGCTTGGCGAGGTCGAACTCGACCAGTCCCGGGATCGGGAATCCGGCCTTGGCCGCGAGACCTTCACGCCGGATCTGTTCATCCCGCAGCACCGTCGCACCGGCGCCGACCAGGTACAGGAATGCCAGGATCCACAAGACGCCGGTGACCGCTCCGATCACGGCCCCGTCGATGAGGGTCGCGGCAAGACGGATGCCGAACGAGGCCCGCTCGGGGCCATCGCCCGCGTCGGCGGCGTCCTCGATCACCTCCAGGTCATCGTCGACCGGGGCGGGGGCGGCGACCCGGGGGCGCTGGATGCCGGATCCGCCGCCGGGGCGGGCGGTGGCGGGGCGGGCGGGCGGGGTCGGCTCCGGTGTGCCGAACATCACCGGTGCCGGTTCCGTGGCGCGGATGCCGGCCACCGGGGACAGTTCCGTGGTGCGCGGGTCCGCCACCGCCACTTCGAGCAGATCCGGGGCGGTGGCGCGCTGATCCCCGGGCACCGGGCGGAGGACCCGCTCCGTGGTCTGGGTCGAGACGGTCTCCCGCTGGCGGATGGAGACGGTGCTGGCGTCGTCCGCCGGGGGCAGCAGCCCCTTCACGGTCCCGGCGGGCACCGGGCGGGCGAGATCCTCGCGCCGGATCGGCGTGTCGTGGCGCAGCCGCCCGAGGGCGACGAGCTGCTTCACCTGCGGGGGATCGAGGGGGCCGAGTTCCCGGCCGTCGAGGGTCACGAACCAGCGGTTGGCCATGGGCACAGGCGTACCAGCCCCCCGGCCGGCGCCAAGGCGCGGGCCCGCTCACCGGCGGACGGCGAGGAGGGCGAGGACGGCGATGAACTCGATGCGGCCCATGAGCATCAGGGTGGCGCACACCGCCTGGCCGCCGGGGCCCAGGGCCTGGAAGGAGCGCTCGGGCCCGACCGCGCCGAGCCCGGGGCCGATGTTGCCGACGCTCGCCAGGCTGGCGGTGCAGGCGGTGACGAGGTCGATCGGGGCCAGGAGCAGCAGGGCCAGGGAGCCCACCGCCCAGGTTCCCGCGAACAGGCCGAGCAGGATCAGGGCCCCGAGCACGGTGCGGTCGGACAGCGGCCGGCCGTCGAGGGTGATCGGAGCGATCAGCGCCGGCTCCCGGAACTGGCGGACCGCCCGGTGGGCGACCTTGAACACGAGGAGCAGCCGCACCGCCTTGACCCCGCCGCCGGTGCTGCCGACGCAGGCCACGCCCAGGCTGGCGATCACGAGCAGGAACTGGGCCCCCGGGTGCCAGGCGTTCCAGCTCCGTGGATCCGCCCCGTAGCCAAGGGTGAACCCGGCGCTGGTGCCAAGAGAGGTCACCGCGAACAGGCCATGGCGGACCGCGGTGGCGATGTCTTCGCCATAGGGCCGGCCGGTGGCGAGGAGGATGATCACCACTCCGGTGCCCAGCAGGGCGAGGATGCCGAGGTAGGCGCGCAGCTCCTCGGACCCGGCGAGGATCCGCCATCGCCCGACCAGCCCCTGACCCACGGCGGCGATGCGGTGGTGCAGGGCCGGCGAGCGCGGCAGCACCGGGCGCCCGCGCAGGGCGGTCAGGACCAGGGCCATGTTGATGCCGCCGGCAAGCATCCCGACCAGGACCACCCACTGGCCGCTGGCGGGCAGGTCCTCGGCGCCGTTGGCGTAGGACGAGAAGCCGGCGGTGCTGATGGTGGCCAGGGCATGACAGGCCGCATGGAACCACGGCACCCCGCACAGGTGGAGGGCCGCCGCCACCACCAGGATCAGGAGCAGGTTGGTGCCGGCGATCAGGCGCACCGTATCGGCCAGGCGCGGTGTCAGGCGATCCAGAGCCAGGCCGCTGACCTCGCTGCGGAAGAGCTGGTAGCCACCGCTGCCGATGAGCGGGAGCAGGGCCAGGGTCATGACCACCACGCCGATGCCACCCACGGCGCAGCAGATGGAGCGCCACAGGAGCACGCCGGGGCTCATGGCCGAGAACGGCACCGCCTCGCCAAAGGCGGAGGATCCGGTGGTGGTCAGGGCGGAGATGGCCTCGAACACGCCCTGGCCGTAGGTCGAGCCGGGGGTGCCCTCGTGGATGCCCCAGCCCGCGACCAGGGAGAGCAGCAGCCAGGACAGGGTGGTGATCAGGGCGCCCTCGACCGGGCCCACATCGCCCAGGGGCCGCCGTCGTCCCATCCACGACAGGCCGAGCCCGAGGCCGAGGAACAGTCCGCAGGTCTCGACCCACGGCCACCAGCTCAGGCCCGCATACAGATCCACCGCCAGGGGCGCCAGGGGCAGCGGCGAGAGCAGCAGCGAGATGAGCCCGAGCAGGCGGGCGCCGGGTCCGGAGAGGATCATGCGGGCGAGAACAGGGCCACGGCCTTCGCTTCGTGGGCGCGGTCGGTGATGAGCACGATGCGGTCACCCTCCTGGAACGGCAGGTCCGGCCGGGGCAGGCCGACCTCGCCGGCCCGGGCCACCGCCAGGGCCAGGGACCCCCGGGGCAGGCCGAGATCGCGGAGCGGATTGCGCACCGCCCGGCTGCCGGCGGCCACGGTGACCTCGAGCAGGTCGAGCCGCTCGTCGCTGAGACGGAGGACCTCGCCCACGCCACGTCCGCGGACCAGGCGGATGAGCGCCGAGGCGGCGAGCAGGCGCGGGCTCACCAGGGCGTCGAGATCCATGCCATGGAGCAGGCGGACGGTGGCGCTGTGGTTGGCGACCACCACCACCCGGGCCAGCCCGCGGGCGCGCACGAGCAGCGCCGCCATCAGGTTGTCCTCGTCGTCGTCCGCGGCGGCGGCGACCACGTCCGCGGCCTGGGCCCGGCGCAGGAGGAGGTCGGCGTCCTGCATCGTCCCGGCGAGCACCTCGACCCCGAGGGGGTCCAGCTCCGCCGCCAACCGCTCCGCCGGGGCGCCGCGCCCGGCAAGGATGGCGGTCTCGAAGCCCTCGACCGCCAGGCGGCGGGCGAGCTGGGCGGCGGCGGCGCCGCTGCCGATGACGAGCACGCTGCGCGCCGGCCGCGCCCCGGGATCGAAGGCATGCACCAGCCGGCGGACATCGCCCTTGGGACAGCAGACATAGGCGCGGTTGCCCGGCACCAGGACATCCGTGGGTCCGGCGACCCGCCATCCGCCATCCGCCTCGACCGCCGCCACCAGCCAGTCGCCGGGGACCCGGGCCCGGGCATCGGCCACCGTGCAGCCGGCCAGGGCGCCGTCCTTGGCGGTGAGCAGGGCGCGCACCGCCACGGTGCCGCCCGCCAGATCCACCGCATCGCTGGCGCCGGGGGTGGAGATGATGCGCACCACCGCCTCGACCGCGAGGGCCTCGGGGGAGATGACCCGGTCGATGCCGAGCTGGGCCAGGCCGATGGTCGAGGCGGCCTCGGCCAGTTCGCCGTCGCGCATCCGGGCGATGGCGTGGGCGGCGCCGAGCCGGCGGGCCAGGCCGCAGATCAGCGCATTGGCGCTGTCCGAGGCGGTCACCGCCAGCACCACGTCGGCCGAGGCGGCCCCGGCCTCGCCGAGGGTGCGCAGGCTGGTCGCCGAGCCGATCACGGTGCGCAGGTCCGCCACCGACTCGAGACCCGCCAGGCGCTCGGGATCGTGGTCGACCACCGACACCAGGTGGCCTTCCCGGGCCAGGCCCTCGGCCAGGGCCCGGCCCAGGCTGCCGGCCCCGCAGATCAGGATCCGCCGCATTGCGTGCATCGGCGCACTATCGGCGCCGGCGGGGGTAGGGAATGGGGCGCCGTCCGGCTGGCGCGGCGGCCGGGCCGCGGAGCATGCGGGTCATGCTGCGCGACCTGATCCCCGCTTTCACCGACGCGGTGGCGGTCCTCGAACGCCACGCGCCCTATGCCTCGGCCTATGCCCGCCGGGATGCGGGGACCGTGGCCCGGGTGGACCGCCTGGCGGTCCAGGTGGCGCCGGTGGATCCCCGGGCCGGCTTCACCCTGTCGGCGTGGACCGGGGACCGTTTCCTGGAGGCGAGCAGCGACGACCTGTGCCCGACTGCGGTGCGCGCCGCAGTCCTGGCGCTGGTCGACCGCCTGCGCGCCGCGGCGCCGGCGGCCACGGTGATCGCCATGGATCCCGGCCCGGCCCGGGATCTCGATGTCGCCCAGGGGATGGCCGATGACCCGCGCACCCGGCCCGCGACCGCGCGCATCGACGCCGCCCAGGCGGTGCGCAGCGCCCTGCTCGCCGCCCCCCACGCCGCCGAGGCCATGGCCGCGGTGGGCGACCTGCACAGCGAGATCGTGTTCGTGAACCGCACCCGGCGCATGGCCCAGGACCTGCACCGGGTGCGCCAGGTCGGGGTCGGGGTGTTCGTCCGCGACGGCGAGCAGATCCGCCTGCACGCGGGCCACGAGCGCATCGGCGGCTGGGAATCGCTTGCGGACCCCGCCGGCCTGGTCGCCGCGGTGGTCCGCGACGGCCCGCGCCTGCTCGGGGCGCCGCGCATCCCCGATCCGGGGGAGCACGACTGCGTGGTCGACGGCCATTTCGCCGGCCTGATCGCCCACGAGGCCTTCGGCCACGGCGCCGAGCAGGATCTCTACCTGAAGGACCGCAGCGAGGGCGCCGCGTGGCTGGGCAAGGCGGTGGCCTCGCCGCTGGTCGACCTGTGGGATGATCCGGCCAAGGGCTGGGCCGCGTCCTACGCCTTCGACGACGAGGGCATCGAGGCGGCGCCCACCGTGATCATCCGCCAGGGTGTCCTGGTCGCCGGCATCAACGACCGCCTGAGCCACGCCGCCCTGGCCGCCGCCGGCCGGCCGGTGGCCAAGACCGCCAACGGCCGCCGCGAGGCCTACGACCACAAGCCGTACACCCGGATGACCAACACCGCGTTCGGCGGCGGCGACCTCGACCTGGAGGCGCTGCTCGCGCCGATCCGCCATGGCTACTACCTCACCCACCCGAGCAACGGCATGGAGGACCCCAAGGGCTGGGGCATCCAGTGCGAGGGCGCCATGGCCGAGGAGATCCGCGACGGCCGCCTGACCGGCCGGGTGTTCGGCCCGGTGGTGATGACCGGTGACGTGCCCACCCTGCTCCATTCCGTCACCGGCGTCGGCCGCGAGGTCCACGAAGCCAGCCTGGGCATGTGCGGCAAGGGCTACAAGGAATGGGTCAAGGTCACCGACGGCGGCCCGG
>CAMCAC010000176.1 GCA_945872305.1 Candidatus Kuenenia stuttgartensis | reverse complement strand
TCCGTCTCCGTGCCGCCCGAGGTGCCCGCCGAGCTCGCCGGCATCCGTCTCGGCCGGATCCTGGGTGCCGGCGGCATGGGTCGGGTCCATCTCGGCCACCATCCGGTGCTCGACGTCCCGGTCGCGATCAAGGTCCTCTTCGACCAGGGCGGTGACGACACCCGGTTCCTGACCGAGGCGCGGCTGGCCGCCCGGCTGCAGCACCCGCGGGTCGTGCGGGTGCTCAACGCCGGCAAGGAGGCCGGGGTGCGCTTCCTGGTCATGGAGTACATCCACGGCTCGACCTTGAAGGAGATGGTCCAGGAGCGCGGGGCGCTGGCTTGGCGCCAGGCCCTCGGCTTCATCCTGCAGGCTGCCGAGGGGCTGGCCGCCGTCCACCGGGCGGGGATCGTGCATCGCGATGTGAAGCCGTCGAACCTGATGGTCGATGCCGCCGGCGGGGTCAAGGTCGCGGATCTCGGCCTGGCCCGCAGCCTGGTCGGGAGCAGCGATGCCACCGTCGAGGGGGCGATGATCGGCACGCCCGCCTACATGGCGCCGGAACAGCTTGTGGATCCACGCCGGGCGACCCCGGCCGCCGATGTCTATGGCCTGGGTGCGACCTTCGCGTTCCTGACCACCGGATCGGTGATGCCCGAGCAGCAGCGGCCGAGCGGGCTCCAACGCATGCCCGAGCTGCCGCCGGCGGTGTCCGCACTGGTTGCCCGCATGCTGGATCGCGATCCCGCCCGGCGGCCCGCCGATGGCGGTGCGGTCGTGCGCGAGATCGAGCGGATCCTCGGCCTGGCCTCGACAAGCACCCTGCGCACCCGGATCAGCGAGCGGTTGCAGCGGACCCGGGCGCCGCGCTGGCTCGGGGCCGCCGCCGCCGCCAGCCTGCTCGTCCTGGCCGGGTGGGCCGTGGCGCCGGGCGCGGCCAGCGGCGATCCCACGCCGGTCCCGGTGCCGGCACCGGTCCCCGCGGCGGCACCCGCGGTGGATGCCTGGCAGACGCCGCCGCGGGCGGTGTTCGTCCTCCAGGACGGCCTGGACGCCGCCGGGCTGGCGGCCGTGGACACCGCCGCGGTGGCGAGCGGCCTGCCGGTGGTCGAGCGGGCCCGGATCGATGTGCTCGTCCGGGAACAGGATCTGGTGGCCGGGGGGCGCATCGACGCCGGTTCCGCCACCCGGGTCGGCCGCCTGGTCGGCGGCCACATCGCCCTGTTCGCCCGGCCCATCGAGGACCGCATCGAGGTGCGCACGGTGCTCGTCGAGACCGGCGAGATCGCATCCGTCCGCCTGGCCCCGGCCGCCGAGGCCGGCCCGGCGGTCGCCGCCAGCCTGCGCGAGGCCGCGCGCCTGCTCCCGGTCCAGGGCCGCATCGCGCGTGGTGACGGCCGGCTGGTGCTGAGCGCCGGACGCCGCCACGGACTGGCGGTGGGCGACCGGATCGATCTGCGGCCGGCGGCCGATGGCCCGGTCTTGGCATCGGCCACGGTGACGGCGTTGACCGCGAGCGAGGCGGTGCTTGATGCGGTCGGTTCGGACCCTGGTCCGCACCTCGTCCTGGGTGTACGCTCCGGTCCATGAACCGGATCCGGTGCCTCTGGGGGTTCTCCGCGGTCGCGGTGTCGCTTGCGGTAGCCGGTTGCGCCGCTCCCCGGGCCCCCGTCGATCCCGCCACGGCCACGGATCCCGGCGATCTCGCCATCTCGGTGCCGTTCCGCAACCGCTGGTGGCACTTCTACGAACGCGGGCTGGCCTGGGCCGATGCCGGGCGCGACGATCTGGCGGAGGAGGATCTGCGTCAGGTGCTTGCCCTGCGCCGGACCGATGCCCGCCTGGCGCGCACCTATGGCATGCACTTCGTCCAGTGCTTCGCCCGCCGGGAACTGGCGGCGGTGCTCATCCGCCGCGGCGGCCTGGACGAGGCCGAAGGGCTGCTGCGCGACAGTCTGGCCCAGGAACCGAGCGCCAAGGCGGAACGGCTTCTGCACCGCATCGGCGAGCTGAGGGCGGGGACCGGCGGACCGGCACCGGTCCCGGCGGCGGCCGAGGCGCCGGCGCGCATCGAGATCGCCGCGGCGGGCGCGGACGGGGCCGTCTCCGGCCGGGTCGCGGCCCCGGCCGGGGCGGTGCTCTGGCAGGTCGATCCGGGTGGCTCCGCGACGGTGCCGGTCGCGGCGGACGGGGCGTTCGCCGTGGTCCCGGCGACCGGGGCCATGCTCGTCCTGGGCACCGCGGCGGGACCGGATCCGGAGCTGGCGGTGGCGGTCCCGGCCGCGCTGGTGACGGCGCCGGACCTCACGGTGGATGGACCCGATGCCGGCACCCGCATCCCGGCCGCGGGGGCGTGGTACCGCTGGCGGGCGGCGGCGGGGTCAGGTCTGGCGGCGATCCGGGTCGAGGACGATCTCGGCACCCGGCTGGCCGCCGTGGCGGTCTCCGGCGAGCGGTCCGGTGGCACCCTGCGCGTGCGGCCCTCGGCGGGCCGCCGCACCCTGACCTTCACCGCCGTCGCGGCGGATGGCACCCAGACCCGCCGGACGGTCGACATCGAAGCCGCGGCGGATCCGGCCCAGGACCGCCGGCTGCGCGCCGCCGCCCTGGCCATCCCGCTCCAGGCGCCGCGGCCGGGGGCGATGCGCCCCGGCGATGACGCCCGGCTCACCGCCGCCCTCCTGGATGACGGCCGCTTCCGCCTGGTCGACTGCCAGGCCGACAGCCTGCTCGCGGCGGAACTCGCGCTGGTCGAGGCGGGGCATGTGGACCGCACCACCGCCGCCGCCGCGGGCCGACGGCTGGCCAGCCGCTATGTGATCGCCGGGACCATGACCCGCGGCGCCCACGACGCCGAGTGCTACCTGCGCCTGATCCACACCGGCTCCGGCCGGGTGGTGGCCACGGCGGATGCCTATGCCGAGACGGCGGGCGATCCCGGAGCCGAGGCGCTGTTCGCCGCCGCCGCCGGCCGCCTCCGGCAGGTGTTCCCGGTGGTCGAGGGCACCGTCGCGGCCAACCCCGGCGGAGCGGTCCGCTTCGCCGCCGGCGCCCGCCATGGAGCCAGCGCGCTCATGCGGGTGCATGTGCTGCCCCTGGGTGGCGGGCCGGCGGTCGCCACCGTGGAACTGGTGGATATCGACGCCGATGGCGCCCGGGCGCGGATCGAGTCGGGGCGGATCGACGGCCCAGCCCGGGGAGTGAGCGAATGAGGTGCCGGCTCGCCGTCCTCGCGGTCGCCGCCGTGCCGGTCTGCGCGGTGGACATCGATCACGACGATTCCTCCCTGGCGGCGCAGCCGGTGGCCATCGGTGCCGGGGCGCGGGCGATGGGCATGGGCGGGGCCTTCGCCGCCGTGGCGGATGACGCCACGGCCTCGACCTGGAATCCGGCCGGGCTGACCCAGTGCGAACGGCCCGAGGCCTCGCTGTCCGCGAGCCTGACCCGCTTCCGGGCGGAATCCGTGGACGGCTCCGCAGACCAGGACACCCGGGCCGAGATCGACCATGCCGCCGCGATGCTGCCGTTCTTCGCCCTCGGCTGCATGCAGACGGTCGGGGTGTCCTGGATGCGGCAGTACGACATGGGCCGCTCCGTGGCCTGGGAGACGATCACCACCGGCGACCTGTCGGTGGACGAACGTCAGACGCGCCAACGCGAGGGCTCCCTGGCGACCCTCGGGGTGACCTGGGCGGTGGAGCCGACGCCGGGGCTGTCGTTCGGGGCGACCCTCAACCGCTGGGATGACCGCCTGACCGGGGCGAGCTCCTATGAGGAACATGCCACGCTGGCCGGGACTTCGGTGTTCAGCGATGCCGGCCTGGAGCTTTTCCGCACCGTGGACACGGTGGACATCGACTCCGAGATGGAGGTCCGGTCCGGCACCAGCCTGGTGCTCGGGGCCATGTGGCAGGCGACCCCGTGGCTGACGATGGGTGCGGTATTCCGGCCCGCGGCGACCCTGGATCTGCGCCGTGAACGGCATTCCGTGCAGGTTCTCGAGCAGTCGTCGTTCGGGTTCCCCGATCCGACCTCGGTGACCACCACGCACTCGACCACCGATTTCACGGTGCGCATGCCGCCGATGGCGACCCTGGCGTTCGCCTTGCGGCCGGATGATGCGCGCACGCTGGCGTTCGACGCCACCTGGACCCGCTGGGCCGAGTTCAGGATCCTGGAGGGGAGCGACCAGAGCAGTCCGCTCAGCCCGGCGGTGGATCCTGAGGATTTTCCCGATCTCTGGACCCTGCGGCTGGGCTATGAGCAGGCGGTGGTGCTCGACCGGGTGGTTCTGGTCCCGCGGGTCGGGGCGGTGGTGGAGTGGACGCCGGCGATCACCGAGGCCCCCGACATGACCCGCACCGACGAGGTCGAGGCGGACAGCGACCGCTGGCTCGGCGCCAGTGCCGGCCTGGGCGTGTTCACCCGCTCGGTCCTGTGGGATCTGGCGGTCCAGGTGCGCCATGCCCGCGATGCCGGCAGCGGCCAGTTCACCAGCGCGGACGAGTCCGCGGACGTGACCCTGGTCACCCTGCGCGGGGGCGTGACCGTCCAGTTCTGAGGGCCTGGGCGATGCGGCCCGGTGGCGCATCCCGGGATCACAGGTCACAGGCCAGGCGGAATCCGTAGTGGGGGGCCACCAGACGCGGATCCGTGCGGCGCAGCGCGCCGGTGGCGAAGCGGTCGGCCCCGCGGTCCAGGAATGATCCGCCGACCACCAGCCGCAACGGTCCCGGGTCGCCGGTGAACTCCGCCAGGGATCCGGCCAGGTCGGCGATCCCGTGGATGCTGCGGTCGGCGGGATGGGCCGCCCCGGCGCGGCCCCAGGGCTCGTCGCCACGCCGGGTGTGCCCGCTCAGGCATAGACCCGGGTCCGCGGCATCACCCCAGGGGAATCGCCGGCCATCACCGGGATCCGCGGCGGCGGCAAGTTCCTCGGCCCGGGGCAGGCGCCATGGCCGGCGCTCCCGGACGGCGAGCCAGGCCGCATAGGCGGCGGCGTCGTCGGGGCTGATGCCGGAGACCGGCGCATCGGGGTCGATGCGGCCGCCATCCGCCCGTTCGAGACGCCAGGGCCCGCGCAGGCCGTTGCGCCGCCACAACGGGTCCGGGGCATCGAAGGTGGCGCGCGGGACGAGGATCAGCAGACCGTCGCGCAGGGCGGCCTCCTGCCGCCGCAGGACCTCGGGATCGTTGAGGAAATCCTTCCATTCCGCACAGGTGGTCTCGCGCACCGCGATCGCCACCGGGCCCGCCGGGGCGAGCACCACCGCGGTGCCGGGCGGCGGATCCGGGCAACGCGGCAGGGCAAGGACGCGCTCCGACCCGCGGGTCAGGGCCAGGGCGACGGTCAGCGGGCCGGCGGCGGCGAGCCACCGGCCGCGGGCGACCACCACCTGGCCACCGGGGCCGATGTCGACCGCGCGGCCGGCCGGGACCAGGGTGCGGTCCGGACCCGGCTCCAGGCGGACCAGCCGGACCGCCGGGGCGGTGGCCGGGACGGTGACGCGGGCCATGCCCGCCGCGAGGTCCGCCCAAGTACCGTCGTCCCAGGCGCGCACCGCCGCCGCCGCCGCCTCGGCGGCGGGGGTCAGGCCGCGGGCCTCGGCCTCCACGGCCCGGGCGGCATGGTAGGCGGCCAGGGCGCGACGCGGACCGGGGGTTCCCGGGGCGGCGACCTCGGCCCGATGCAACTCCGCAAGCTGGAGCCCCAGGTGCTCGGTGCGCACCCGGTCGATGTCGCGCTGCTCGCCCTCGACCGAGGCCAGGGCGGCGCGCACCGCGGCGGCATCCTCGCCTTCGCCGTCGGCGAGACGCCGGGCGAGGACCGCCGCGCTGGCGGCGAGGAGGTCGAGGCGCAGACCGGCCGCCGCGGCGGCGGCGGCGGCCGACGCGGCGGCATCCAGGTGGGTGGCGGCCCGGGCGTTGCGCCGCCGCCCTTCGGCGGTGGCCA
>CAMCAC010000175.1 GCA_945872305.1 Candidatus Kuenenia stuttgartensis | reverse complement strand
CTCCTGGCGGAGCGCCAGGCCCGCGGCGGGGAGCTCGACGCGGCGGCGGCCTCTGCCTTCGATGCCTGGCTGCGCGGGGCCGAGACCCGCGCCGCGGCCCTGGTCGCCGCCCGCGCCGCCCACACCGGACTGCCTGCCGGCGGCGTGCTCGATGACGGCCGAGCTTTCTCGCTGGTCGGCTTCCGCGGCACCGAACCGCTCTACAGCATGGTCACCAACGTCCAGGCGGCCCAGAGCACCGGCGTGCACCTGGTGCGCCAGGTGGCGGCCTTCGATCCCGCCCTGACCGCGCCCGCGGATGGCGACGGCCTGTATGTGAACGTCAACGACCACGGCACGATCTACGAGCACGCCGAGTTCCAGCTTCCGGGCGGGGCCGGATCGCGGATCCTGTACAAGGAGATCAACGACGGTGGCGACCGGAACCACATGACCCACGTCGCCGGCACGGTCGGCGGCTGGGGCTACACCGCCGGCCTGCTCGGGATGGCGCCGCGGGTGTGGATCCGCTCCCACATCCAGATGGGCGGCTCCGACATCACCACCCACGGCATGCAGTGGCCGGGCCAACGCCTGGCCGAACTCAATCCGCGCACCGGCCAGGCCCAGATGCGGTCGGTGATGGGCACCACCTCGCTCGGCTGGGATACCCATAACGACCAGTACAACTCCACGGCTGCCTACTACGACCAGATCCTCTGGGACTATCCCTACTACATCCACTTCTATGCCGCCTCGAACAGCGGCGGCGCTGGCATGGCGACCCTGGGCGATGGCGAGCCCCACGCGAAGAACATCGTCACCATCGGGTCGGTCTCGGATGTCACCCGGACCGCGGCCGGTGCCTACAGCAGCGGCGGCGGCGACTCGGGCTTCTCATCCCGGGGTCCCGGCCTGGACGGCCGCATCAAGCCGGACTTCAAGGCCAACGGCGAAGGCTTGAACTCGACCACGGATCTCACCGGCAGCTCGTCCTACAGCGGCACCTCGATGGCGACGCCGAACGCCTCGGGCAGCACGACCCTGCTCATCGACTACATCACCAAGCGCTTCCCCGGCCATTTCCTGCGCGCGGACACCCTGAAGGCGCTGTTGGCGACCACCGCCGACGATCGCGGCACCACCGGGCCCGACTACACCTTCGGCTGGGGCATCATCAACATCCATGCGGCGGCCACGCTCATGCGCCGCCAGGCGGAGCAGCCCGCCGCGCGGCTGGTGGTCGAGGACCTCCTCGCCCAGGGCGGCAGCCGGTCGTGGACCTGCACCTACGACGGCAGCGGCCCGATCCGCGCCACCCTGGCCTGGCACGACCCCGCCGGCACCGCGCGTACCGACAACACGCCGGTCCTGGTCAACAACCTCGACCTGCGCCTGGTCCATGTCGGGACCGGGACCGTGTACCAGCCCTGGGTGATGCCGTACACCACCGGCAATGGCACCTATCCCGCGTTCAGCACCAGCCTGTACTCGACCGCCGCCACGACCGGGAACAACATCGTCGACAATGTCGAGCAGGTCGTGGTCGCGGCCCCGCCGGCCGGGACCTACACGGTCCAGGTCACCCACACCGGCACCCTGAGCGGCGCGGCGCAGCGCTTCTCGGTCGTGCTGTCCGGGCTGACCCGGAGCGGCGCCCTGGCGCCGGCGCTGGCCGGGGTGAGCCCCGCCACCGCGGATGGCACCGTGGAGCAGATCCTGGCGGTGGACGGAACCGACATCGTATTCGGTTCCGACCTGATCCTGCGCCGCACCGGCAGCGCCGATGTGGCGGCGGCGGGTGAGATCGCGATCCCGACCCGGCTGACCGGTCGCGTCGACACCACCGCGATGACCCCGGGATACTGGGATGTGGTGGTGCGCTGGCCGGATGGCACCATCCGCACCCTGGCCAACGCCTTCCTGGTCCCCGCCGGCGCGGCCCAGGGCACCCGTCAGAACCTGTATGCCAACACCTTCGAATCCGGCTCCACCGGCCTGACCCTGGGTACCGGTTGGCAGGTGGCGGCACCGAACAAGGGCTCGGTGAGCGGTCCCGCCACCGCCCAGCAGGGCAGCGCCGCCCTGGTCACCTATCCCGGTGGCGTCTACGCCGGTAGCGTGACCTCGTATGCCCGCCTGCCGGCGGTTTCGACCATCGGTCGCACCGCCATCCAACTGGAGATCCAGCGCTGGCTCGGGCTGGTCAGGCAGGGTGGGTCCACCGATTACGGGCGGGTCCAGTACTCGACCGACGGCACCGCCTGGACGACGGTCACCAGCCACAGCAACCTGATCGAGAACCGCTGGGGGGCCCAGGTCTACACCATGCCGGTCGCGGCCGAGGGTCAGGCCGCGCTCCACCTGCGCTTCTCCCTGGAGACCGATGCCAGCAACCATTCCTTCGGCTGGAACATCGACGACCTGAAGGTGACCGGTGTGGCCAACGCACCCGCGGCGCTGCCGCCGGTGTTCACCTCGGTGCCGCCCGCCACCGCCACCGTCGGACAGGCCTTCAGCTACGCCGTGACCACCAGCGACGTGGACACCGCCGGATCGGCCCTGGTGCTGGCCGCCTCCGGCCTGCCGCCGGGCCTGGCGTTCACCGCGAACGGCAGTGGGGGCGGGACCGTGTCCGGGACCCCGTCCGGATCCGGCACCGCCCAGATCCGCCTGTCGGTCACCGACGGGACCTACACCACCTGGCAGTACGTCGACCTCGTGATCCTGCCGCCGGGCGGCAACACGCCGCCGGTGGTCACCACCACCACCCTGCCCGATGCCCATGTCGGGGCTGCCTACAGCGCCACCGTCGCCGCCACCGATGCAGACGGGCATGCGATCACCCTGACCGCCACCGGCCGCCCGTCCTGGCTCGGCTTCAGCCCCCTTGGCGGAGGGCTCGGTCTGCTCTCGGGCACCCCGGCCGCCGGGGCCCACGGCTCGGCGACCATCGCGGTGAGCGCCAGCGACGGTCTCCAGTCCGGCCAGCGCAACCTGGGCCTGACCATCCGGCCGCGGGCGGTGGTCGGGCTGGCCGTGGCTTCGGTCAGCGTGGCCGAGACCGCGGGCTCCGTGGCGCTGACCGTACGCCGGACCCTGAACGACGCCGGGGCCGTGAGCGTGGCCTACGCCACCGCCAACGGCAGCGCCGCGGCGGGCTCCGACTACACCGCTGCCAGCGGGACGCTGGCCTGGGCGGCGGGCGATCTCACCGATCGCACCATCACCGTGCCGATCCTCGACGACCTCCTGACCGAGGGCGGCCAGACCTTCACGGTCACTCTGTCGGGGCCGGCGGGCATCGCCGACCTGGGCATCGCGGTGGCCACGGTCACCATCACCGACAACGAGAACAACACCGCTCCCAGCGTGACCATCACCCGTCCCGCCCCGGCCCTGGCCGGCGTGTCGTCGACCGCGGTGGGACTGGTCCTGACCGCGGATTCGGCGGATGACGGCCTGCCCCTGGCGCCCGGGAGCGTGAGCCGGCAATGGACGATGGTCAGCGGCCCGGCGTCGGCGGTGTTCGCCGCCGCCACCGCCGAGGACACCACCGTGTCGTTCCCGGCCGAGGGCGTGTACCAGCTCCGCCTGACCGTGTCCGATGGCGAGTTCTCCGCCACCGACACGGTGACGGTGCGGGTCGGTTCCGCGCCGGGCATCAGCGCCGGCACCGGCCTGCTGCGCGAGGTGTGGTCGGGGATCTCCGGGACCGCGATCACCAACCTGACCGGCGCGGCGGCGTATCCGTCCTCGCCGTCCACCGCCACCGTGCTCACCACCGGGTTCGAGGCGCCGTCCTCGATCGGCGACAACTACGGCCAGCGTCTGAGCGGCTGGTTCATCCCGCCCGCGACCGGCGGCTACGTGTTCGCGATCGCCTCGGACGATGCCTCGGAACTGTGGCTGTCGACCACGGCGTCGGCTGCCCAGGCGGTGAAGATCGCCGAGGTCACCAGCTACACCAACAGCCGGGAATGGACCAAGTTCGCCGGCCAGACCTCGGCCACGGTCAGCCTGACGGCGGGCCAGCCGTACTGGATCATGGCCCTGCACAAGGAGGGCTCCGGCGGCGACCACCTCTCCGTCCGTGCCGTGTTCCCGGATGCCAGCGTGCATGCCCCCGTCGAGGCGACCTGGCTCGCCGCCGCCGCCGCCGACGTTCCGGCGAACTACGGCCCGGTCCCCGTCCTGCCCGCCCCGGCGGCGCCGGTCAGCGGCACGCCCTTCGCCATCGGCGGCAGCGTGGGCGACGACGGCATCCCCGGTGGGGCGCCGACGGTGCAGCACAGTCAGACCGCCGGGCCTGCCACGCTGGTCCTGAGCGCGCCGGGCAGTCTGGCGTGCACCGCCACCGCGCCGGTGCCCGGCACCTATGCGTGGCGTCTCGTGGCCGATGACGGGCAGATCGCGACCTGGGTCGAGCGCCAGGCGGTGGTCGCCTCCGCCGGCGGCAACCTGGCGCCGGAGCTGCCGGTGCCGGCCGCCGCGGACCCGGCGTCGCTGACCCTGCCCTGACGGCAGCGTTTCACGGTCGCCGGTTGGTCCCATGCACCAGCGGGACCAGGCGTTCCCGCTCGGTCCGTTCGGCGGCCGCCGTGTCCGGCTTGTGGAGGAATCGCTGCAACAGATCGGCAAGGTGCAGCAATGGCTGCCCTGGGTGGCCAAGCACGATCCCCGGCACCAGCCCATCGGCAGCACCATCGAATGTCCGCGAGGGGGCGCCGTCCGCCGGCAGCTCCACTGCGTGATCATCTGCACAGGGAGTGGTCCGTGGCACGCGCCCCGGATCGGCAGGCGGAAACGGATGCTCGACTCACCGGGCCGCTCCCCCGGATCAGGCCACCGGGACCGCATCCCCCAGGCCGGTGAGCGGGCGGCCGTCTTCGGCGAAGGCGATGGCGGACAGCATGCGCATGTAGCGTTTGGCCTTGGGGACATCCACGGTGTCGAGCACCACCGCCAGACGGTGGCGGCCGGGGGCGAGGTCGAGGACCGCGCTGCGCTGCTTCTCGTCGAGCTGGAGCGGCACGCCGTCGAGGGCGGACCGCCAGCCCTCGGCGAAGCCCGAGATCCGGAACGCCGCCCGCACCGCGTGGTCGACGACCAGGTCGCTCACCGCCGCCAGATGCGTGCGGCGCAGGGTGGCGGGATCGACCGGCAACGGCTTGCCGTCAGGGGCGTAGGCGTTGCTGGCGTCCGCCCCGAGCCGCGCCGCCAGATCGCTGTCGCACCAGAGATGCGGCCCATCGAGCAGGGCTTCGTGCCGGATGCGGCGGTAGCTGTGATCCTGCCAGGGCGTCCCGCCGGCGACCGGAACCGCCGGGTCGAGCGCGATCGGATCGGGCAGCGGTCCATCGACCACGCTCACCGCCCATTCGCCGATGCCGCAGAACAGGTCCCAGGCGCAAGCGCCGCGATCGGTGCGGGAACCGCCATCCCAGGTCCATGCCACCTCGGCCCACCAGCGGGCCGACCCGCGGTCGGTCCGCCAGGCGAACGGACAGGGGATGACGGTGGCGGCGCGCAGTTCACCAAGATCGCAGCGCTGCTCGCGCACGGTCTCCTGTTCCGCGTGCCAGGTGATCACCGCGCGCGCCCCGGCGGCCGGCGGGATCAGGATGGCGTCGGCGTAGCGCACCTGGGCCAGCCGGCGGTCGTAGCGCGGGCTGAACACGGCGCGCGGGATGGTGGCGCCGGCCGCCGACGGCGCGGGCGCGGCGGCGATCCCGGTGACCGTCACCGTGCGCGCCTGGTCCAGCGCGGCGCTGGGCAGATGGAGGATCAACGCGCCGTCGGCCCATTCCCAGGCCGCACCGTCGACCGCCGCCGGCCGGCCGCAGCCGCGTACCACCACGCTGACCGGGCGCATCGCCGGCAGGCCGGGGAAGCGGCCGATCGTGGGAGCGATGGCGATCTCCAGCTGGTCGGCGGTCCAGTGCTGGCGTACC
>CAMCAC010000174.1 GCA_945872305.1 Candidatus Kuenenia stuttgartensis | reverse complement strand
GGGAGCAGTCGAGCAGGGCGGTGCCCAGCACATTGCGTTCGGCGGGAAGGATCATGGCGCAGGTCGTGGCGGTCTTCGCCCCGGATGCCAGCGCCCGCCGGCCGGGCCTCGTCAGCCGCCCGCCTTCCAGGCAGCCAGGGCCTCGGCGGCGATCTGGTCCGCGGGCAGCCCCAGGGCGTCCGCCGCCGCCCGCACCGCGTCCGCCTCGGGTTTCGCGGTCCGGCGTCCGTCCGGACGCACCACCGCCTTCAACGCCACCGCCATGCCGCGCACGGACACCGTGACCGCCTCCCGGGGCAGGATCCGCCGGGTGTGCAGCGACCGGCGCACCCCGATGGCCGGGGTCGCGGTCAGGATCAGGTCGGTGAGCCGGTCCGCGTCGGCGGGGGCGGCCAGCACCGTGAGCAGCGACCCGGGCCGGCCCTTCTTCATCAGGATCGGCGTCAGGTAGGCATCCCGGGCGCCGGCGGCCAGCAGGCGGTCCAGGGCCGCGCCGAGCTGTTCGCCGGTGGCGTCGTCGAGCTGGGTGCGCAGCTCCACCACCTCGTCGCCGGTGGCGGGCGCGGCGGACTCCACCACCAGCACCCGGACCGCGTTGACCAGGCCGGGGATCGCCTTGTGCCCGGCACCGAGCCCGGTGGCCACGATGCGGCCCGCCGGCTGGGCGGCCGGCGCGCCCAGGCCGAGGAGCAGGGCCATGCCGGTGGGCGTGGTCAGTTCCCCGGTGTCCCGGTCCGGCAGGCGCATGGGCCAGCCCGAGGTGGCGAGCATCCGCGCCACCGCCGGCACCGGCACCGGCATCAGCCCGTGGGCGCAGCGCACGGTGCCCCGGCCCGGCTGCACGGTCCCGCCCGCCACCATGTCGATGGCGAGGTCTTCGAGGGCCAGGCAGCAGCCGACCACATCGGCGATCGCATCCAGGGAGCCGACCTCGTGGAAGCCGACCTCGTCCGCGGCCACGCCGTGGACGGCGCCCTCGGCCTCGGCCAGGGCGCGGAACACCGCCTGGGCCCGGTCCCGGACCCGGGGCGGCAGGGCCGCCGCCGAGAGCCGGTCACGGATCTCCCGGTATGGTCGATGGGCATGGCCGCCGGCGAGGGGGGCCCAGGCGGCCTCCTGGGGGGCGGACACATCCAGCCGGGTGGCCGCCAGCGACCCCGCCTGGACCCGGCTGCGCAGGACCGGGATCGGACCGACGCCGAGCCCGTCCAGCCCGGTGGCGATCCGGTCGAGGTCCGCCCCGGCATCCACCAGGGCGGCCAGGAGCATGTCGCCGGCGATTCCGCTCGGCATGTCGATGACCAGCGTGCGCATGGTGCCGCATGGTCGCATCCCCGGGCCGGTTGCCACCGCCTTGCCGCCGGCCCATCGGCCTCGACCCTGCGGACCATGGCCCAACGGCAGACCACGGTCCTGCGCCTGGAGCGACGCGCCCACGACGAGCAGTCGCGGGGCATGGCGGCGCTGCACGCCGCCTTCGACGCCCTGTCCGCCGCTGTCGCCGAGGCCGCCCAGGCCCGGGGCGTCGATGCCACCGATCCGGTGGTCGCCGCCCGGGCCTTGGCCAGCGCGCCGGATCCGGAGCTGGCCCGGCTGGCCGGTGAGCTGTGGCTGGTGTTCTTCGAATGCTTCCGTCCGGACGAGGGCCAGCACGAACTGACCCGGTTCCGCGAGCCAGCGGATGACATCAACCGGCGGCTGGCGGAGTGCGCCGGCCGCAACCCGGGACCGGAACTGGTCGCGGATCTCCTGGCCACCCTCGGCGGATTCTGGCGTGAGCGCCACCGCCAGGTGAACGAGCGGCTGGATGCGCTGATCGCGGACCTCGGCCGCCAGCAGCGGGTCGCCGGGGCCGGGGCCCTGGCCGGGGCCTACGCCCAGGATGAACTGCAACGGCTCGGCCAGCTCGTGGACGCGGCCCTCGGCGAACGGACCGAGGCCCCGCCGTCGCAACGGCTGGCGGCACTGCTCGCCCGCTACCGCGATGAACTGGTGCGCCGGCGTGAGGCGGCCGAGCAGGCGAAGACCGCCCTCGCCCACGCCACCGCGACCATCGCCGCCATGGCCTCCGGCAAGGCGGCTCCCGCCGGGATCCACCCGCTGGCGGAGCCGGTCATCGCCCAGGTCCGCCGCATCGACGAGCAGCGTCGGGCCCACGAAGACGCCATCCGAGCCCTGCACCGCAAGGTCGCGGACCTCGAAACGGACCGCCGCCGGCTCATGGACGAGGTCCAGGCCGCGGAGGGCCGGCTGGAGCGGCTCGACGACGGCAGCCTGGACACCGACCAGCGCCTCCAGCTCTACCGCGAGGCCTTCGCCACCCTGTCGAGCGGCGGCGATCCCAAGTCCGCCCTGGAGCGGGTGCGGGAACTCGAACGGGTCATCACCCTCGCCCCCGCCGCCGCCGAGTCCGCCCGCAAGGCCGTGGACCGGGCCCTGGACCAGCTCGTGGACCGGCTCGGCGAACTGTGGGCCGTGGTGCCCCTGGGCGAGGACCCCCCGCCGCTTCCGGCCGCGCCTGTTCAAGGCCTCTGTCGACCGCAAATCCCTGTCCGGCGTGCTTATCGCGACCCGCGACGCCTGCCGCGACGCCACCGCCTGGATCGATCGCGCCCGTTGGGCCCAGGGGGCTGCCCGCTTCGCCGCCCAGGTCCCCGCGCTGCGCGGCATCCTGCGCGAACTGGTGTCGCTCGTCGCCGACTGGCGGCGCAAGCTCGGCGATCCGCCGCCGGCGTCGATCTCGATCAGCCTGGACGGCGGCAGCGGCATCCTCGCCCTGCCGGCGGTGCTGCAGGCGGATGTGGAATCCCTGCTCCGTCGCCGGGGCGCCACCGGCGCCGCCGGGGATCTCGCGCCGCTCCTCGAAGCGGTCCGCGACCGCCTGCGGGCAGTGTGCGAGCAGGCCGCCCCCGGCGCGCCGGCGTCGGAGCCCGCCGCCAAGCGGGAGAGCGCCGGCACCACCTGCACCCGCCTGTGCCTGGATCTCGTCCGCCTGTCCGCCCACGCCGGCGCGGTGCTGGCCGAGGCCGCGGACGAGGATTTCCGTCTCGATCCCGCCGACGCCACCCTCATGGCGGACGAGGCGCTTCTGCGCGCCACCGTCCTCGCCCTGACCGTGGTCACCGACGAAGCCGCCCGCATCCCCGGCGCCCCGCCGCTGCCCGCTCCAGGAGCCGGGGATCTGGATGGCTGGCTGGCCACGGCGAAGGGCCGCACGGCGTGGATCGAGGATCTCGCCCGGCATCGCATCGCCGTCGGCTGACGGCGGCGGGCTATTCCACCGTCACCGATTTGGCGAGGTTGCGCGGCTGGTCCACGTCGCAGCCGCGTCGCTGGGCGACATGATAGGCGTAGCGCTGGAGCGGCAGGATCGACAGGATCGGCTGGAGCAGGTCCTCCGGGGCGGAGCGGACCGGAAAGACCAGGTCGCACAGGTCCCGGAGCTGGGGGTCGTCGCCGGCGCCGACGCCGATGATCCGGCCGGCCCGGGCGCGGACCTCCTGGATGTTCGAGAGCATCTTCTCGCGCATGGCGTCGCGCGGGCACAGAGCGATCACCGGCAGGTGGCGACTGACCAGGGCGATGGGGCCGTGCTTGAACTCGCCGGCGGGGTAGCCGCTGGCGGCGATGTAGGCGATCTCCTTGAGTTTCAGCGCGCCCTCCAGGGCGGTCGGATGCTCGCCGCCGCGGCCGAGGAACACCGTCGCCTCGGCGGCGGCGAAGAGGTCCGCCGCCTCGACCACCGCCGTCTCGTCGGCGAGGGTGGCGGTGACCAGCTCCGGCAGGGCGGCGCAGGCGGCGAGCAGGCGGAGCTCCTCGGCCTCGGGCAGCAGCCCCTTGGCCCGGGCCACCTGCATGGCGAACAGGAACAGGCCGAGCACCTGGGCGGTGTAGGCCTTGGTGCTCGCCACGCCGATCTCGGGGCCGGCCAGCAGCGGCAGCACGCCGTCCGCCTCCCGGGCGATGGTGCTGGTGACCACGTTCACCAGTCCGACCACCGGCAGGAACTTGGATTTCGCCAGGCGCACCCCGGCCAGGGTGTCGGCGGTCTCGCCGCTCTGGCTGATCGCCACCACCAGGGTCCCGCCCGAAGCGACCGGGTTGCGGTAGCGGTACTCGCTGGAGATGTCGACCTCGACATGGACCCGGGCCAGGGCTTCGAGGAAGCGCTTGCCGAGCATCGACGCGTGCCAGCTCGTGCCGCAGGCGAGGAAGACGATGTGGTTCACCGCCTTGAGGTCGAGGCCGAGGTCCGGCTCCACCAGCCGGCCGCCGCGCACCCGGGAATCGAGCAGGCGGGCGAGCACCGCCGGCTGCTCGGCGATCTCCTTGGCCATGAACGAGTCGTAGGCGCCCTTGTCCACCGCGTCCGCGGTGACCTCGATGCGTTTGAAGACCGGAATCTTGGCGGCGCCGTCGTGCTCGACCTCCACCGTCCCGGGGGCGCGCAAGTCGGCGATGTCGCCGTCGTCGAGGATCGCCATCTCCTGGGCGTGGGGCAGCAGCGCCGGGATGTCGCTGGCGATCATCAGTTCCCGGGAGCCGTCCGCCGCCGGCCGGGAGCGGCCGATGAGCACCGGCGAACCCTTGCGGGCGACCAGGATGCGCTCGGGCTCGTCGGCGAAGATGGCGGCGAAGGCGTAGGATCCTTCGAGCAGGGTGCAGGCCTGGCGCACCGAGGCCCGGGCATCCAGCCCGTCCCGGCGCAGGCGGGCGAGCAGGTGCGGGATAACCTCGGTGTCGGTCTCGCTGGCGAACACCGCGCCGCCGGCCTGGAGCTCCTTCCGCAGGTGGTCGTGGTTCTCGATGATCCCGTTGTGGACCACCGCCACGGTGCATCCCCCGTCCAGGTGGGGATGGGCGTTGCGCTCGCAGGGGGCGCCGTGGGTGGCCCAGCGGGTGTGGGCGATGCCGACATGGCCGGAGACCGGCTCCCGTTCCAGCTTCTCCTGGAGATTGCGCAGCCGGCCCTCGGCCCGTCGCAGGTGCAGGCCGTCCGCCGTCGCGGTCACCAGCCCGGCGGAGTCGTAGCCGCGGTACTTCAGCCGCTCCAGCGCCACGGTGAGCACCGGGGCGGCGACCTTGGGTCCGATGTAGCCGGCGATTCCGCACATGATCCGTGCAGGATCCGGGGCGCGGTCCCAGGCACAACCCCGGCTCAGGTCTCGACGGGTTCCAGGGCGTCGAGCTCCCGGGCGCCGATCTCCAGGTGGCCGGGAAACAGGCCGGCGGGGGCCGAGGGTCGGATGGCCTGCTCCACCGCAGCGGGATCGCCGCCGTCGCGCAGGCGGGCATAGGCGCTGGTGACCGCGGCCACCCCGGCGGGATCCAGGTCGCCGCATTCGAGCAGCCAGGCGTCCACCAGTCCGGCGGTGAGGGCGGCAGCGGCGGGGGCGGCGAGCCGGCGGGCCTCCCACACGACGGTGTCGTGGCGGCGACGCTGGAGTTCGTAGGGCAGGCCGCCTTCCTTGGGATTGGCGGTGATCCGGCGCACCGTCCCCGGCTCCAGGCCGTGATCCTGGCGGGTGAGCATCGCCGGCACCCGGCCGTGGACGCACACGGCGATGCCGGTCGGCGTGTCGTGCAGGCGGGCGGTCAGTCGGGCGATCTCCCGGGCGGAGCACTCCAACGACAGCACCACAGAGCCGGCGCCCAGGTCCGCCAGGGCGGCGATGGTGGCGGTGGAGTAGGCGTTGCAGGGATGGTCCGCGATCGCCGGCAGTCCCGCGGAGCGGGCGGCGGCCAGGGCGCCGAGGTGACCGGCCACGACCGGGAGGCCGATGGCGGCCAGATGCGGCGACAGGGGGGCGGTGGCCGGGTGGCGCAGCCACAGCCCCGGACGGCGGGGGAGGTCCGGGGCGCGGGCCGACCACAGGTCCAGGGTCGGATCATCCAGCCAGACCGCCGCCGCCCCGGCGGTGAGCGCGGCGTCGGCGGCGGCGAGGCTGCCC
>CAMCAC010000173.1 GCA_945872305.1 Candidatus Kuenenia stuttgartensis | reverse complement strand
GCCGACCAGGCCGCCGCCGCCCTTGCCGGCCAGATCGCGGCCACGGCGCTCGCCGCGGCCGAGGTGCGGGCCACCGCCGGCGAGCGCGCCAAGCGGGAATTCCTCGCCAACATCAGCCATGAGCTGCGCACCCCCCTCAACGGCATCCTCGGCCTGACCGGGCTGCTCGCCGACGAGGATCTGACCCCCCGTCAGCGCGAGACCGCCCTGGTCATCCGCAACTCGGCGGAAAACCTGCACCAGCTCGTCAACGACATCATCGACATCGCCGCCAGCGGCGGCGACCGCAAGCGCGCGCCGGTCCGCTGCGATCCCCTCCGGGTGGTCGAGGACGTGGTCGCGCTCCACGCGGAATCCGCCCACGCCAAGGGCCTCGAGATCGCGGTCGAGCCCGGCCCCGGCCTCCCGGCCCGGGTGCTGCTCGATGCCGCCCGCCTGCGCCAGGTGCTCGTCAACCTGATCGGCAACGCGATCAAGTTCACCACCGCCGGGCACGTCCTGGTCCAGGTCGGCTGGCAGATCGCCGGGGATGCCGGTTCCGCCGATGGCGCGGTGGCGATCACCGTCGCCGACAGCGGTCCCGGCATGGATGCCGACATCATGGCCGCGATCACCGCGGACTTCACCCAGGGCGATGGCGCGGCCAACCGCCGGCACGGCGGTGCCGGCATCGGCCTGACCATCGTGCGCCGGCAGATCGCCGCCCTCGGCGGGACCATGCGCTGCGCGAGCGAACCGGGGCGTGGCGCCCGCTTCCATCTCGAGATCCCGGTCGATGGCGTTTCCTCCGCGGGTTCCGAGCGCCAAGCCTCGCTGGTCGGCCGGCTGCGCGGCCTGACCGTCCTCGTGGTGGAGCCGGAACCCGCGGTGCGCGCCGCCCTGGTCGCCATGTGCGGCCACCTGGGCATGGTCGCCGAGGGCGTCGCCGGGTGCGGCGATGCCCTTGCCCGGTTGCGCCGTCCGGGGGCGCCCCCGGCCATCGCCCTGGTCGGCGCCGGGACCCCGGGAGCCTATGACCTGCCCGCCGCCGCCGGCCCGGACACCGGATGGATCCTCCTCGCCCCGGCGGCCCGCCGCCCAAGCCGCTCCGAGGTCCAGACGCGCGGCTTCGTCACCGTCCTCGCCCGGCCCCCCCGGCTGCTCCGCCTGGCCGACGCCATGCGTCGCGCCATCGAGCCGCGGAGCGATGAATCCACCGGCGACCGCACGGTGCGCGCCATGCGCCGCACCCCGCTGCGCGTGCTCCTCGTCGCCGACGACCCGGTGGTCCTGCGCCAGCAGCGCGTCGCCCTGGAGGCCGAAGGCATCCGCCTCGACGGCGCTGCCAGCCCCGGCGAGGCGGTCGATGCCATGGTGCGTCTGCCCTACGACGCGATCCTCCTCGATCTCTCCTGCGGGGACAGCGCCCACGGCTGCGCCGCCGAACTCCGCCGCGTCGAGCAGGTCCACGGCGACGCCTCCGTGCCGATCATCGCCCTGTGCGCCGAACGCACCCCCGGCTCCGACTCCCGCGCCGGCCGGGCCGGCATCGATGCCCTCGTCCCCCGGCCATGCGAACCGCGCGAACTCCTGCGCAGCATCGTGCAGGCCGTCCAGCGCCGTCGCCTGACCGGCTGATCGCCCCGGAACCCTCCACCTGCAATGGATCTCCGCTGGCCCGGTGGCTGGACTGGGCTTGCGCCTTCCCCGACCCCCCCGGTCCGCTAAACACACCACGATGTCTCGCCGCCGGTCCGCCGCCCCTGCTCACGATGGTGGCTACCGCCTGCTGTTCTCCCATCCGCGTCTGGTGCAGGATCTGGTCTGTGGCTACCTGGATCCCAGCGTAGCCAGAGCCTGCGACTTCAGCACCCTGGAGCGTTGCCCGGGCTCCTTCGTCGGGCGTTCGATGCGCCAGCGCCACAGCGATGTGATCTGGCGGCTCAAGACCACCCGGGGTTGGGCGTACCTCTATCTGCTGATCGAGTTCCAGTCCTCCAACGACCGCTACATGGCGGTGCGCTTGTTGTCCTATGTCTCGCTGCTGTGGCAGGATCTGATCAAGCGCAAACAGCTTGCCGAAGACGGCCGTCTGCCGGCGATCCTGCCGATCGTGCTGTACAATGGCGACGAACCGTGGACCGCGCCGGTCGGGCTCCGCCCATTGGTGACGCCATCGATTCCGGCCGTGGACCGCCACCAGCCGGATTTCACCTACCTGTTCCTGGACGAGAACCACCTGCCGGTGCGCGGCCGTGCCTACCTGCGCAATGTCATGGCGGGCATTGCCGCCTTGGAGCAGAATCCCAGCCTGGAACGCCAGCAGGAGATCCTGGCCAACTTCGCTGCATTCCTGGACGAAGACCCGGAACTGTCGCAGGTGGTGCGGCAGTGGGTCAGCGAGATCCTTCTCGATGACGGACACCGCCGCCGCTCCCCCCGTACTCCCGAAACATTCCGCGAGCTGAACACCATGATCCTCACCAAACTCAAGCGCGAACGCGAACGCCTGGCCAGTGAATACCTGGCCAAAGGCAAGGCCGAGGGTAAAGCCGAGGGCAAGGCCGAGGGCAAAGCCGAAGCCCATGTCGCCATGCTCCTCGCTCTCGTCGCCGACGGCGACCTGTCGGCCGCCCGGGCCCTGGCCCGCCTGGAGCACTTGGCGGAACAGCGTGAGATCAGTGCCGCCCAGCTCCGTCAGGCCAAAACCGACCTCCGCAAGCTCCGGAGCTGATCCGCGGGTGTCGCGCCATCCGGTGGCCTGGGCATCCCGCCCAGGCGGATGGCCGGAACCGGGAATGGGCCTCGCCACCGGGCGGAACATACGGTTACCGGTTCACCTGCCCGGATCACCGAGGTGCGTTCGGTACAACCCCAGGCCAAGCGTACCCCGGCGAGCGCACCCCCGGGATGGGTCCCTCACCGTCGCGGCAGCACCCGTCCGAGTTTGCCGAGCAGCCGACGCCAGCGCGGCATGCCCACCGCCGTCGGCCCCGCCAACCGCCGCCGTCGCAACAGTTCGACCATCGCTTCGGGCCCGGTGAACCAGCCTGAATCCCAGTCCAGGTAGCGCGGATAGAGCACCAGCGTGCCGTGGACCAGCGCCGCCAGGGGCAGCGCCCGGCCCCGGCGCGGCACCGGGGCCCGGTCATCGGTCAGCCCCCAGCCGGCATAGAACGGCATCCCGTGACAGGTCACCGCCCGGCCGTGGACCAACGCCTCGAACCCGGTCAGCGAGGTCATCGTGTGCACCGCGTCCACCGCCTGCAGACAGGCATCCATCGGCACATCCACCACCACCAGATCCGCCCATCGATCCGCATCGGGCACCGCTCCGGCGCGGTTGCCCGCGAGCACATCCGGATGCGGCTTGTAGACCAGGAACGCCTCCGGTTCCGCCGCCCGCGCCGCCGCGAGCAGGGCGTGGTTGGTGCGCACCGCCGCCACCGTCCCGGCCAGGATCGAGGCATCGTCCTCGACCTGCCCCGGCACCAGCACCGTCCGCCGGCCCCTCGCCTCCGGCGGCAGGACCAGCCGCCCGCGCCCGGTGTTGTACTTGGTGATCCCCGTCGCCCGCAGCAGCCCGACCAGCGCCGCGCCCCGCTCCAGCTCCGCCGGCGTGAACGGATGCTCCCCCAGGATCGCCTCCAACCGGCTCGGCGTGCGCGGATCGAAATAGATGCCGAGATCGTCGAAGACGAGGGAGCCGGGGCGATAGAGATCGGTGCCCAGACCCACCGAGCGGAGAAAGCCATCCTCCACCCGCACGGCGGTGGCGCCGGTGTCCGCGGCGAGCCCGCGGGCTTCCGCATCCCGGGCCACGCCCCACACCGCGATGCGGTCGCCGGGCCGGGCCTGGGCGCGGATGCGTCGGGGATGCGCCGCAGCGACCACGGCACTCGGCAGGAACCGCGGGATGATCCGCCGCTTGCGCCAGGACGCCCCCAGCATCCACCAGCGCCCCCCTCCGTCGGTCCGGCGGTGGTCGGCAATCCGGTCCAGGATCCGGTCGAGTCCGCAGGGCCCGCCGAGCACCGGATCCGCATACCGGGAATAGCGCAGGTAGGCGGCGGTGAATACCTCGTCGATGGAGCGTGCCGCACCGCGCCGGGCGGGGACAGGACCGAGGTCGTCGGTCAGGCCCCAGCCGGCGTACCAGGGCACTCCAAAGCAGGTCACCGGTACACCGGCGAGCAACGCCTCGAACCCGAGCTGCGAGGTGGCGACCCATACCGCATCGACCCGGGCGAGCAGGGCATAGGGATCGCAGTCCCCTGCAAGGACCCGGGCACCCGGCGGCAGCCGGTCCGGAAACAGGCAGCCCCGCCGGCGCCCGGCGATCACATCCGGATGAACTTTCACCACGATCTCGGCGCCACTGTGCGCAGTCACGGCGGCAGCCATCCGGTCGAACGCCTCTGGCCCGGCCAGCCCCAGAGCCAGCGAGCGGTCGCCGGCGGCCTGATCCACGAGGAGTATCCGCCGCCGCCCGCCCGCCGGCAGATCCGGCTCCGCCAAGCACGATGAGTATTTGGTCACCCGCTCTGCGACCACTCGGGCGCGCAACCCGGCCGCGGCCGGATCCACCCCGCCGGCCAGGATCCAATCCTCCAGATCGCTCGGACCGGTCGCATCGAACGAGATGCCCGTACGGTCGAGCACGAACCCGAATGGCTCCGCCCCCGCCACCCCGAGCCCAAGGGAGCGGATGAAGGCGTCCTCCGCGGCCCAGGCGGGGATGCTGGCGGCCTCGGCGGCACGTTGCGCGACCGAGAACGATGGCCGGCGCCCCCACCCGAGCGTCGCTGCCGCCTCGGTGACCCGGTTTACCGGGTTCAGCCCAAGGGCATCCGCGAGCCATCGCCGCCTCCGCATCCCCCGCGAAGCCAGCCAGACAGGGATCGCGGTCATGGCAAACGTCCTAGGCGGTTGCCAGCGGTGGCCAACGGCGTGCATTGCCCGGCACCGGGCCTGGGCTTAGTCTCCGTCCGTGTCCCCCAGTCGCCCCACCCTCCGCCGGTTCATCACTCCAGCACCTGACTTCCCAACCCGACCAGACGGCACCGTCGACATTGTCGAGAGCGTCCGTTCGGTGGTCCGGGTCGAATCCTACGCCCTGGTCCAGCTCCAGAACCAGATCGACCACCAGCACGCGGCGATCACGGCGGTCTGCACCCTGATCAAGGATCGCTGCCAGGAGGACCTCCCCGGCCGGCTCATCCTGACCGGCATCGGCAAGGCCGGCAAGATCGCCGACAAGCTCTCGGCCACCTTTGCCAGCACCGGCACCCCCAGTCATTTCCTCCATCCGGCCGAGGCCCGTCACGGTGATCTCGGCATGGTCAGCCGCCACGATGTGGTCGTTGCACTTTCCTTTTCCGGCAGCAGCGAAGAAATCCTTGCCCTCCTGCCCAGCCTGCGCCGCATCGGCCCGCCGATCATCGCCCTGGTCGGTCGCCAGGACAGCCCCCTCGCCCATCACGCGGACCATGTCCTGTGGGTCGGCAATGTGACCGAGGCCTGCCCCCTGGGCATGGCGCCGAGCGCCAGCACCACCGCCATGCTCGCCTTCGGCGACGCCGTCGCCTTGACCGTGCAGCAGATGCGCGGATTCAGCGCCGCCCAGTACGCCCGCTACCACCCCGGCGGCGCCCTCGGGCGCAAACTGATGACCTGCGCCGAGGTCATGCGTCGGGGCGATCGTCTGCCGGCCGTCACCGCCGGCACCCCGGTCATCGAGTGCCTGCGGATCATCACCAAGGTCCGAGCCGGCCTCGTGCTCGTCGTCGATGGCGCAGGCCGGGCCACCGGGCTGTTCACGGACGGCGATATGCGCCGACTCCTGGCCGGCGCCCACGATCCCCGCACGGTCCTTGCGGATCCCATCGAGCGCCACGCCCTGCGCGCCTTCACCAGCATCGGGCCCGACGACCTGGTTGAAACAGCCCTCTACCGCTGCGCCGAGCGGCGGATCAACGCGCTCCCCGTCCAGGACGAGGAGGGTCGCCTGATCGGCCTCATCGATCTCCAGGATCTGGTCGATCGCGGTTTCGACACGGCGGCGGA
>CAMCAC010000172.1 GCA_945872305.1 Candidatus Kuenenia stuttgartensis | reverse complement strand
GGTGGCCCAGGCGGTGGTCTGGCTGGTGGTCGCGGCATCCCTGGGGAGCGCATCCTGAGCCCCTGGCTGGTCCTCGCCGCCGGGGCGGCGGTGATCGGCTTCGCGCCCATCGCGGTGCGCTTCGCCGAGGGGGCCGGTCCGGCGGCGATCGGCATGTGGCGGCTGCTGTTCGCCGTGCCCGTGCTGTGGCTGGTGGTGCGTGCCCGGCCGGGGACCGACATCTCGCCGGCGGGGGCCGGGCGCTGGGCGCTGGTGGCGGGCCTGTGCTTCGCCGGGGACCTCGCCACCTGGCACTGGTCGATCCGCCAGACCGGGGTGGCCCATGCGGCTCTGTATTCCAACTGCGCTCCCCTGGTCCTGGCGGTCGGGTTGTGGCTGCTGTGCGGGATCCGCCCGGGTTGGCGTCTGGTGGCTGCGTTGGCGGTGGCCTTCGGTGGGGTCGCCCTGCTGGTGGGCGATCCGGGGGCGCCGGGGCCGGCGCCGGGGCTGGGCGCGGTGACCGGTCTGGCGTCGGCGGTCTTTTATGCGGGTTACCAGGTCGCCATCGCCCGGGCCGCCGCCGGGTTCGGTCCGGTCCGGGCCATGCTGGTCTCGTCGGCGGTGGGCGCCGTGGCCCTGGCTGCGACCGCGGTCCTCTCCGGGGAGCGATTGACGCCGAGCACCGCCGGGGGATGGGCGGCGGTGCTGGTGCTCGGCCTGGTCATCCACGCCGGCGGCCAGGGGCTCATCGCCCGGGCCCTGGCGGTGCTGCCGGCGGGGCCCGCGGCGGTGGTCCTGCTCATCCAGCCGGTGGTCGCCGCCCTGGCGGCCTGGCCCCTGTGCGGCGAACGGCCGGGGCCCTGGCAGGTGGCCGGAGGGGTCCTGATCCTGGTCGGGGTGGTCCTCGCCCGGCGGGCCGCCCCGGGTGGCCCACCGTCTCCATAGGCAAGGCCGGCGGGGCCGGTAGCGTCACCCGGTGATGCGACTCCGCGCCCTCGTCCCTGTCCTGATCCTCGCCGCCTGCCTGCCCGCCGGGGAGGCCCCACAGCACTTCCCGGACATGGCTCCTCAGATCGGCAAGCGGCTGGCCGACGACTATTACGACGCCCTCCGTTTCAAGCCCGTCCTGATGGTAGAACGCGCGCTGCGGAGTCTGGAACAATCCGAGATTTCCCTTGATGCGCGCTGGGTCCGGGCGTCGGGCACGGCGCCAGGGCGGATCGAGATCGATGTCGCCGGCACGATCCGCCAGGTGGATGCTCCCGATCCGCGCGACCTGGGCTCCGCCATGGCGCTCATCGAGAAGGTCCGACTGCTCGTCGACGGGGGCGACTTCCCTCCTGCCCGGGCGCGCGAACTCGATTACGCCCTGATCAACGGCGCCCTGTCGACCCTGGACCCGCACACCTTCATCTTCCCCCCGGAGCCGGCCAAGGAGTTCCAGGAGGACATCCAGGGCGAGTTCCATGGCATCGGCGCGTACCTGCGCGACGAGGAGGGCCGGGTGGTCATCGAACGGGTCATGCCCGGCCGGCCGGCGGAACGGTCGGGGGTCGAGGATGGGGATGTCATCCTGGCCATCGATGGCGAGACTACCGCCGGGCTCAGCCTGGACCAGGCGGTACGCCGGATCCGCGGGCCCAAGGGCACCAGCGTCCGCCTGACCCTGAGCCGCAGCTCGCTGCCGGCGCCGGTGGAGCTGCCCATCGTCCGCGAACTGGTCCAGGTGGTCTCCCTGCGCGCCTGGCGGCAAGGGCCGGTGGGCTACATCCGCATGGACGAGTTCAACCAGCTCACCGGCAAGGATCTCCTCCAGGCCCTGGGCGAGCTCCGCCGATCCGGCGACGAGGCCGGCGGCGCGGTTCCGATCCAGTCCCTGGTCCTTGATCTGCGCTTCAATGGCGGCGGACTGCTCGACCAGGCGAAGTTCATCACCGACTTCTTCCTGCCCCGGGGCCTGGAGATCGTGCGTACGGTGGGCCCCGACGGCGATCCGACCATCACCCGCTCCAGTCCCCGCCGCTTCGTCGAGTGGCCGGTGGTGGTGCTGACCAGCACCGGCACCGCGAGCGCCGCCGAGATCCTGGCCGGCGCCTTGCAGAAGAACGACCGCGGCCTGATCGCCGGCAGTCCCACCTTCGGCAAGGGCTCCGTGCAGACCACCCGCCTCCTGCAGGATGGCAGCCAGCTCAAACTCACCATCCAGGAATACCGCCTGCCCGGTGGCGACTCGATCCAGGATGTCGGCGTGACCCCGGACCTGCTCCTGCGCCGGCGCAGCGCCGCCCAGGATGGCCGCGTCGATCTCGTGCCGTACACCGCCCGCCGTGAGGCGGACAACGAGTCCGCCCTGGCCAACCAGCGGCCCTACCAGCACAGTTCGGCCCTCGCCCTGTCCTACCTGGCCCGGGTGCTGCCGCGCGAGGAACTGAAAAACACCGCGATCTCCGCCAAGGATTTCCATCCGGACCAGGAGGCGATGCTGCTCGTCGACCTGCTCACCGATGTCTGCACCGACCCCGGATTCGCCGCCGCCGCCGTCGAGGCGGAGGCCGCCGGCCGCGCGCGCCAGTTCCTGATCGACCGCCTGCGCCAGCCGGCGGTGCGCCGTGCCGAGGTCGAGGCCGCGGCCCTCGCCACGGCCCTGGCCAAGGCCCCGGCCCCGGTCGTGTGGGGCGCCGCCGGCGCCGCCCAGCCGTCCCTCGCCGTGCGCTACGACGGCCCGGTCGAGGTCGAGGCCGGCAGCCGGGTCGACCTGCCGTTCACCGTGGTCAATCAGGGCGAGGCGGTCGGCCGCCTGTACGCCATCGTCAGCACCGATCGCGACAGTTCCCTGTGGGAGGACGAGGTCCCGATCGGCGCCCTGGCCGCCGGCGAGAGCCGCACGGTGTCCTTGTCCATCCCGGTGCCGATCCGCGCCCTGGGCGGTGGCGAGCAGTTCACCCTGGAACTGGTCCGCGACGGCGAGGCCCGCCCGGCCGCCACCGCCGCCGTGGCCTTGAGCATCCGTCCGAAACCCCGGCCGCATCTGTCCTACCGGCTCACGGTCGAGGAACCGGGCGGCGATGGATCGTTCGATCCGGGTGAGACCGCCACCGCGGTCCTGGTCCTGCGCAACGACGGCGAGGCCGAGTCGCTGCCCATCTCGCTCCAGGTGCTCAAGGACAACAACCCGTTCCTCCAGCTCGGCGGCGAGGTGATCGCCAAGCTCGATCCGATCCCCGCCGGTGGCCAGGCGGAGCGGCGCATCCCGTTGACCCTGGTCCGCACCCACAAGGAGCGCACCTACGACAACGCGCCGGTGCGTCTCGTCCTGCGCGCTGAAGAGGTGGTGCCGGAGGGCCAGGACCCGCGCAACCGCTCGACCCTCGCCCACACCGCCACCATCCCGGTGGCGGAGCCGCTGAACCCGGTGGCGGTGCATCCGCCGCGCATCCTCCTCGACGGGGTCGATGCGGACGGCACCCTGCGCCTGCGCATCGTTGACGAGAACCTGCGCTATGTCGCCCTCTTCCAGGACGAGGACAAGGTGGACCTGCGGGCCGCGGCGGCCCTGCCCGAGGAGGGCGGGGCCCGGTTGTACCGGCCGCGGATCGCCCTGCATCCGGGTCTGAACACCATCCGTGTCGTCGCCGCCGATGCGGACGAGGCCCACGGCGGCGCCACCCTGCGCTTGTGGGGGCCGACCGGGGCGCGGCCGTGATGCGCGCCCGCCCGCGCCGCAACCGCCTGACCCCGGCGGTGCGGGCGCTGGTCCGCGAGCACCGGCCCGCGGTCACCGACCTGGTTCTGCCACTGTTCGTGCGCGAGGGATCCGGCAACGATCCGATCGCCAGCCTGCCCGGGGTCGCCCGCCATGGCCTGGACTCCCTGGCCGCGCAGGCGCGTCATGCCGCCGATGCCGGGCTGCGGGCGGTGGCCCTCTTCCCGCGCATCCCCGATGATCTCAAGGATGCCCGCGGAACCCGGGCCGCGGATCCCGACGGCCTGGTCCCCCGGGCGGTGGCGGCGGTCAAGGCCGCGGCCCCGGATCTCGTGGTCATCACCGACGTGGCCCTGGATCCGTACTCCTCCATCGGCCATGACGGCGTCGCCGACAACGGCCGGATCGCCAATGATCCCACCGTCGCCCGGCTGTGCGCCCAGGCGGTGGCCCAAGCCCGGGCCGGTGCCGATGTGGTGGCGCCGAGCGACATGATGGACGGCCGCATCGGCGCCATCCGCGACGCCCTCGATGGCGCCGGCTGCACCGACACCCTCATCTGTTCCTACGCGGTGAAGTACGCCTCGGCGTTCTACGGCCCGTTCCGCGACGCCCTCGATTCGGCGCCCCGGGCCCTGGACGGGATCCCCGGCGACAAGGCCGGGTATCAGATGGATCCCGCCAACGGCCGCGAGGCCCTGCGCGAGATCGCCCTCGACGAGGGCGAGGGCGCCGACTGGCTGCTGGTGAAACCCGGCCTGCATTATCTCGATGTGGTCCACCGGGTGCGCGCGGCCACCACCCTGCCGGTGGCCGCGTACCATGTGAGCGGCGAGTATGCCATGCTCATGGCCGCCGCCGCCAACGGCTGGCTCGACCGGGACCGCTGCCTGGTCGAGACGATCACCGCCTTCCGCCGGGCCGGGGCGGATCTCGTGTTCACCTACGCGGCGCTGGATCTCGCCCGGCTGTTGCGCTGAGACCGCTGCGGTCAGCGCAGGGTCGCGGTCCCGGTGGTGACGGATCCGTCCGGCAGGTCGACCCCTTCCGGGGCGGCCCGGAAATGGAGGTCGATGACGAAGCCGCCGGCCTCGATCCGGCCCTGGCCGCTGGGTCCGGGCAGATCCACCTGGATGAGCAGGCCATCGGTCCAGCCGACGGTGGCGGCCCGCCAGCGGACCTCGCCGCCGGTGCCGCTGTCGTCGAGCTTGTCGGTCCCGCCACCGGCCTTGGGTTCGCGGCCCTTGGCGTCGTCGAAGGCGATCTTGCGCACGACCCGGGCATCGGCCGCCGGTGAGCGGAAGGTGCCGGCCCAGTCGCTGTAGTACTGCTTGCCACCGCCGGCGATGCGGTTGTCGAGGTCGCCCCACTCGATGCGGACGAAGGCCCGGTGGCGGCCGCCCTCGACCGGAAGGGTGGAGGTGGTGCGCACCTCGATGAGGTCCTCGGGGCTGTGCTCCCGCCGCTCGACCTGATCGCCGATGGCCTTCAGCCATGCCTTGGCGGCGAGGTGGTTGCCGATCAGACGCAGCAGTTTCTGCCGGCCTTCCGGGCCGGCGAGCTCCTTGGCCCGCTCCGGATCCCGCCGGGCGACCCGGGCGGCGATCGAGGCCCCCAGTCCCGCCACCAGGGCGTCGGTCTCGGCGGGGGCCAGGCTGCCGTCGCGATCACTGTCGCCGGCGGCGAGCATCGCCTGCCAGGTCACCTCGTCGGCGGTGCGCAGGGCGCGGCGGGCCTTGGTCGCGCTGGACGGATCCGCGGCGTGGACGCCGGCGGCGCCGGCAAGCAGGGGGAGGGCGATGCGCAGGGCAAGGGACATGGTTGGCCTCGGGGCGCCATGCTGCGGCAATACCGGAGGTCGTGGTGTGGAATTGTTCTACACGGACAACGTCAGACATGGCAATTGATTATGTGAGGCGTCCGGATGGTTCGGTTGCGGCGCGCCGGTCCGGTCCACGATGCGCCCCCATGATGCCCGGCAGCCTCTATCTCGGTCACCTCGGGCCGATTCCCTTGTATGTGCATTGGAGTGCCCTGTTCCTGGTCGGCATGACCTGGTTCTGGACCGGGGGCAGCACCGACCCGGTATTCCTGGTCAGCTTCATCCTGGTCCTCCTCGGTTCGATCGTACTCCACGAGCTCGGGCATGGCATGGCCTCCCGGGCGATCGCGCGCAACGAGGCGGAGCGCACGGTGACGATCACCCTGTGGGCCTTTGGCGGGGTGTGCATGTCGTTCGGCAGCCACCAGCCCTGGCCCAGGTTGTTCGTCGTCCTGGCGGGACCGGCGGTGAGCCTGCTCCTGTGGTGCCTCGGCGGGATGGTGATCAGCCTGGTTGCCACCGGCGGCCTGGAGGCGACCGCCATGGCGATGTGGTCCCCGGCGGCCTATATCGGCGCAATGGCATCGGCG
>CAMCAC010000171.1 GCA_945872305.1 Candidatus Kuenenia stuttgartensis | reverse complement strand
AGTTCACCGCGGCCAGCGCCGCCGCCGCCGAGGTGCGGGATGGGCTTGGCAGGCTCGACCGGTTGGCCCAGGACCAGGCCACGGCCCTGGGCGACGCCAATCGCTCGGTCCAGGCCATGACCGCGGAAATCCAATCCGCCACCGAGGCCGTCCAGGGCGCGGCGGCGGCGGCCCAGGATCTGGCGACCCAGGCGGAGCGTCTGGATCAAGGCCTTGGCCAGTTGGACCGGCTGGTGCAGTGAGGAATATGATGCACGATGCAGCAGTGCCCGTGTGCTGCATCGTGCTACAGGGAATCCCCGGAGAGCCGCCGTGTCGATCAGCACCAAAGCCTTCAGCGAGATGGGTCCCGCCGGCCAACCCAGGCCGGCCTATCGCAAGCTCCAGGACTGGTTGACGACCGTTCCGCCGGCGGTGCTCAACCGCCGGCGTGAGGAGGCGGACCAGATCTTCCGCCGCCGGGGCATCACCTTCGCGGTCTACGGCGATCCGAGCGCCGCCGAGCGGCTGATCCCATTCGACGTGATCCCGCGCATCCTCGCCAAGAGCGAGTGGGACCTGTTGAGCGCCGGCTGCATCCAGCGGGTCAAGGCCCTCAACATGTTCCTCGCGGACCTGTACGGGCCCCAGGAGATCCTCAAGGCGGGGATCATCCCCCCGGAGGAGATCCTCGGCAATCCGCTGTTCCTGAAGCAGGCGGTGGGCATCCGCCAGCCGCACGGGGTGCACGCCCACATCTGCGGCGTCGATGCGGTGCGGGTCGGCCCCGACGAGTGGTACGTGCTGGAGGACAACCTGCGCACCCCGTCCGGCGTGTCCTACATGCTGGAGGACCGCTCGGCGATGCAGCGCCTGTTCCCGGAGCTGTTCCGCTCGCACAAGGTCGGGGCGATCCACCACTACCCGGACCAGCTGCTGGAAAACCTGCGCGCCTGTGCGCCGGCCGGGGTCGACGATCCGACGGTGGCGGTGCTCACCCCGGGCAGCCTGAACAGCGCCTATTTCGAGCATGTGTTCCTGGCCAGCCGGATGGGCGTGAAGCTGGTCGAGGGCGGCGACCTGGTGGTCGAAGGCGACAAGGTGTACATGCGCGAGACCGGCGGCCTGTGCCAGGTGCATGTGATCTACCGCCGGATCGACGACGACTACCTGGATCCCGAGGTCTTCCGCGAGGACTCGGTGCTCGGCTGCAAGGGCCTGATCCGCGCCGCCCGGGCCGGGAACCTGACCCTGGTCAACGGCCTGGGCAACGGCATCGCCGATGACAAGAGCACCTATTTCCACGTGCCCGAGGTGATCCGCTTCTACCTGGGCGAGGAACCGATCATCCACAACGTGCCGACCTGGCGCTGCCGCGACCCGAAGCAGCTCAGCCATGTGCTCGCGCACCTGCCGGAACTGGTGGTCAAGGAGGTCGCCGGCTCCGGCGGCTACGGCATGCTGGTCGGCCCGACCAGCACCAGGGAGCAGATCGCCGCCTTTGCCGACAAACTCAAGGCCAACCCGGCCAATTACATCGCCCAGCCGACCCTCGCCCTGAGCACCTGCCCGACCTTCGTGAGCAGCGGCGTGGCGCCGCGCCATGTGGATCTGCGCCCGTATGTGCTGTCCGGGCGCACGACCACGGTGGTCCCCGGCGGCCTGACCCGGGTCGCCCTGCGCGAAGGCTCCCTGGTGGTCAACAGCAGCCAGGGCGGCGGCACCAAGGACACCTGGGTGCTGGAGGAAGACCCATGCTGACCCGCATCGCCGGCAACTGCTTCTGGCTCGCCCGCTACCTGGAGCGCTGCGAGAACAACGCCCGCCTGCTGCGCATGGCCGAGGCCCACACCTGCCTGCCGGAGTCGGTGGACGACCCGGTCGGCCTGTGGTCCACGGCCCTGGAGGTCGGCGGCACCCTCGACGACTACGAATCGCGCCTCGGCGTGCTGGAGCGCAGCCAGGTGGTGCGCTACATGGTCCTCGACCGCGACAACCCGTCGGGGATCCTGGCCTGCATGCGGGCCCTGCGCGACAACGCGCGTACCGCCCGCCATCTGCTCACCGAGCAGTCCTGGGAGGCGATCAACGAATCCTGGCTCGAAGCCCAGCAGCTCGACGAGGCCCGCCTCGCGGATGTCGGGGTCGAGGGCATCGTGGTGTGGACCATCCAGCGCTGCCGACTGATCCGCGGCTGCTTCGAGGACCTGTGGCGGGATGCCCTGCCCCATGTGCTCGACCTGGGCGCCGCGGTGGAGCGGGCGGACTTCACCGCCCGCATCCTGGCCGAGATGGTGCCACCGTTGCTCAAGCACGGCATGGCCGTCCCGGATCTGTGCGGACCGGTCTGCCGGCGCTGGCGCAGCCTGCTCATCGGCCTGGGCATGACCGAGACCTGGCGGCGGGAGCGGGCCCAGGCCCTGGAGCCGGTCGAGGTCCTGCGCCTGATCCTCCTCCATCCCACCAGCCCGCACAGCCTGCTGGTGAATGTGCGGCACATGGCCACCGCGATCACCGGCTTCGCCGGCGCCGACCGCGGCGGCCGCAGCCTGTCCATCGCCCACGCCTTCGAGCGCCAGGTGATGGCCGCCGACATCCCCGCCCTGTGCGGCGAAGGTCTGCACACCTTCCTCACCGCCCTGACCACGACCACCAATAGGCTGGGCGGCGAGGTCAATGCCGAGCATTTCACCTGAGAACGGTGCGGACGACGGGTTCCCCGCACCGTCCGCAGCCGTGATGCTGATCCGCGACCAGCGACCCGCCACCCGCACCCCGAAACCGACATGCCCATCGCCGTCGCCATCCATCACCGTACCACGTACCAGTACGACCGGGCGGTGACCCTGTCGCCGCAGGTGGTCCGGCTGCGCCCGGCGCCGCACACCCGGACGCCGATCCGCGGCTACCAGATGCGGGTGCTGCCGGACAAGCATTTCTGCAACTGGCAGCAGGACCCCCAGGGCAACTGGCAGGCCCGCCTGGTGTTCCCGGAGCCGGTGGACCGCTTCAGCGTCGAGATCGAGGTGGTCGCCGACCTGACGGTGATCAACCCGTTCGACTTCTTCGTCGAGCCGGCGGCGGAGCTCTGGCCGTTCACCTATGAGGCGGCCCTGGCCAAGGAGCTGCGTCCGTTCCTGGAAACCCTGACGCCCGGGCCGCTGTTCGCCAAGCTGCTCGCCGGGATCCCGCGGGAGCCGACCAATACGGTCAACTTCCTGGTCGACATCAACCAACGCCTGCAGCAGATGGTGCGGTACATCATCCGTCTCGAGCCCGGCGTGCAGACGCCGGAGGAGACCCTGGAGAAGGGGAGCGGCTCGTGCCGGGACTCGGCGTGGCTGATGGTCCAGCTCCTGCGCCATCTCGGCATCGCATCACGGTTCTGCTCCGGCTACCTGGTCCAGCTCGTCGCCGATGTGAAGCCCCTCGACGGTCCCACCGGCACCGACAAGGATTTCACCGACCTGCACGCCTGGTGCGAAGCCTACATCCCCGGCGCCGGCTGGGTCGGCTTCGATCCCACCTCGGGCCTGATGGCCGCCGAGGGGCACATCCCCCTCGCCGCGACCCCGGACCCGTCGTCGGCGGCGCCGATCACCGGGGCCTTCGCCTTCGAGCCCCGGGACGAGGACGACGAAGCGACCTGCGAGTTCGGCTTCCACATGGAGGTCGTGCGCATCCACGAGGACCCACGGGTCACCAAGCCCTACACCGTCGGACAGGCGGCGGCCATCGACGAGGTCGGCCGTCTGGTCGACCGCCGGCTCGCCTCCGGCGGCTGCGCCCTGACCATGGGCGGCGAGCCGACCTTCGTGGCGGTGGACGATCCCGACGGCCCGGAATGGAACACCGAGGCCAACGGCCTGGGCAAGCGCCGCCGGGCCCGGCAGCTCGCCGGCCGCCTGCGCGAGGCCTTCGCCCCCGGCGGCTTCCTGTTCCAGGGCCAGGGCAAGTGGTACCCGGGCGAGCAGCTGCCGCGCTGGGCGTTCGATCTGCACTGGCGCCCGGACGGCACGCCCCTGTGGCGCGAGGCGGGCCTGATCGCCGACGAGGCCCGCCCCGGCAGCCACGGCCCCGAGGACGCCAAGCGCTTCATCCTCGCCCTGGCGGAACAGCTCCAGGTCCCCGGCGACCACATCATGCCCGGCCATGAAGACGCCTGGTACCACCTGTGGCGCGAACGCCGCCTGCCGACCAACGTCGACCCCATCGCCAACAAGATCGATGATCCCCTGGAGCGCGAACGCCTGTCCAAGGTCTTCCGCCAGGGCCTCGGCCGGGTCGTGGGCTACGCCCTGCCCCTGGCCTGCCAGTGGGGCCGCTGGACCACCGGACGATGGTTCCTGCGCGAGGAGCGCCTGTACCTGATCCCCGGCGACAGCCCGATGGGCTTCCGTCTGCCGCTCGACTCCCTGCCCTGGGCCGCCCCCGGGGACCGCATCGTCGAGCTGCCATCGGATCCCACCGCCCCCAAGCCCGACCTGCGCGCCAACAAACGCATCGCCGCCCAGGTCCAGCCCTCGCCCCGGGTGCCCACCGGGCAGTCGGCGGTGGGCGTGATCCGCACCACCCTGTGCGTCGAGCCGCGCAACGGGATGATGCACGTCTTCATCCCGCCGGTGGCGAGCGCCCAGGACTACTTCGACCTCGTCGCCGCCATCGAGGCGGTGGCCGCGGATCTCGGGATCCCGGTCGCCTGCGAGGGCTACCCGCCGCCCCACGACGACCGGGTGCGTTCCCTGTCGGTGACCCCGGACCCCGGCGTGATCGAGGTCAACATCCATCCCGCCAAGGACTGGGAGGAGCTCACCGCCACCACCCGCCGGCTCTACGAGGAGGCCCGCCAGTGCCGCCTCGGCTCCGAGAAGTTCCTCATCGACGGCCGCCATGTGGGCACCGGTGGCGGCAACCACATCACCCTCGGCGGCGCCACCGCCCTCGCTTCGCCGTTCCTGCGCCGGCCGGACCTGCTCGCCAGCCTGGTGGCGTACTGGAACAACCACCCGTCCCTGTCGTACCTGTTCTCGGGCCTGTTCATCGGTCCCACCAGCCAGGCCCCGCGCCCGGACGAGGGCCGCGCCGACACCCCGCACGAGCTGGCCATCGCCCTGCGCCAGCTCCAGCAGGGCGGGCAGACCCCGCCGTGGCTGGTGGACCGGGCGATGCGCGACGTGCTCATCGACCTCACCGGCAACACCCACCGGGCCGAGGTGTGCATCGACAAGCTGTACAACCCGGACACCACCAGCGGCCGGCGCGGGCTCGTCGAACTGCGCGGCTTCGAGATGCCGCCCCACCCGGACATGGCCCTGGCCCAGTCCCTGCTGGTCCGGGCCCTGGTCGCCCGCTTCTGGGAGGACCCCTACCGCATCGAGCCGGTGCGCTGGGGCACCGCCCTGAACGACCGCTGGATGCTCCCCTGGTTCGTGTGGAACGACTTCCAGGAGGTGGTCCAGGATCTCAACGCCCACGACCTGCCGATCGAGGGGTCGTGGTTCCTGCCCCACCAGGAGTTCCGCTTCCCGCTCATCGGCGGCTTCACCGACCGTGGCGTGCAGGTCGAACTGCGCATGGCCCTGGAGCCGTGGCATGTGATGGGCGAGGACGCCGGCGGCGGCGGCACCGTGCGCTTCGTCGACTCCTCGGTGGAGCGCCTGCAGGTGAAGGTCACCGGCGCGGTCCCCGGCCGCCACCGGGTGGCGGTCAACGGCCGCACCATCCCCCTCCAGCCCACCGGCGCCCCCGGTGAACTGGTGGCGGGCGTGCGCTACCGGGCCTGGCAGCCGCCGCGCTGCCTGCATCCCACCATCGGTGCCCACGCCCCCCTGGTCTTCGATCTGGTGGATGGCTGGAACGGCCGGGCCACCGCCGGCTGCACCTATCACGTCGCCCACCCGGGCGGCCGCAATTACGAGACCCGGCCGGTGAACGCCTTCGAGGCGGAAGCCCGCCGCCGGGCCCGGTTCCAGCCCTTCGGCCTGGTTCCCGGCCCCCGGGATCCGAGCCCCGCGCCCACCGACCGGGACCTGCCGTTCACCCTCGACCTGCGCGGGTAGCCGGACAGCCGGCCGGCGGTCCGGCCGGCGGCAGGTCAGGTGTCGATGCGGGCGACGCGGACCACCTGGTTGCGGCCATAGGGCCAGCGGGTGGCGCGGAACGCGAACAGGGATTCCGCCGGGCG
>CAMCAC010000170.1 GCA_945872305.1 Candidatus Kuenenia stuttgartensis | reverse complement strand
TCGGCGCCACCCAGCAGACCCGGGAACGGATGGAGGCCATCGCCACCGACCTGCGCTCCCTGGCGGCCAAGCAGGCGTCGATGGGCTACCGGGAGACGCCGCCGCCGACGTGATTCCGCTGTCCGAAGAGCGGAGGTGCCCGGCGCCGGCGGCTGCCGACGGGACCGCCGAGCATGGCTCGGCATGGTGTCGCCGATCAGTGGATGTGGTCGGGTTTGGTTGTTCCCACCTCTGTGCCGAGCGATGCTCGGCGGTCCCGGCCTTGTGGGATTCGTGCGCGTCTACGATTCCCGATCGCCTTCGACGGGACCGCCGAGCATGGCTCGCATGGTGGTGCTCTGCCGGGTGCGGTCGTTGCCGATTTCTGGCGCCGTGTGCTGATCGATGCTCGGCGGTCCCGGCCTGGGGCATGGCCTGGGGTCCGCCTCAGATCCCGCTGTCGGTGGTCTCGCCGCCGTGGACTTCCCGCTCCGGGGCGACCTCGCCGGCGGGGACGCCCATGAAGGCCTGGACCCACGGATCCGGGCTGGCGCGGACTTCGGCCGGGGTGCCGGCGGCGGCGATGCGGCCATCCCGGAGGAGGATCATGCGGTCGGCGATGAAGCAGGCGCTGGCGATGTCGTGGGTCACCACCACCGCGCTCGATCCGTGGCTGCGCTGGAGATCGCGGATGATCCGGTTGATCGTGCCGGTAGTCAGCGGGTCGAGGCCCGAGGTCGGTTCGTCGTAGAGGATCAGTTCCGGCCGGTTGACGATGGCCCGGGCCACGCCGACCCGCTTCTGCATGCCGCCGGAGAGCTGGGATGGCATCTGGTCGATGACATGGTCCAGGCCCACCTGGGTCAGGGCATCGGCGACCCGGCGGCGGACCTCGTCCGCGGGCATGCCATCCTGGTTGAGCTGGAAACCGACATTCTCCGCCACGGTCAGGGAGTCGAACAGGGCGCCGCCCTGGAAGACATAGCCCATGCCGTGGCGGGCCTTCAGCCGGGCCTCCTCGGGCAAGTGGTGCAGGCAACGGCCGAACACCCGCACACTGCCCCGGTCCGGGTCGAGGAGGCCGATGATGGTTTTGAGCAGGACGCTCTTGCCGGTGCCGGAACGGCCCAGGACCACCATCGTCTCGCCACGCGGGACATGGAACGACACGCCATCCAGGACGCGCAGGCTCCCGAAGGCCTTGTGCAGGTCCTCCACCTCGATGGCGTCGCTCATGGGCCGGATGCTCGCGCCCGCGGCCCGGCGCCAAGGCGCGGTTGCGCCGCTCCCGCCGGGGCGAGGGTGCCCGGCCATGACCGAGCACGCGTGGATCGACACCCCCCAGGCCCTGGCGGCCTTCGCCGCGGTGGTCCGCGCCGCCCCCTGGGTGGCCCTGGACACCGAGGGGGACTCAATGTTCCGCTACCGGGAGCGGGTGTGCCTGGTCCAGATCAACGCCGGTGGCTCCCTGGCGGTGATCGACCCGATCGTCCTCGAAGCGGATCCGGCCTGGCCCTCGTCGGCCCTGGATCCCCTCAAGGCGGCGTTGGAAGACCCCGCCCAGCCGCTGTATCTGCACGGTGGCGAGAACGATGTCGGCGTGCTCGCCCGGGATTACGGGATCCGCTGCCGGGGCGTGTACGACAGCCAGCAGGCGGCAGCGTTCCTCGGCCGGCCCCAGACCGGCTACGGGGCCCTGGTCCTCGGTGAGCTCGGCGTGGCTCTGGACAAATCCTGGACCACCTACGACTGGCGGACCCGGCCCCTGCATCCCGAGGCCCTGGCCTATGCCCTGGCGGATGTGGTCCATCTGCCGCCGCTGATCGAGCGTATGCGCGCCGCGGTGGCGGCGGCGGGTCTGGACGAGGAGGTCGCGATCGGCTGCCGGGCGGTCGAGGAGACCACGGTCCACGCCCCCGGCTACGACCCGGCGGGCCTGTGGCGGCTCAAGGGTCTGCTCGACCTGAACGCGGCCCAGCAGGCGATGGCCATGGCGCTCTACGCCTGGCGCGACGGCGCGGCCAAGGAACGGGACATTCCGCCGGGCCGGATCCTGAACGGCGATCTCCTGGTCGCCCTGGCCCGGACCCAGCCGGTGGCCTTTGGCCAGCTCCGCTCCCTGGGGGTGCATGGACGGCTGCTGCACGAGCACGGCGAGGCGGTCATCGCCTGCGTCCAGCAGGCCAAGGCCGCCCCGCCGGAGGTCCCGCCCCGCACCCGCGCCCGGGAGGTGGAACCGGTCGAGGAGTTGCGCGAGGAGGCCCTGAAACAGTGGCGACGCCAGGAGAGCGAGCAGCGCGCGGTGCCCATGCAGGTGGTCATGCCCGCCCGCGCCCTGGAGCACATCAAGCGCTTCGGCGCCGGGGATCTGTCCGCGGTCCCGCAGTTCGGTCCCAAGCGCGTCGCCCGCTACGCCGAGGCGATCCAGGCCGCTTGCGCCCGGGCCGAGGCCGCCGCCGCCGACGGCCAGCGCCCGCCCCGGCGCCGGCACCGGCGCTGACCGCCCCGGCGGACGGTCAGGCCTTTGCCACCGCGAGCCGCAGGGCCATGCCGTTGCAGTCCACCGGCGCAGCGTCGATGGCACCTTCGGCCACCGCCACCGCCAGGACTTCGTCGGCGATCGTGGCGGTGTGGTGGCGCAGGGCGGCGGCGAGGTCCGCGGCGTCGGTGCTCCAGGTGACGCGGATGCGGTCGCTGACCTCCAGGCCGGCGTCCTTGCGGGCCTGCTGGAGGAGGCTGATGGCCTCCCGGGCGTGGCCTTCGGCCTTCAGAGCGTCGGTGACCACGGTGTCCATGCTCACGGTCAGGGTGCCGTCGGTGCTCACCGCCAGGCCGGGCTTGGCGCTGCGCTGGAGCAGCACATCTGCCGCGCCCAGCTGCTCGCCGCAGCAGGCGACGGTGCCGCCCGCCTCGACCGCAGCGATCTCGGCGGCGGTCCACGCCGCCAGGGCGGCGCCGATCTCCTTGAGCTTGGGCCCGCAGCGCTTGCGCAGTTCCGCGAAGTTGGGCTTTACGCTCACGCTGGCGAAGCGGCTCTCGTCCGCGTCGGTCAGGACCTGCTTCACGTTGAGTTCGTCGGCGATGATCGCGGCGTAGCGGTCGATGGCGGCGCGGATCGCCGGGTCCCGGTGGACCACGGTGAACGAGGCCAGGGGTTGGCGGATCTTGAGCTTCTGGTCCTCGCGCAGCTTGCGGCCCAGGGCCACGGCCCGCTGGACCCAGGCCATGTCGGCGACGATCGGATCGACGCTGCCGGCGGCGGCCTGCGGGTAGTCGCACCAGTGAATGCTCTTGGGCGCATCCTTGTCCACCGCCACCACCAGCCGCTGATAGACCTCCTCGGTCAGGAAGGGCATGAACGGGGCCAGGACCTTGGCGAACTCCACCAGCACGCCGTACAGCGTGTGGTAGGCGTCCGCCTGGGCCTGGCGGTCCTCGCTGCGCCAGAAGCGGCGGCGCGAGCAGCGGATGTACCAGTTGGTCAGGTCGTCGATGAACTGGACCAGGCGGGGGACGACGGTGTAGAGGCGGTAGGCCTCCATCTCGGTGTTCACATCCCGGACCAGGGATTCCAGGGAGCGGACCAGCCAGCGGTCGAGGGCATGGCGCTCGCCGATCGGCCGGGCGGTCCAGGCGGTGTCCGCGGGGCTGAAGCCGTCCACGCTGGCGTAGGTGGTGAAGAAGCCGAGGGCGTTCCAGTAGGGCAGCACCACCGTGCGCACGATCTCCTTGAGCCCCGCCTCGCTGAAGCGCAGGGGCTCGGCCCGGACCACCGGGCTGTCGATCAGGTAGGCGCGCAGGGCATCGGCACCGTAGGCGTCCAGGACCTTGTGCGGGTCCGGGTAGTTCTGCTTCGACTTGGACATCTTCTGGCCGTCCTCGGCCAGGACCAGGCCGTTGACGACCACGTTGCGGAACGCCGGCTTGTCGAACAGCGCGGTGGACAGCACGAGCAGCGAGTAGAACCAGCCGCGGGTCTGGTCGAGCCCCTCGGCGATGAACTGGGCCGGGAACACCGGCGGGGCCTGGGTGCCGTCGGCGCCGCCCATCCAGTGGACCTGGGCATAGGGCATGGCGCCGGACTCGAACCAGCAGTCGAGCACTTCCGGCGTGCGGCGGTAGGTCTTCCCGTCGCGGCGGATGACCACGCCGTCGAGGTGGTGCTTGTGCAGATCCGTGATGGTGCCGGCGGCGAGGCCCGCGAGTTGTTCCAGTTCCGTCACCGAGCCGACGCAGATGCGGTCGTCGGGATCCTGCTCGTTCACCCACACCGGCAGGCACGAGCCCCAGAAGCGGTTGCGGCTGATGTTCCAGTCCGGGCCGTCGCTGATGAAGTTGCCGAACCGGTTGCTGCCCACGCCCTCGGGCACCCAGCGGATGGTCTTGTTCAATTCGACCATGCGCGGACGCAGGTCCGACACCCGCACATACCAGGCCTCCATGGCGCGGTAGATGAGCGGGGCGCCGCTGCGCTCGCAGAACGGGTAGGAGTGGACGATGGTGCTTTGGTGGACGAGCTTCCCCTCGTCCTTGAGCCGCTTGATGATCGCCTTGTCGGCGTCCTTGCAGAACTGGCCCGCGTACTCGGGGACCTGGGCGGTGAAGCAGCACTGCTCGTCGAGGGGATCGACGAGATCGATGCCGGCGGCGCGCGCCACCCGGTAGTCATCCTCGCCGTAGGCCGGCGCGATGTGCACGATGCCGGTGCCGTCGCCGGTGGTCACGAAGCCGTCGGTCAGCAGGCGGAAGGCATTCGGCTGCGCCGCGAAGTACGGGAACAGGGGCTCGTACGTCAGCCCGGCAAGATCCTTGCCCAGGACCTCGCGCAGCACCCGGTACTGCTCCGGCTTCTTATAATACGCCCCGATGCGGTCCTTGGCGAGGAGATAGACCTCCCCCGAGCCGGCGTCCTCGACCCAGCAGTAGGTGATGTCCGGTCCGGCGCAGAGCGCGAGGTTCTCGGGCAGCGTCCACGGGGTGGTCGTCCAGGCGAGGATGGATGCGCGATCGGGCACGCCGGCGCCGGGCGTGACCCGGAACCGCACCGTCACCGCCGGGTCCTGCACATCCTGGTAGTTGTTGCCGGCCTCGAAGTTCGACAGCGGGGTCGTGAGCTTCGGGCTGTAGGGCATGATCCGGTGGGCTTTGTAGACCCTGCCCTGGTCCCACAGGCGCTTGAAGACCCACCACACGGACTCCATGAAGTCCTTGTCCATGGTCTTGTAGTCGCGGTCGAAGTCGACCCAGCGGCCCATGCGGGTGACGGTCCGGCGCCACTCCGCCACATAGGTCTGGACCATGGAGCGGCACTGCTCGTTGAACCGGTCTACGCCGTGGGCGCGGATCTCGGGGGTGCCGTTCAGGCCGAGGGCCTTCTGGCCCAGGTTCTCGATGGGTAGACCGTGGCAGTCCCAACCGAAGCGGCGGTCCACGGTGCAGCCGCGCATGGACCAGAAGCGCGGCACGATGTCCTTGATCGTGCCGGCGAGCAGGTGGCCGTAGTGCGGGGTGCCGGTGGCGAAGGGGGGGCCGTCGTAGAACACGAAGGCGGGGCCGCCCTGGGCCTGGCGCCGGCGGTCCGACTCGCGGAAGGCGTCCAGACGCTCCCACAGGCGGATGATCCCTTCCTCGACGGTGGGCAGATGGACCTGGGCGGGGAGCTTCTGGAAGGTCGTCATGGCGGGGCGGAACGATCCGTCCGCCGGCCCCCCCGGCAAGTCACGGTGCGAGCCGCACGACCCGATCGCCGCGCCGGCGCCAGCGTTGGGGACCGATGACCAGCTCCCGGCCCGGGGCACCGGCGAGGAGATCGTCGAGCCGGTGCAGCCGGTGGCGGTCCACCGCGACCCCGGAGCACTCTAGGTGGTAAGCGAGGGCGGCCAAGCGGATGTCCACCGGGGCGGCGAGGAGGGGGCCCGCAGGAAGATCGTCACCGGGGACCAGGGCCCCGGCGGCGGCCTCCAGCCGGTCCAGGTCCGCGACCCGGCGGTCCGCCTCGACGAGCAGGGACTGGGCGAACCCGGGGGTCGCGTTTTCCCACTCGGCGAGCAGGCGGCGGACGCGATTGCGGGTGAATCGGGGGTCGGCGTTGCTGGCGTCCTCGCGCCAGGATTCACCCCGGGCGGTCAGCCAGGCCCGCAGGTCCGTCCGCCGCTCCCGGAGCAGGGGGCGGATCAGGGTCGCGGTCCC
>CAMCAC010000169.1 GCA_945872305.1 Candidatus Kuenenia stuttgartensis | reverse complement strand
CACATCCGCCACATCCTCGCGATGCAGCAGGCCCAGGCGACCGGGGCACGGCTGGTCGAGGATCTCGACCTGGGCGAACTGGTCGACCACGCGCTCGAACTGTGCCGGGCCACCATCGACACCACAGGGATCCGCATCGAGCGCACGGGGGGCTCACCGGTCTGGCGCGGAGAGCGCCACCGCATCCTCCAGATCCTCGCCAACCTGATCACCAATGGGGCGGAAGCGATGCGCAACGGCCCGGGCCATGCGCTGGCCATCGCCATCGGTGTGCACGAGGGGTCTGCGGTCATCACCATCTCCGACCAGGGCCATGGCTTCGATGCCGGCGTCGCCGGCCGGCTCTTCACCTTCGGCTTCACCACCCGGTCCGGGGGACATGGCATCGGCCTGCACGCCTGCCGGCTGGAGGCCCAAGGCATGGGGGCCCATCTCGACGGCCGCAGCGACGGTCCTGGCCGGGGCGCGGTCTTCACCCTCAGGCTGCCGCCGCCCGGTGGGATCCCGGCGGAGCACCGATCGGGGTGATCGACCGTGGTCCGGCCGCGCCGTGCGGAATCGGCGCGCGGTTGCGGTGCAGCCGGGATTTCAGTCGGCGGCGGCGGTCTTGCGGTCCGGCCGGCCGGCGATCACCCAGCGCAGGTAGGCGTCGATGAACGGCTGCACATCGCCATCCAGGACCTCCTGGATCCGGCTGGTGTCGAAGCCGGTACGCAGGTCCTTCACCATCTGGTAGGGCATCATCACGTAACTGCGGATCTGGTGGCCCCAGCCGATGGTGCCGCGCTCGCCCTTCATGTCCTTCAACTCGTCCAGGCGCTCCGACTCCTTCATCTGCTGGAGCTTGGCCACGAGCATGTTCATGGCCCGGGCCTTGTTCTGGACCTGGCTGCGCTCGGTCTGCACGGCGACGAACATGCCGGTCGGGATGTGGGTCACGCGGACCGCCGAGTCGGTCTTGTTGACGTGCTGGCCACCGGCGCCGCTCGCGCGGTAGGTGTCGATGCGCAGCTCCTTCTCGTCGAGCTTCACATCGCCGACATCTTCCAGCTCCGGGGTCACCTCGACCGCGGCGAAACTGGTCTGACGGCGGGCGTTGGCGTCGAAGGGGGAGATGCGCACCAGCCGGTGGGTGCCCATCTCGCTCTTGAGGTAGCCGTAGACGTTCTCGCCACGCACGGCGATGGTCGCGCTCTTGATGCCGGCGCCTTCGCCGGGCTGGTGGTCGAGGGCATCCACCTGCCAGCCCTTGGCGCGGAAGTAGTTGGCGTACATGCGCAGGAGCATCTCCGCCCAGTCACAGGACTCGACCCCGCCGGCGCCCGGCTGGATGGTCATGAACACGTTGCAGCGGTCGTACTTGCCCGAGAGGGCCAGGCCCAGTTCGAGGACCTCGTAGCGCACCTCGGCGGCCTGGATCTCGCCGCGGATCTCGGCCAGGGTGGCCTCGTCGCCCTCGGCCATGGCCTCCAGCTCGGAGAGGTCCTGGACCTGACGGTCGAGGGCCTGCCAGGGCTCGATGATGTTCTTGAGGGTCTTCAGCTCGGCGACGGTGGACTGGGCCCGGCCCTGGTCGTTCCAGAAGTCGCCTTCGGCCATGCGCGCGTCGATGCGGCTGATCTGCTGCAGCTTGGCCTCGGCCTGGACGTTGCGGGCGAAGCCGTCGAGCTTGACCTTCAGCGCCTTGAGCCGTTCACCGAGTTCGGACATGGACCACCCCTGGGAAGGGGGGGGAGGATGGGGCGCGGTCGCAGCGGGCAAGGTGCCCGGGATCCCCCCTTCCCGCCGCGGCGCCCGCCGGAGCCTGCGCCCCATGCTGCCCGATGCGGATCCCGCGGCCCTGTGCGAGGCCTTCCTGCGCGCCCATGCCCAGGGCGGGGTGCCCACGGTGCTGCTCGCCCGGGGCGAGGAGCTGCTCGCCCGGCTCGATGCGGATCCCCCGGCGGATCCCCGCTGGGGCCGCTTCCTGGTCGCCCTCGGCCAGAGCCGCGCCGAGGCCGGCGACGACGAGGGCGCCAGCCGGGTCTTCCTGCGCGCCCTGCGCGACCTGCCCCGGCACGGGGACGGCGAGGCGGCGGTCACCGCCGGCTACAACCAGGGTGTCCTCCAGGAACGCCGCGGCCGCGCCGCCATGGCCCTGGCCGCGTACCGCACCGCCGCCCGGGAGGGCTTCCGGGTCGGGGTGGTGGCGGCGAACACCGTGCGCTGCGCGGTCCAGGCGGTGGAACTGGGCTTCGCCGAGGGCGGCGACCTGGCCGACAGCGATGCGGCCCTCGCCAAGCAGGCGTGGATGGCCTGGCTGCGCATCGATCGGACGGATCCCGCCCAGATCGACGGCCCGTTGCGGGCGGATCTCCAACGCCAGCTCTGCGCCCTGCTCCTGCCCGAGGACCCGGGCCGGCTGGCGGAGGCGTGGCGGACCTGGCCGCCGCACACCCTTGGCCCCGGGGCGGACGGCGATGCCGCCCTGATCCCGGACCTGTTCGCCGCCGCCGCCGAGGCCGCGGACCGCTACTTGGCCGATGACGGCGGCGGCGCGCCGTACCGGCTTCTGGCGGAGGCCGCCCGGCGGTGGGCGGCAGGCTGATCCGGTTGCAACAGTTGCGGGGCCCGGAGCCGGGCCCGGGGGCTGCCGCATGGCGCATCGGTCACCCCGCTGCGCCATGCGGCCCTTGCGGGGACCCCGCCCGGGCCCCACCTTGCCCATACCCAGGAAGGGACCCCCATGCCGAAGTCCACCGCCTCGACCACCGCCAAGTCGCAGACCAAGACCATCCGCAAGGGTGACGCGGCGCGCGCCACCGGACGTCATGCCCGCAAGTCCGAGTCCGCCCCGACCCAGCCGATCTCCCAGGCCCTGGGCAATGATGTCGGCGCGATCTCCGCCGACCTGCACCGCCATCTCTCCTACACCCTCGGCCGCGACCACCACTCGGTGAACGACCGCTACCGGTATCAGGCCACGGTCCTCGCCACCCGCGACCGCCTGATGGAGCGCTGGAAGGCCACCCACGCCGCCTACTACGCCGCCGACGGCAAGCGGGCCTACTACCTGTCGATGGAATTCCTCATGGGCCGCGCCCTCGGCAACGCCCTGATCAACCTGGGCATCCAGGGTGAGATGGCGGACAGCCTGCGCCAGCTCGGCCTGGACCTGGAAGAAATCTCCGAACAGGAGCCCGACGCCGGACTGGGCAACGGCGGCCTCGGTCGTCTCGCCGCCTGCTTCCTCGATTCCTGCGCCACCCTGCAGCTGCCGGTCTTCGGCTACGGCATCCGCTACGATTACGGCATGTTCCGCCAGAAGCTGGTCAACGGCGCCCAGGTCGAGGAGCCCGACCACTGGCTCGCCCACGGCAGCCCGTGGGAACTGTGCCGCCCCGAGTACTCGACCCGCGTCACCTTCGGCGGCCGCAGCGAAATGTACCGCGACGAGAATGGCAGCGTCCGCTTCCGCACCGTCGGCTCCACCGACGTGCTGGCGGTGCCCTACGACGTGCCGGTGCCCGGATACCGCAACGGCACGGTGAACACCCTGCGCCTGTGGAAGGCCACCTCGCCGGATGTCTTCAACCTGAGCGAGTTCAACGCCGGCGACTACGACGCCGCGATCCAGAGCCAGGCCTCGGCCGAGAACATCAGCCGCGTCCTCTACCCGAACGACAAGAGCGAGAACGGCAAGGAACTGCGCCTGCGCCAGCAGTACTTCCTGTCGTCGGCCAGCCTGCAGGACATCGTCCGCCGCTGGGTGTCGGTGCACGGCGCCGACTTCAGCCAGTTCGCCGCCAAGAACATCTGCCAGCTCAACGACACCCATCCCACGGTGGCGGTCGCCGAGCTCATGCGCATCCTCATGGATGACCACGGGATGGGCTGGGACGAGGCGTGGGGCATCACGACCAAGTGCATGGCCTACACCAACCACACCCTGCTCCCGGAGGCCCTGGAGAAGTGGCCGGTGGCGCTGTTCCGCCATCTCGTGCCGCGCATCCTCGAGATCATCTTCGAGATCAACGCCCGCTTCATGCGCCTGGTCGCCAACAAGTGGCCCGGCGACGGCGCCCGCCAGGCCCGCATGTCGATCATCGAGGAAGGCCGCAACCCCCAGGTGCGCATGGCCTACCTCGCCATCGTCGGCTCGTGCTCGGTCAACGGCGTTGCCCAGTTGCACAGCGACCTGCTCAAGGCGGGTCTGTTCCGCGACTTCGCCGACCTGTGGCCGGAGCGCTTCAACAACAAGACCAACGGCGTGACCCAGCGGCGCTGGATGGCCCTGTGCAACCCCAAGATGTCGACACTCATCACCGAGGTGGTCGGCGAGAAGTGGGTCACCGACCTCGCCACCATCGCGCCCCTGGCCAAGAAGGCCAAGGACGCCGGCTTCCGCGCCGAGTGGCGCAAGGCCAAGCGGGCGAACAAGGTCGCCCTGGCCGAGATCGTCAAGCGCGACTGCGGCGTGAACTTCAATCCCGACGCGATGTTCGACGTCCAGGTCAAGCGCATCCACGAGTACAAGCGCCAGCTCCTCAACGCGCTCCACCTGGTCCACCTGTACGACCGCATCAAGCGCGGCGACGGCAAGGGCATCCTGCCGCGTTGCGCCCTGTTCGGCGGCAAGGCGGCGCCCGGCTACCAGATGGCGAAGTCGATCATCCGCTTCATCACCTCGGTGGCGGATGTCATCAACGCCGATCCGGATGTGCGCGGCACCCTGCAGGTGGCCTACATCCCCGACTACCGGGTATCGCTCATGGAGCGCATCTGCCCGGCGGCGGACCTGTCGGAGCAGATCTCCACCGCCGGCAAGGAGGCCAGCGGCACCGGCAACATGAAGTTCATGATGAACGGCGCCCTGACCATCGGCACCCTGGACGGGGCCAACATCGAGATCCGCGAAGAGGTCATGCGCTACGGCGACGGCCACTTCTTCCTGTTCGGCCACACCGAGCCGTCGATCAACGCGGCACGCCCGACCTATCGCAGCGCGGATGTGATCGCCAAGGATCCGGACCTGGGCCGGGTCATCGACCTGATCCGGGCCGGCCACTTCAACCAGTGCCAGCCGGGCATCTTCGATGAGATCCTGCACAGCCTCACCGACTGGAACGACTACTGGTTCACCTGCGCCGACTTCACCGACTACAAGCGCGCCCAGGCCGAGGCCGAGACCGCCTACCGCGACCAGGAACGTTGGGCCGCGTCGAGCATCTACAACACCGCCGCCTCGGGGAAGTTCAGCACCGACCGGACCATGACCGAGTACAACCGGGACATCTGGAAGCTCGAACCGGTCAAGGCGTTCCCGGTCTGACGATGCCCCTGGTCCTGCACGGTTTCACCGAAGACGACACCGCCTGGGCGGAGACCTGCCCCCTGCCCGGGGCGGACTACGCCCTGCTTCCCGGGCATGGCTGGCAGCCCTGCCGCCAGCCGGGGATCCGCGAACTGGCGGCGGATCTCGCCACCGCGCTCCCGGTGGGCGGCGGTGATGTGGTCGGCTACAGCATGGGCGGGCGGATCGCCCTGCGCATGGCCCTGGACCACCCGGAGCGGGTGCGCCGGCTGGTGCTGGTCTCCAGCGGCCCCGGCTGGCGGGCGGGGGACGAACGCACACGACGGACCCGCCTCGACGAGGCCCTGGCCCAGATCCTGGAAGAAGACGGCCTGGGGCCGTTCGTGGCGTGGTGGGAGTCGAATCCGGTCCTCAAACCCGCCCGGCCGTTCACCGCCGGAATGACTGCCCGGCTCCGTGCCCGCCGCCTGTCCCACGATCCCTGCGGCCTGGCCCAGGCCCTGCGCGCCTACGGCTCCGGGACCATGGAAGGGCTGTGGGACCGCCTGCCGGACATCCGGGTCCCGACCCTGCTCATTGCCGGCGAGGCGGACGCCCGCTACCGGGCGGTGATGGGCGAGATGGCGGAGCGCATGCCCAAGGCGACCCTGACCGTCATCCCCGCCGCCGGGCACGCCATCCACCGGGAGCAGCCCGGCCCCCTGGGCGAAGCGATCCGCGGCTGGCTGGCGGCCTGACGCGGGCCGCCGGTTGGCCGACCCCGCCGGTTGACCGCGCCGGGCCCCTTCGAGGGTCCCGGCGATGCCTGTGCTCCTGAGCTGCCGCGACCTGTCCCGGGCCTATGACGCCCATCCGCTCTTCGAGGGGCTGTGCTTCGGCATCGACGCCGGTTCGCGGACCGGGATCATCGGGCCGAACGGATCCGGCAAGTCGACCCTG
>CAMCAC010000168.1 GCA_945872305.1 Candidatus Kuenenia stuttgartensis | reverse complement strand
CCCGGGGGTTGCGTGCGTATCGCACCTTCTCCGCCAACGAAAAAACCCCGGCCGAAAGCCGGGGTTTTTTCGTTGGCGGAGAAGGAGGGATTCGAACCCTCGGGACAGTTTTACCCGTCCGGGACATTAGCAATGTCCTGGTTTAAGCCACTCACCCACCTCTCCGTGGGATGGGGCTTTTAGCGGCCGCTCCGGGGGCGTCCAGTGCCGGGATGGAGGCGACCGGCGATGAGGGTGGCGTCGAGGGGCTGGTCGTGGGGTTCGCAGGGGAGTTCCGTCAGCCATTGGCAGGCAAATCCGATGCCTACCGCCAGGCTGGCGGGGTCCAGGGTGGCCAGGGTGCGGTCGTAGAATCCGCCGCCCTGGCCGAGGCGGGCGCCGGCGGGGGCGAAGCCGGTGCCGGGGACGAGGACCAGACAGGCGGTCGGGAGCGGACCGGCAGGGAGGTCTTGGCGGGGTTCGCGGATGCCGCGGTAGCCGGTGGTGAGATCGGCGGGGCCGGTGATGGCGATCCATTCCAGGCCGTCGCCGGCAACCCGCGGGGCCCAGACCGCGGTCGCCCGGGCCCAGGCGGCGGTCACGGCGGCATCCACGCAGAGCTCCGCCCCGGTCGCCAGGTACACCGCCACCCGCGGGCGCAGGCGGACCAGGGTGGCGAGGGCGGCGGCGGTGGCGGCGGTCTCGGCGGCTCGCAGGGCGGGATCCAGGAGGCGCCGGCGTTCGCGGAGGGTGCGGCGCAGGGCGTCCTTGGCGGGATTCACCAGCGCACCAGCTGCCACGCGCCCGGTTCCAGGTGGACGGCCGCCCGCTGGCCGAGCTGGGGGCCATAGGCGAATCCGCCAAGCAGCAGGTCGCGGCTGTTGATGAGCAGGGCGTGGTCATGCCAGGGCGCCAGGATGATGCCCGGGGCGGTCTTGATCAGCACGCCGAAGCGGTCGGCGACCCAGCGGCGGAGGGGGCGCAGGGCGACCGCATGGCAGGTCGCCAGGGTGCTGGCGGTGGGTACGCGCAGGTGGCCGTCGACGAGGACGGGCACCGTCAGGGCGGGGTCCTCGACCAGGGTCGTTCCCCACAGGGCCGAGCCGCCCCGGCGCAGGGGCATGCCGGCGTGGCGCAGGGCGTGCCGCAGGGGGCCGGGGATGTCCCGGTCGTCGACCCCGGCGGCGGGCAGGTCCGCGGGGCGATCGGGCAGCCAGGGCACGGGACCGGGATGGTCTGCCAGTCCGTCGAGGACGGCGAGGAGGGCGGCGGCGTCCGGGTGCACGATGGTAGAGGGTGGGCCCGGGCGGGGGTCGCCGCAAGGGGCACTGCCGGGGCTTTGCCGTTTCTGGGGTCGACTGGCCGGTGGGCGTTCCACAATGCCCCCCGATGCCCGGCTTCATGGCACTGTTGGCGGCCCTGGTCCTGGTCGATGTCGGAAGCCAGGCCCATGCCCAGCCCGGTACCGGCCCGGCCTGGGCGACCATGCTCATCGCTGCGGCGCTGTTGGCGGTGGGTGGCGAGACCGCCGGCCGGCTGGTCCGGGCCTGGTCCCGCCGGCATGGGGCCACCGTGGGTCTGCGCCGGGTCCTGATCGGCTGGGATCTCACCGCCCAGACGCTGATCATCGCCGCATTCGGCTGGATGTGCCTGGAGCAGGGCTGGTCGTCCTGGGCCGGGTCCTATGTGCTCGCGATCCTGCCGTGGGTCGGGCTGATGGGGATCCATTGGCTGGTCCTCGGGGGCGGATTGCGCGCCATCGGCGATGCGTGGTGCCGGACCGGCTTCGCCTGGCAGCAGTTCAGCCTGGGCATCCTGCCCATGCTGCTCATCCTGCCCCTGGTCGATGCCGGCGACTGGGTGGTGCGGGCGATGGACTGGGGCCATGTCTTCGCCGGGCCCTATGGCTGGCTGCTCCGGTTGGCGGGGGGGATCGCGTCCGCTGCGGCCCTGGTCCTGGTCGCGCCTGGTCTGCTGATCCGTCTGTGGGGGGCGCGGCCGCTGCCCGCCGGCCCGGGCCGGGATCTGGTCGAGGACTGCTGCCGGCGCACCGGCATCCGGGTCGCGGCGGTCCTGGCTTGGCCGACGCCGGGCGGGCGGACCTACAATGCCGCCGCCCTGGGATTGCTGCCGTGGTGGCGCTGGGTGCTGGTCACCGAGGACCTGCTGCGGGATTTCCGCCCGGACCAGGTGGCGGCGGTGGTCGGTCATGAACTCGGCCATGTGCGCCATTGGCATCTGCTGCTCTACCTGGTGGTCCTGGGCTGTCTGGTCCAGGTCTCGCTCCTGATCGCGCCGCATGTGGTCGGGGCCGGGCTGCTGCCGTTCCTGCCCGAGCTGGAGGCGACCGCGGTGGTGCTGGTGGTGCTGACCCTGCTCGGCATCCGGCTCGGTTTCGGTCCCGTGTCCCGGGCTTGTGAGCGCCAGGCGGACCTCGCCGGGGCGGCGTGCGCCGGCCAGGGCGACGTGGCCGCCGGCGCCCCGGTCATGGCCGAGGCCCTGTCCACCGTGGCGATGCTCTCGGGCCAGCCGGAAAACGCTCCGAGCTGGCGCCACCGTTCCATCGCCGACCGGGTGGCATTCCTCCAGGCCGTCGCCCGCCAGCCATCCCTTGCCGTCGATCATCATCGCGGAGTCCGTCGCATGCGCCTGCTCATCATCTGCCTCTTCATCGGACTGGGGTTGTCCCTCCTGGTCCAGATGTGGACCCATCCCCTGCGCGGCGTGCTGACCGCCGAGGATGCCGGCACCGCCCTCCAGGCCGAGATCCAGGCCCGACCCGGGCTGGAACAGGCCTTCACCGCTGCCGACGCGGGCGATCCGGCGCCGCTGATCGCAACCCTGCGCCAGGCGCCCACCGAGGCGGTCCAGCGGGTCGGCCTCAGCCTGGTCCGCATCGGCACCGAGGGCAGCGTGGTGCTCGGCATCCCCGCCAACGACACCCGGGCCATGTACGCCTATCGCCACCGGCTGAAGGCCTTTGCCCGGGTGGTCACCGGCGAACCCGGGCTCGACCGCCTGCTCGACAATCTCACCGCCTATGTGGTGGTCGCCGGCACCGACGCCCCCACCGCCGACGATCTCGTGGTGGCCAAGGAGACCCTGCCGCGGCTCGAAGCGGTGCTCCAGAAGCCGGTTGGCGGCGACCACGCGGTCTGGGACACGGTCGGCTGCATCCATGCCCGGCTCGGCGACTGGCGGGCGGCCCGCAACGCCTTTGCCCAGGCGTTGTCGCGCCTGGAGGCCGAGGGCGACACCGCGGCCATCGCCCTGGTCGGCGATCTGTACCGCCGCCGGCTCGCCGCCGCGGATCTCGCCCTGGCCCAGGGCAGCGCGCGGCTGCCGATGGAGTGGGACGCCGCGGCCTCGGCCACCGCCGCCGCGACCGTGGTGGAGGCGGCGCCCGCACCGGCCGCGGTGCCGGATCCGGCACCCGCCCCCGCGGCGCCGGGCCTGCCGGTGCCCTGACCCTCCCCTGGCGGCGCCGGCCGCCATGCTGGGCCGGCGTCATGACCGACCATGCCGATCTCGTCGCCGCCCTTGTCCGCGCCTACGGCGAGGGCCCTGGCATCAATGCCGGCGGCGCCCGCCTGCCGCACCGGGAACGGGTGATCGACCTGTGCAACCAGGTCCTGGCGGTGCTGCTCCCCGGGTACTTCGCCGAGACCGTGGATGCGGACCGGCTGGCGGGCTGGCTGGCATACCGGCTGGACCGTCTGGAGGCGGATCTCGTGGACATGGCCGGCGCGGCGTGCTCGGTGACCGGCACCGCCGGGGCCCGGGTCATGGTCCGCGACACCCTGGGCGATCTGGTCGGCGTCCGCGCCCTGGTCGCCACCGATGTCGAGGCGGCCTTCGCCAACGATCCCGCCGCCATCGACCGGGGCACCATCGTCCTCGGCTATCCCTCGATCCAGACCCTCGCGATCCAGCGTTTCGCCCACCGGCTGTACCGGCGCGGGCTCCCCATCCTGCCGCGGCTGATGACCGAGGTCATGCACGGCCGCACCGGCATCGACATCCATCCCGGCGCCCAGATCGGCGAAAGCTGCTTCATCGACCACGGCACCGGCGTGGTGATCGGCGAGACCTCGCGCATCGGCCACCACTGCGTGCTCTACCAGGGTGTCGGCCTGATCGCCTGGAACCCCCTGGCCAAGGACGAGCACGGCGAACTCAAGCGCGGGGCGGCCAACAAGCGCCACCCGGATCTCGAGGACCACGTCACGGTCTATTCCGGCGCCTCGATCCTGGGCGGCGACACGGTCATCGGCCACCACTCGGTGATCGGCGGCAACGTCTGGCTGACCCGTTCCGTGGAACCCCATTCGGTGGTCACCAGCGAAGCGCCGGAACTGACCATCCGCCGGCGCAAGGGTGCGCCGCGGGGGTGAGCGCTTGAGCACGATGAGATCCCGGGCGTTTCTCTGGCGGGGCGGTGTCCTGGGCGCGTGCATGCTCGCCGTCGGCGCGTGCTTCTCGGCTCCGGATCCCGAGCCCTCCGTCTCGGTCGGCGATGCCTGGGATCTCGCCGCCCGGCCCATGGATGCGACCCCGGTGCCTGCGGTTCCGGAACTGGATCCGCCGCCGCCACCGGCGGATCCTGCCCAGATCGGCCTCGTTTTCGCGGAAGCCAACGCCATCCTGGCTGGTGCCGCCGTGGATGCGGATGATGGCCATGGCTGGTTTCGCTGGGTGCCCCGGGTGGGCGTGAACCGCTTTGCGATCCGCGGGCTGCTGTTCGATAGGCCGGCGGTATGGGCCGAGGACCGTTGGCGGTACCGGGATCCAGTCATCCAACCGCCCCTGCCGGTTGGTGCGGACTTCCCTGCCGCGGGACGGGTGATCGCCGGTTTCCAATGGGGTGCCCGCCATCCGGATGGCAGTCGTTCCTGGCCGCTGCGCATGGTCGGCACCGGGGATGGCTATCTCCGCCCCGTCCACGCGGATGGCTATCTTGGCACGAGTCTTCGCCTGCTTTCGGAAGGCGCCGGAACACCAGCGGAAGTCCCGGCTCGCATCCGGGAACTCGTCGTGTCGGTCTGTGGCGCCGACCTGCGCTGGCAGAGCCTGGTGGAGACCCCGTCCGCGGCGGCTCTGGTCACCCTGGTCGCCCGGGATCGGGATGGTGCCGCCCTCGTCATCGACTACCGGGCCGAGATCATCGTCCGGGCGAGCGCCACCCCGGCGGCGATCGGCATCGGGCCGTCCATCGCATCGATGTTCTGGCGTGGCGCCGCCGATGCCCTTCGCGATGGCGGGTCCCAGGCCCACGACGGGGACCATTGGTGGGTCGATGGATCATGGGAGCCCCTGGCCAATCCCGGTCTCGGCAGCGAGACCGCCACCACCGCGGCGATGCCTGCCCGATGGGGTCTGCTCCAGGTCGAACGGGGAGCGGATCGCTACGCCGCGTATCCGGCGGAATACCACCGCCGGCCCAGCTTGGTCATCGAGGGCCTGACGGCCCGGCGGCGATCCGGGGAAGCCATCCCCCTGATCCTGCGCCGGGTGGTGCAGGGGGCCGACGGGGAGTATTTCGAGAATGTGTTCACGGTCGCCGGGATGGCCGTGGATCCCGGTTCATCCCGGCGCCGTGGCCAGGACGAGATCGTGGTCACGGCCCGGATCGTGGTCGGGGCGCTGGCGGAGGAGATCCTTCCGCCCGCAGCAGTGCAGTAGATCCCTACCCGCCCGCCTCCACCGGCTCCGCGTGGTCGACGGTGAGGGTGGCGAAGCCGTGTTCGGCCTCGATGGTGCCGGTCAGGCGCAGGGGGCCGCCCTGCTCGACGAGGGGGCCGTAGCGGCGCCAGGCGGCGGGGAACCACACGGTCTCGACCAGGCCGGTCTCGTCTTCGAGGGTGACGAAGGCCATGGGTTCCGGCGGGCCGGCGGTGCGGCCGGGGGCGGCCTTCGGATGTGCGTCGACCTCTTTGCGGGTGATCGGCCAGGCGGTGATCACCGCCGGCTGGCCGGCCCGGTCCGCGGTCAGGTCCCGGGCGCGCAGGGGCGGCCGGGGGTCGCGGCAGAACCAGATCGGATGGCCTGCCGGCGAGATGCCGCCCAGGGCGCGGAACTGGTCCCAGGCCGCCTGGCGCGGGGTCGGCGCCGGCAGGGCCGGGGGCTCGGGATCCGCCAGGGGCTCCAGGGGCACGATGCGCAGGGCGCCGTCGTCGTCCTCGTCCGCGACCCGGCGGCCTCCGTCGAGACCCGCGGCGGCGGCGAGCCATTGCCACTGGCCCCGGTGCCGGCCGGGGGCGAGGGCATCCA
>CAMCAC010000167.1 GCA_945872305.1 Candidatus Kuenenia stuttgartensis | reverse complement strand
GGCTGGGACATGGGGAATGTCGGCACCGGCGTGCTCGGCCAGTTCCGGGCCGACGCCGACACCCTCATCTGGCTGGAGGCCCGGGAAGGGCGCACCGTCGTGTCCCGCAACCTGGTCCTGTGGGCCCGGCCCAAGCACCTGGATCTGCGCGCCCCGGGCATCCGCCTGGCGGTGAAGGCCGCCGGCGACGGCGCGTACGCCGTGACCGCCACCGCCAAGCACCCGGCGCTGTTCACCCGCCTGGAGCTGACCGGCGAGGACGCCCGCTTCAGCGACAACATCCTGCACCTGGACGGGCGCGAGGCGCGGACCGTCACCCTCCAGCCAGCCCGAAAGCTCGGTCTGGCGGAGGTCCGCAAGCGTCTGCGGGCGGTCAGTCTGGCGGATTGGTGATCAGCGGGCGGCGACCAGTCCCTGGAGCTCGGCCCCGAGGCGGGTGAGTTCCTGGACCGCCGTCTGGACCCGTTGGGTGGCGTCCCGGGTGTCGCTGACCGCCCGGGCGAGCTGTGAAACAGCGGCTGCGGACTCCTGGTTGCCCCGGGCCGCATCGCCCACGGTGCGGCTCAGTTCGCTGGTCGTGGCCGTCTGCTCCTCGATGGCCGCGGCGATCGCCTGTTGGCACTGATCAATGCGACCGACGAGGGCCGTGAGCTGCTTGACCCCGGTGACCGCGGTACCGGTGTCCTGCTGGACGGCCGTGATCCGGGAGCGGATGTCCTCGGCGGCGGTGCCGGACTGACGGGCCAGTTCCTTGACCTCGTTGGCGACCACGGCGAATCCCCGACCCGCATCGCCGGCCCGCGCTGCTTCGATGGTAGCATTGAGGGCGAGGAGATTGGTCTGCTCGGCGATGGCGGCGATGGTGGAGACGATCTGGCTGATGTCCTGGCTGCGCTGGCCCAGGGCATCAACCGATGCACCGACCCGGGTTGAAACCTCAACGCCTTCGCGGGCGATGCGTGCCGCTTCGGTGGCGTTGCCGGCGATCTCCTTGGTGCTGGCCACCAGTTCCTCGACCGCCGCCGCGACATTGGCGACGTTGGCCGACACCTGGTCGGAACTTGCCGAGGCGGATCCGGCCTGGGCCGCGGAGGTGTTCGCCGTCTCGGTCAGGCCGTCCGACGTGCTCGCAAGGGTGGACGCCGATTCCCCCAACCGGGCGGCGGTGGATCCGATCCCGGTCCGGATCCGCTCATCCATCGCGCCCAGCCGGGCGACCGTTTCATTCAGCGCGCGGCCGAGTTGACCGATTTCGTCGCCGCGATCCGCAGACACCCGTCGCGAATAGTCTCCCGACACCACGGCCTGGAGGGAGGCCGCCATTGCCCTGACAAGCCGGGCGATCCGGCCAGCCAGGAGCCACGTGACCGCCAGGGCGGCCAAAGCGGCGATCCCTGCCCACATGACCTCCTCCAGCGCCCCTTCCATCGCGGCCTCCGAAGCTTCGGAAGTGTTGTACAGGACGTTGGCAAACCAGGGCTTGGGGTCGTGGCCAAGCTGGATCGGGGCCCAGACCTCGATCCGATTGTCCACGGCGTCATCGATCGCGACAAATGACCCCCTTGCGGCCTGGGCCAAGTCCTCTTTCCAATCCTGGCCATGCACATCTGATACCGGCTTGCCAGGCTTGGCGTCAACCCGATGGGCCACCGCCAGCACCCCCAATGGACTGGCGATGAGCAGGCCATGGTTGCCACTCCCCAGCTGGGTCGCGGCATAGGTCTGGAGGTGGTCCAGGGTGATGTCGACCCCGGCCATGCCGACGAAACGCCCGTCGATCATGATCGGCACGCACGTCGAGGTCATCATCACCGTCTTGCCCTGAACATCATCGGGATAGGGATCGATGACACATTCGGTCCCGGTCTCCTTGGGGCGGAGGTACCACTCGCTGCCACGCACTCCCGTTGGGCCCAGAGTGGTATCGAGCATGTCGTCGGAGGCCTCGACTCGGAGCGATCCATCATCACCACGGGTGATCGATGGGGCGAAGCGCCCAGACGGGGTGTCGCCCGGCTTGCCGGCAAACTCAGGATCCCTGCCGTCGAAGGCAGATGGCTCGAAAGCCACATAGGCGCCGACGAATTCCGAATGGACCTGCATCACGGCACGAAGCTGGGCGATGATCACGGCCCTCTCTCGCCGGTCCGGTGGCAGGGCGGCAAGATATCCCTTGGTGGTAGCCGCCAGGGTGCGGCTGGCATCCAATGCCACTTCGAGTTCCGCGTCCACAGCAGCAGCGATGCCTTCAGCGGTGGCCTTGGCGGTCCGCTCTGATTCCTTGATGCGCGACTCGTAGATGCCGGTCGCCGAGATCGTGGTTGCGGTGCCGAGGGCGATCGCAACGGCCACGGCGGCCATGGCCACCAGCCGGATTCGGAACGAGATGTTCATCAGCCAGTCTGCATCACGATGTACCAGCCCGTCAAGGGCTGACTGCATTTTGCGGACAAATACGTCCTATTTCTGGGTCTTGTGCTCCTTGCGCAGCGACGGCGGGTCCGGGCGCAGCCGGTGATCCGCACCCGGATCCCTCAAGCCATCGACCCAGCCCGCCCGGCTGTCCGGGTGGCTGTCGTAGGCGGGGATGTAGGGCTTGATGTCGAGCACCGGCGTACCGTCGAGCAGATCATGGCCACGGATGCGGATGCGCCGACCTTGTACCGACACCACCTGGACGCAGCTGAGCCCGATGGGATTCGGCCGGTCCGGGGCCCGCGTGGCGAAGACGCCGCGTTTCACCCGGTCCCGGGGCGGCACCACCTGCTGGACCCAGCCGCGGCAGTGGTGGAACCAGCAGAGCAGCCAGATCCGATCGAATCCCGCCACGTCCTTGAGGGCGTTCTGCATGCCCTCGCCGTGCAGGACCACTTCGGCCTCGGTGTCGGTGTCGGGCTGGCGCGGCGCTTCCTCGCGCCACTTCCACGGCGAGCGGATCACCCCCACCGGCCGCAGCACCGGCGGCCCACCGGAACGGCGATGGACGAGCATCAGGCCTCCTGCCAGTCGAGGTCGGTGCCCCAGGTCTCGCGCAGCAGCCACACGCCGAGAAAGGCCAGGGCGAGGCAGATTGCACCGATCGCCAGGGTGGCGTGGGGGTGGCCGAGGGACGGGGTCAGGGCGGTGGTGGCCAGGCTGATCGGCCACACCAGCCCCCGGGCGACATTGGGCACGATGGTCGCCACGGTGGCCCGCAGGTTGGTCCCGAACTGCTCGGCGGCCACGGAGACGAACACCGCCCAGTAGCCCACCGCGACCCCGAGGCAGGCCGCCAGGACATAGTAGCCGGTGACCGGCAGCGGCGCCAGGCATGCCACCCCGACCAGGACGGTGGTCAGGGCCAGGAACAAGCCGATCGCCAGGCGCCGGCTGCGCAGGAGCTGGCTGGCGGCCCCGCTGCCCAGGTCGCCGACGATGAGGCCGATATAACACCACATGATCGCGAAGGCGGGATCCACCGGCTCCGCCACGCCCTTGGCGGCGGCCAGCTTGTTGGAGAAGAACACCAGGCTGCCGACCACGAACCACGTGGGCACCCCGATGAGGATGCAGGCGAGCAGGCGCCGCCAACGGTCGGCGGAGGCGAACAGCATCACCAGGGAACCGCGCCGTACATGGCTCTGGACGCTGTGGGCGAAGATCCCCGATTCGAGGATCCGCACCCGCAACAGGAGCAGGGCGAAGCCGAGGATCCCGCCGACCACATAGGCGGTGCGCCAATCCGTGAGCTTCGAGATGCCCACCGCCGCCACCGCCCCGCTCACCCCGATGCCGGCGACCAGGGCCGTGGCCCAGCCGCGCCGCCGGGGATCCACCAGCTCGCTGACCAGGGTGATCGCGGCGCCCAGTTCACCGGCCAGCCCGACCCCGGCGATGAACCGCAGCCACAGGTACTGCTGCTCCACCGGCATCCAGGTGCCGTAATGGCCGAGCCCGGCGCAGGCGAGATTCGCCAGGGAATACAGGATGATGCAGCCCCACAGGGCCTGGATCCGACCCACCCGGTCACCGAGCACGCCCCACAGCACCCCGCCGAGCAGCATGCCCACCATCTGCCCGTTGAAGATCATCTGTCCGACGGCGTTCACCTGGTCCGGGGCGATCCCCAGGTCCTTCAGGCTCGGTCCCCGGGTCACCCCGAAGATGACGATGTCATAGATGTCGACGAAGTAGCCGAGGGCGGCGACGAGGACCGGGAGGGAGAGCGGGTGCATGCCTTCGTGTGGTTTCGGGTTTCGGGTTTCGGGTTTCGGGAGGCGGATTCTTGGATGGTCCATGGGATCAGACAGAAACGGCATCGACCAACGGAAACGCCCCTGGCGAACCAGGGGCGTCCCGAAACCCGAAACCCGGAACCCGGAACCCGAGACTCAGTAGATCTTGGTGTCGATGAAGCCTTCGAGCTTCCGCGAGCGGATCGGATGCTGGAGCTTCTTGATCGCCTTGGCCTCGATCTGACGGACGCGCTCGCGGGTCACGTTGAACCGGCGGCCGACCTCCTCCAGGGTGTAGGTGTAGCCGTCGCCGATGCCGTAGCGCAGGCAGATGATCTCGCGCTCGCGGTCGGTGAGGGTGTCGAGCACCTCGGTGATCTTCTCCTTGAGCAGCTCGTTGGACGAGATGTTCGCGGGGTTCTCCGCCGACTTGTCTTCGAGGAAGTCGCCGAAGTAGCAGTCGTCGCTGTCACCGATCGGCCGGTCGAGGCTGATCGGGTGCTTCGACACGCGGATCACGCGCTTGCACTCGGTGACCGACATCTTGGCGACTTCGGCGATCTGCTCGATGGTCGGCTCGCGGCCGGTGTCCTGGAGGATGTCCTTCTGGATCTTCCGGAGCTTGCCCATCGTCTCGATCATGTGGACCGGGATGCGGATGGTCCGCGCCTGGTCGGCGATCGCCCGGGTGATGCCCTGGCGGATCCACCACGTCGCATAGGTCGAGAACTTGTAGCCGCGCTTGTACTCGTACTTCTCGACGGCCTTCATCAGGCCGGCGTTGCCTTCCTGGATCAGGTCGAGGAACGACAGGCCGCGGTTGCGGTACTTCTTGGCGATCGAGACCACCAGGCGCAGGTTGCCGCAGGACAGCTTCTGCTTGGCATCCTCGTAGCCGCGGAAGCGCTTGGATACATGCAGGCAGCGGTCGATGAAGCGGTCGATCGGCTCGCCGACGGCGCGGGCCTGGCCGGCGAGGTCGTTCTCCTTCTCGCGGACGCTGGCCTTCTTCTTGTTCTGCTCGATCTCCCGGCGCAGGCGGAGGATCCGCCGGCGGGCGTCGAGCATGTCGTCCTTGACCCCGACCACGGTGCGCGCGTCGAGCTCCATCTCCTCGAGGAGACGGTAGGCGCGCAGCATGCGGTTGCGCAGGAGCTGCTCCTGGCGCAGGTCCTTGGCCCCGTCGGCGACCACGGCGTCGGCGAGCTTCTGGATCTGCTCGATGGCCTTGTGGAGGGTGGACAGGTGGTTGTTGGCGCGGTCGAGATAGTCGTCGCGGGCGGGGGAAGAACCGTGGCTCTTGGCGTTCTTCTCCTGCTGCTCCTTGATCTCCTTCTGCTCCTCGACCCAGGAGATGCCGCGGCGGATGGCTTCGGGCGTGGTCATCACCTTGCGGCGGAAGCCGTCGCGGAAGATCTCGATGCGCCGGGCGAGCTCGATCTCCTGGTCCCGGGTCAGCAGCGGGATCTCTCCCATCTGCGACAGGTACATGCGGACCGGGTCGTCGATCTTCTCGCCGACCTCGGCCTCGGTCTCCTCGGGCGCCGCCGAGCCATAGCCCTCGTAGGCCACCGGCTGTTCGCCGCCGTCCCCTTCTTCGGAGTCGCCGCCGTCGCCATCGCCGGCGTCCTCGACCAGCTCCAGGCCGCGGCCTTCAAGCTGCTCCAGGATCTGGTCGAGCTGGCGCGGGTCGTTGGCCGCCTCGGGCAGGATCGCATTGAGCTGGTCGTAGGTGACCTGGCCCTTCTTGGCGATCTTGACCAGCTGGGCCACCACATCCGCGATCGACAGCGGGGCGCCGTCCGGGGACTTCACCGGGGCGGCATCTTCGGATTCCACCACGGGGGTGGGGGCGGCGGAGGTCGGAACAGGGGACTTGGCCATGGGGAGGAGGATCTCTATCAGCAGCTCAGGATGATATGCCGCAGGGACGTCCCGGCGGACCCGCAGGACGTTGGCACGTCTCTTGGTGGATACATTATATCAAACGGGGACCAGACGCAAGCAGAGAGTACGCATTGTATCTGGACGGACGACAGAGACGCGGCTTGACGCGCAGGCTTTCCTGCGTCACCGCCGCTCCGTCCGCCCCGCCCAGATCCGACCCAGCAGGACTCCACCGGCGGAGCCAGGCAGCGCGAGCAATGCCACCAGGG
>CAMCAC010000166.1 GCA_945872305.1 Candidatus Kuenenia stuttgartensis | reverse complement strand
AGGCCGATGACCTGGGTGGTGGTGTGGGCGGTGCCGGGGAGGAGGTGGATCGGGGCGTCGAGGCAGTTGGCGGCTTCGATGCACAGCATGCCGGGCCACTCGTCGTCGCCGAAATCCGCCATCGCCTTGGCCTTGGCGGTCCACGGGTTCCACACCACGGTGGCGGCGCTGCCGGCCTTGGCGACCCGGATGCGGCGCACGCCGTCGTCGATGACCACGGTGCCCGCGGTGGGCTGGTAGACCCGGTCGGTCTCGCCGGTGAAGGCGATGGCGCCGGCCTGGACCTTGCGCGCGCCGCCATCCACCTTGTCAACGTAGCCAATGCCTTCGAGCCCGGTGATCGTGGTCGAGCGGACATCGCGCACGGCGAAATAAGTGTGCAGCGCGTCGTCGATGGTCAGGGCGCTCCGGCCGGTGTTTACCGTGGTCAGGCGGACCTCCAGCTCCCGGCCGACGATCACGGTCAGGTCGAGGTGGAACGGCTGATCGATGCCCGGCGCCGTGGCGGCGCAGGGATCCAGGGCGAGGTCGATGCGGGTGCGCCCGTCGTGGAGCTGCGCCGCCGCCACCGGCGTCCACCGGGCCAGCCGCGCCACGCCGTGCCCCGTCCGGCCCAGCCCCTTCGGATCCGGCCCGAACCACGGCCAGCACAGGGGGATCCCGCCGCGAATCGGCTTGCCCTCGGCGAACAGCGACTGGGCGCTCATCCACAGCAGATCCGCCCCGCCTGCCGGCGTGAACGAGGTCACATGCGCCCCGTCCAGGTAGATCTCCGCCGCCCCGAGCGCATTGCGCACCCGCACCCGCGGCAGCCCACCTTTCCCGGCATCGAGGGTGACGGAATCAGGGATCGCGATGGTCATGGTGAATGTTCTTCGAGGCTCACAGGAGGGCGGGAGAACGCGGAGGGCCGCGGAGGTGTCCAAGGTAGGCTCGACGCCCGTGAGCCAAGCACGATCCCACGCAGAAACGAACGGGAGGAGGGGAAGGACGATGGGCCGGGAGGCGCGGAGTACAGGCAGACCGCGCCCAACACCCCTCCGCGGCCCTCCGCGTCCTCCCGAACTCCTGTAAACCTCCAACGATGGATGTCGAGGCTTACAGGAGTTCGGGAGGGCACGGAGGGCCGCGGAGACAGGGAAAGGATCACCGGCGTGCCGCTCGCCAAGCCCGGGAGTCCTCCGCGGCCCTCCGCGATCTCCCGCCCTCCTGTAGCCCGCCGCAGGCGCCCCAACGTTCAGTCGTCGGCGGAGCGGCTCTTGAGGACGGCCATGAAGGCGCCCTGGGGCACCTCGACATTGCCGATCATCTTCATCCGCTTCTTGCCTTCCTTCTGCTTCTCCAGGAGCTTGCGCTTCCGGGTGATGTCGCCGCCGTAGCACTTGGCGGTCACATTCTTGCCGACGCTCTTGATCGTCTCGCGGGCGAGCACGCGGGTGCCCACGGCGGCCTGGAGGGCGACTTCGAACAGGTGGCGCGGGATCTCTTCCTTGAGGGCGGCGATGATCTTGCGGCCCCGGTGCTCGGCGGCGGTGCGGTGGCAGATGAACGCCAGGGCCGCGCAGGGCTGGTTGTGGACCAGGATGTCGACCTTGAGCAGGTCGGCGGTCTCGTAGCCGGCGAACTCGTAGTCCATGCTGCCGTAGCCCTGGGTCGCGGACTTCAGCTTGTCGAAGAGGTCGTAGATGACCTCGGCGAGCGGCATGCGGTAGGTCAGTTTGCAGCGCTGGGTGCCGATGTATTCCTGGCGCTGGAACACGCCCCGGCGGTCCGAGACGAGGTTCATCACCGCGCCGATCTTGTCCGCAGGGATGAAGAAGTGGATGTCGACCACTGGCTCCTGGATCGCCTCGTAGCCGTCCTCGGGGATCTCTCCGGGAGTGGTGATCTCCAGCATGCGCGGCTTGCCCTCCACGTCCGTGCCCTTGAGGGTCAGGATGTAGGTGACGGTGGGCGCCGTCTGGACCATGTCGAGGTCGTGCTCGCGCTCCAGGCGCTCCTGGCAGATCTCCATGTGGAGCATGCCGAGGAAGCCGCAGCGGAAGCCGTGGCCGAGGGCACCGCCGTTCTCGGGCGCCCAGCGGAAGCTGGCGTCGTTGAGTGAGAACTTCTCCACCGCCTCGCGCAACTGGTCGTAGGTGGTCTCGCCGGACGGGTACAGGCCGCAGTACACCATCGGCTTCATTTCGCGGAAGCCGGGCAGTGCCTCGCCCTGGTCGACTTCCAGGGTGATGGTGTCGCCCACCTTCACATCGCCGAGGGCCTTGATGGCGGCGCAGACATAGCCCACCTCGCCGCCTTCGAGCCCTTCCTTGGTCGGGGTCATCTGCGGAAGCAGGCGGCCGATCTCGCTGATCTCATAGGTTTTCGCCGAGCGGATCATGCGGATCTTGTCGCCGGCCTTGAGTCGCCCGGACTTGACCCGGATGTACAGGATGATGCCGCGGTAGTCGTCGTAGATCGCGTCGAAGATCAGGGCCTGGAGCTGGCCGGCACGGGTGCCGCCTGGGGCGGGCACGCGCTCGATGACCGCGGACAGGATGTCGGTGATGCCGATGCCGGCCTTGGCGCTCGCCTTGATGGCGTCGTCCGCGGGCAGGGTGAGCGACTCCTCGATCTCGGCGGCGACCTGGTCCGGCTGGGCGCTCGGCAGGTCGATCTTGTTGATCACCGGGATGATCGTCAGGTTCTGGTCGATCGCGAGGAGGAAGTTGGCCACGGTCTGGGCCTGCACGCCCTGGCTGGCGTCGACCACCAGCAGGCAGCCTTCGCAGGCCTGGAGCGAGCGGGTGACCTCGTAGTTGAAGTCCACATGGCCCGGGGTGTCGATCAGGTTGAGCTGGTAGAGCTGGCCGTCGCTGTGCTTGTGCCACATGCACACCGCCTTGGCCTTGATCGTGATCCCGCGCTCGCGCTCCAGGTCCATGCCGTCGAGGACGACGAGTTCCTTGTCCTCCTTGTTGCGCAGGCCGCCGGCGGTCTGCATCAGACGCTCCGCCAGGGTCGACTTGCCGTGGTCGATGTGGGCGATGATGCAGAAGTTACGGATCAGATGCTGGGGATGGGGCATGGGGCTCGCTGCGGTCGGGGCGGCACCGTAGCCCCGCCCGGTTCCGGGCAACCTGCGGCGGGTGCCATCCGGGGCTCGATCCGGCTACCCGGCCAGGGACTCCGCCCGCCGGGCCCAGGTCCGCGCCAGCGCCTCCGCATCGCCGCCGCAGGCCTGTCCGAGATGCACCGCCATGCGCAGACAGGCGAGCCCGGCCTCCGCCAGGGCCGCGGGGTCCGCGAGCCGGGCGAAGGCGTCCTGGAGCCGGTGCTGGAGATCCTGGTGGTGGGCGGCGATCCAGGCGGCGGGATCCGCCGGATCCGCCCCGAGCCGGGGCATGATGAGCGGTGCGAACCACGGGCCCAGGACCGCGGCCCGGGCTGCGGGGCTTTCGCGGCCCACCGCTCCCCAGCCCTTCACCACCGCCCGGCCCCGGGCCCGCAGCAGGCCGCTGTCCACGACTACGGCGAACGCCGCCTCGGCGAGGTCCGCCGCGAGTTCCCGGGTGCGGTCCTGGGCCGTCTCCCATGGCCCCGTGCCCTGGTCTCGCAGGTAGTCCGCGACGGTCATGCGCGGCAGATCCGCCACCGAGGGGCAGCCGTCCAGGCAGGGAAACACCGTGCCTTCGTGGAGGATCACCGCCGTGGTGCCGTCGTGGCGCCGGCCCAGGGGATACAGCCGGCAGGCCAGGGGCCGCCCGCCGTGGGCCCGGCATCCGGTGGCAGGGTCGTAGAGGGCGCAGGCGGGTTGCCCGCGCCAGCGGTCGGTACCGTCGAAGCGCAGGCGGATGCCGCCGTCGGTGCGCTCCCGGAACAGGCGCTCCGGACCTACTCCCAGCGCCTCGGCCAAGCGGACCGCCTCCCACGGGGTCACCCACACCGCCTTGCCGTGGCAGCAGGTCCCCGCCCGCGTGCAGGTGAGCGGAAGCACCGCATCGGAGGTGAGGACCGTGGCCATGGCCCGGGGATCGCCGGCGGCAACGCCATCGCAAGGACCCCGGCCCGCGCCACTGCGCCGTTGCACCGCCGCCCGTGCGGTCAATATGGACTGGCATGCTGCTTGAGCTGGCCGTCACCAACCTCGTCATCGTCGATGCGGCACGGCTCAGGCCCGGAGCGGGCCTGTGTGCGATCACCGGTGAGACCGGCGCGGGCAAGAGCCTGCTCATGGACGCGGTGGAATTGCTGCGTGGTGGTCGGGCCGCGGCGGGCCTGGTGGGCCCGCACGCCGACCACGCCGAGGTGACCGCCGTGGTCCAGGCCCCCGTGGACCTCGCCGCCCACACCGCCCAGGCGGCGGGTGTCGCCGCCGAGGACGGCCAGTTCATCCTCCGCCGCCGGCTCACCGCCGCCGGCCGCAGCCAGGCGTGGATCAACGACACCCCGGTCACCGTCGCCACCCTGCGCGGGGTGGCTGATGCCCTGATCGAGGTCCATGCCCAGCACGCCGCCCTGCGTCTCGGGGAGCCGGCTGTCCAGCTCGCGCTGATCGACCGCCCTGCGGGTCTCGCCGGCCAGGCCGAAGCCTATACGGCCGCCCACGCCGGGGTCCTCGCCGCCGCCGCCCGGGTCCGCGAACTCGCCGAAGGCGGCAGCGGCAGCGCCAAGGAGCTGGATTTCCTCCGCTTCCAGGAACGCGAGTTCGCGGAGCTCGATCCCAAGGGCGGGGAACTGGCGGAACTGGAATCCCGCCACGCCCTGCTCGCGGACGCCGGCACCTGGCGGGATGCCGCAGGTGAACAGGCCCAGGCCTTGGAACAGGCCCTCGCCTCCGTTGGCCGGGCCGCCAAGCGCCTCTCCGACGCCCCGGAGCCCCGGCTCGCCGAGGCCGGCGACCTCGCCCGGCAGGCCCAGGAACTGCTGCGCGACGCCGCGCGCGCCTGCCGCGGCGCCGAGGAGCGTCTGCATGCGGATCCCGAGGAACTGGACCGCATCGCCGCCCGCCTGGACCAGTGGCACACCCTCGCCCGCAAGCACGCCCCCGGCGCCGCGGATGTCGAGGGGGCGGTCCTCGCCGCCCGGACCGAGATCCAGGCCCGCATTCACGACCTCTCCACCGTGGACGAGCGTCTGGCCCTGGCCCGGGCCGACCTCGCCGCCGCCGAGGCGGAACGCCTGCGCCTGGGCACCGCCCTGGCCAAGGCCCGGGCCAAGGCCTTCCCCGCCCTGGCGGAGGCGGTCCAGGGGGTCCTGGGGGACCTCGGCATGCCCAAGGCCCGCCTGCTCCTGCACCAGTCCGAGGCCCCCGCCGGGCCCCTCGGCAGCGTCCATCAGGAGATCCATCTCCGTACCAATCCAGGGCTTCCCGCCGGTCCGATCAGCCAGGTGGCATCCGGCGGCGAGGCCGCCCGCCTGGTCCTCGCCTGTGCCGCCGTGGGCGGGGGCGGTGCCCCGGTCCTGGTCTTCGACGAGATCGACGCCGGGGTCGGTGCCCGCCTGGGCGGAGCCCTCGCCTCGGTGCTGGCGCGTCTCGCAGAAGGCCGCACCGTGGTCGCTGTGACACACACCGCCCAGATCGCGGCCAGCGCCGCCCACCACTACCGGGTCGTCAAGGATCAGGCCGACGACCGTACCCGGGTCCAGGTCGAGGCGCTTGCCGGGGTCCCGCGGCAAGCGGAACTGGTGGCGATGCTGGGCGGCGGCGCCGCCGCCCAGGCCCAGGCCCGGGAACTCCTCGCCGCCGGAGGCCGCCCATGAGCGCCGCCTACAGCGTCGCCCGGGCAGGCAGCACGGTGTATGTGCGGGCCAGCGGCTTGGCATCCATGCGCAATGCACCGGTGCTCGACGCCTTCCTGGAGGCGGGTCGGGCCACCGGAGTCGCCCTGGTATGCGTGGATCTGAGTGCCGTGACCGGCATGGATTCCACCTTCATGGGCACCCTGGTCGGCCACGCCCAGGCCATGACCGAGGCCGGTGGCCGCCTGGTCGTGGTCCGACCGACCGAGCAGGGCCAGAAGCTCCTGGCTCTGCTCGGCGTGACCGAGGTCGTGGCGGTGGTCCCCACCGGCGATGCGCCGGCTTTGGAATTCCGCGACCTGGAGGCGGATCCAGGCCAGACGCCGGTTGAGCGCATGGAGCTCATCCAGCGCGCCCATCAGCACTTGGTGGCACTTGGTCCGGCCAACCAGGCGAAGTTCGCGCCGTTCTTGAAGGCGCTGGAAGCGGACCTCGCCCGCCTGCGCAGCGGGACGATGTAACCAACCCCCTTGACGATGGGGGTGAGGGCCTACAACGCGCCTCCCCGCCGCGATGGGCCCTGGAAAGGGAGCGTGGTGGTGGGGGTTGGTGCGGGGGGTTGACGGCTGGAACAGCCGGATATCTTCCGCGCCCCGCCCGCGAGGGTGGGCCG
>CAMCAC010000165.1 GCA_945872305.1 Candidatus Kuenenia stuttgartensis | reverse complement strand
AGGGCGACCAGGGAATCCCAGATCTGCTCCGCGCCGAGCCGGCGGCGCAGGGGTCCCGCCCGGTGGCCAGCGGTGGCGGCGTCGCCAGCCACCGATACCCGGCGATAGGCCCGGGTGGCGACCAGGACGCCCTCAACCCGGTCGAGATCGTATCCGGTCGAGATGAACAGGCGGGTAAGCAGGTCGAGCAGTTCCGGATCCGCGGGCACCGAGCCATCGGTCCACGTGTCCACCGGGGCGATCGGGTAGCCCATCAGTCGGACCCACAGGCGGTGCGCCATCACCGCGGCGAAGCGCGGATTCTCCGGCGCCGTGAGCCAGATCGCCCAGGCGGTCCGGGGATCGCCGCTGGAACCGCCCCCTCCCCACAGGGTGGCGGCGGGCACCTTCTGACCGGGCTTCTCGGGACCATCGTCGGCGCTCCAGTCACTGGGCAGGGCGAGCATCCCTGTCTTGCCTGGCAGCACCTGGGTGCCGGTGACGAAGGAGATCTGGCGGAGGATGTTGCGCTCCTGCGGGTCGAGTCCCTCGTTGGCCCGGCGCAGGGCCGGCCCGGCCTGGCCGGGATTCGCCGGCCGGCGGTCCACCTTGGTGTCGGCGGTGAAGGCGGCGGCCTGCCAGTACTGCTTGCGGGTCCAGGTGTCGTAGGGGTGGTCGTGGCACTGGGCGCAGCCGACCCGGGTGCCGAGCAGGGCCTGGGTCTCGTGGGCGACCCGGTCGATGGGCATGCCCGCATCCCGCAGCCAGTAGCCCCCCGCCCCGCCGATGCGGGCGAAGGCCGCGCCGCTCGCGGTGACGAGATCCCGGACCAGTGCATCCCACGGCCGATTGGCGACCGCCTGGGCCTGGAGCCAGGCGACATAGGACTGGCCGGGATAGCGGCCCTGCATCTGGCTCTGGACCCGGAACAGGTCCGCGAACTGGAGATAGCGGACCTGGGCATGGGCCGGGCTGGCCAGGAACCGTTCCGTCATCCGCCGGTGGCGGTCCGGGCCCTGGTCGAGGAGATACGCGGCGGCCTCGGGTCCGGTGGGCAGGCGGCCGAGCAGGTCGAGGGCCGCCCGGCGCAGGAAAGCGTGGTCGTCCAGGGGCGGGGCCGGTTTCACGCCGGCCTTGGCCAGGGCCGCATCCACCAGGGCATCGATGCGCGCCGGGGCGGCGGCGATCTCCTCGGCGGTCAGCCGCGCAGTCCCCGCCGTCCACTCCGGAACGGTCCCAAGCGGAGCCGGGGCCGGACCCCGTCCGCCAGCGACGATGGCGCCGAGGAGCAGGACGGTGACGGCGAGGCCGAGCCATTTCATGGCGATGACCTTGGTCATGGGGACGGTGGGTGGTATGTGGGGGTTTCCGGCAGAAGTCCTGATGGAAGGACGAACATGGGCGGATGAGGAACGGGTCACCGGAACGGTCAGGACCCCGCGTTGCCCCCCGAGGCCTGGGTCCACTCGTCGATCCTCCGCCCGTACTCCCGATCCGAAATCTCATAGGCCCCGAAGCGCTGCATGTGCGGGCTCTGCTGCTGGCAGTCCAGGCAGGAGAAGCCCGAGGCCTGGAGGCGTTCGACGAGATGGACCACGCAGATCTTGGCCGCGTCGTCGGCGCGGTGGAACATGCTTTCGCCGCTGAATACCGGACCCACCGCAAGGCCGTAGCAGCCGCCCACCAGCTCATCGCCGCGCCAGGCCTCCACCGAGTGGGCGTGGCCGAGGCGGTGCAGGTCCACGTACAGCCCCTCCAGATCCGTGCTGATCCAGGTCTCCCGGCGGTCGGCGCAGGCGGCGATGACCTGTGGAAACGCGGCGTCGACGGTGATCCGGTAGGGTTCCTTGCGCAGGGTCTTGCGCAGGCTGTCGGGGATCTTGTAGCGGTCCCAGGTGATGATCGCCCTGCGTTCCGGACGGTACCAGTGGATCGGCCCGGTGCGGTCGTCCGCCATCGGGAAGGCCCGCTGGGCATAGGCATGCAGCAGCAGATCCGGGGTGATCGGGGTCCCGGCGGCATCGCGGATCACGGGCAGGCGACCCCGATCGCGCGCAGGACCTCCAGCGGTTCGCCGGCGATGGCGTCCGCCGGCAGGCCGTCCCGGCGGCCAAAGCCCCAGGTGCAGAAGACGGTGCGGCAGCCGGCGGCGGCGCCGGCGGCGAGGTCCGTGCGGTGGTCGCCCACCATCCAGGCGTGCTCCGCCGGGATACCGAGCCGGCGCAGGGCCGCGAGGACCGGGGCGGGGTCCGGTTTGCGCACGCCGTCGCCGGCGACCACCACCGGCAGGAAGCGGGCGATACCCGCCGCCTGGATGATGCGGTCGGTGAACAGACCCGGCTTGTTGGTCACCACCCCCTGGGCCCAACCCATCGCATGGATGCGGGACAGGGCGGTGATGATCCCGTCGTAGGGCGGGCTGTCCCGGTCGCACCCGTCGCCATAGGCCCGGATGAAGGCATCCCGGTGGCGCTCCTCGACCGGGATGGGTGCCAGGGCCCGGGACAGCAACAGCTCCATCCCATCTCCGACCATGCCCAGGACCTCGGCCAGCGGCAGGGCGGGCAGCCCATCCCCGGCGCGTACCCGCTGGATCGCAGCGGCGATGTCCCGGGAGGTATCGACCAGGGTGCCGTCGAGGTCCCAGAGGACCGCCTGACGCCGGGCAGTGCGGACCGGGCCCAGCTCAACGGCCGCGTGCACGAACGATCTCCAGGGCCGCGACCCGATAGGCCTCGGCCATGGTCGGGAAGTTGTAGGTGTTGTCCGCGAACAGATCCACGTCCGCGCCGACGAGCAACGCCGTCTGGCCGATCGAGACCAGTTCGGCGGCCCCCTCGCCGACCACCTGGACACCGAGGAGCTTGCGGCCGTCCGGGGCGGCAACCAATTTGAGCAGGCCGTCCTGGATGGCGGCGATCTGGCCGCGGGCGACCTCCGAGAACGGGGCGCGGCCGACGATGGCGCCGCCGTGCTTCTGGCGGGCCTGTTCCTCGGTCAGGCCGATCTGCGACATCTCGGGGATGGCATAGATCCCCATGGGGATCAATTCCACCGGCTGGGACGGGGTGCGGCCGAGGGCGAAGTCCACCGCGCAACGGCCCTGGTTCTGGGATGCCGAGGCCAGGCTCGGGGGGCCGATCACATCGCCGGCGGCGAAGATGGTGGGGACCGATGTGCGGTAGTCGGAGCCCACCGGGATGATCCCCCGGTCGCTGGCCTGAAGCCCCGCGTTGCCGAGGTCGAGCCCGTCGAGGTTGGCGACCCGGCCAAGGGCGCAGAGCAGCTTCTCGCTGCGCAGCACCTGACCGTCGCCCAGCGTGGCGACCACCTCGAAACCGTCGTGCTCCACCGCCGTGGCGGAGGTGCCGCCGATGTAGCGGTGGCCGCCGGCGTGGAACGCGTCGAGCCAGCGCACCACCAGCTCCGGGTCGAGGAATCCCAGGGGGCGCGGCCCCTTGTCGACCATGGTCACGGTGGTGCCCAGGCTGGCGAAGATGCTCGCGTATTCGGTCGCGATGACCCCGGCGCCGAGGACGGTGAGCGTCTTCGGCAGGTAGGTCATCGAGAGCAGGGAGTCGGAATCGAGGATGTGGGCATGGTCCACCGGCACCTCCTTCGGGGTGCGCGGGCGGGAGCCGGGGCACAGGACCACGAAACGCGCTTCCGCAACCCGCTTGTGGCCGTCCACACCCTGGACCTCGACATGGGTCGCATCGACGAAACGGGCCCGGCCGTGCCAGCGGTCGGCGCCGCAGCGACGGACCTGCTCGCCCATGTAGCGCTGATGGGCGGCGATGACCTGGTCCAGCCGGGTCATCAACGAGGCGACCTGGAGATCCTCGGACAGGACCACCGGGAAGAGGTCGGCGGTCTTGCGCCGGAATCCGGTCAGGGCCAGGGCGGTCTCGCGCAGGGTCTTGGACGGGATGGTGCCCAGGGACACGCAGGAACCGCCCACCGCATGGCTGCGCTCGACCAGGAGGACCTTCTGGCCAAGCCCGGCGGCATGCATGGCGGCATGCTGGCCGGCGGGACCGCCACCGATCACCACGAAGTCGTAGCGGGCGTCGCTCATGCCAGGGCCTCCACCTGCTTCTGGATGGCATCGCGCTTGGCGAGCAGGGATTCCATCTCGTCCGGATACATGTTGAGCGGCGCGCACAGGGGATGGCTGCGCATGGCTGCCTCATCGAGACGTTTGGGGCCGAAGACCAGATGGCTGAGATCATCCGCCAGGGCGGTGGTCATGGTCAGATTGCGGGCACTTTCACTGCGCTCCGGATCGTGGTGCCAGAGCACCGCCTCGCTCAGGCGGACCGGCAGGTTCCAGGCCTTGACCAGTTCGGCTCCGACCCGGGTGTGCAGGATGTCGCAAGCGACATCCATGGCCGTCTCGGTCGGGCACAGGCCCTCGGTCCGGCACAGGTCGACGATGGCCTGGATCAGCACCGGCCGGCCCAGGTCGTGGAGGAGACCGGCGAGAAACGCCTCCTCGACATTCCAGCGCCGGGAGCGGGCGATCTCCTGGGCAAAGGCGGCCGCGCCCAGGCTGTGGCGGAACAGGACCTTGAGCCGGGCCTCATGCCCGGGCACGGCAAAGACCTTGGACTGGCAGGAGATGATCAGGGCGATCTCGCGCACCTTCTTCATGCCCAGCCGGCTCACCACCTGGTCGAGGCTGACCAACGGGGTGATGGGTGCATACAGACTGCTATTGGCCAGCCGCATGAGATGGGCGGCCATGGCCTGATCCCGGCGGATGACGACCGCCAGCTCCCGGGGATCTGCCCCTTCATCATTGCACAACTGCACGACCCGGGTGGCAACTTCCGGCAGGACTGGAAGTTCAAGCTTGCCACCGGCAACCTTTTGGGCCAGGGCGATGCGCACCGGCTCAGGCAGGGCGGCGGAGGTCCGGTCGGTGACGGCGATCATGTGGAGAGCATACGGCCGGCCGACGGATGCGGCAACCGGGTCCATCCACCACCGCGGCGCGGTTCCATGCACGGGACGGAGGTCTGCCCGCGGCGGATCGGTTGCCCCCTTGGCGGCGGCCCCGGGGCGCCATCCTGCCCACGAACCCCCCTTCCGAGGACCCCATGTACATCGACGACGTCAAAGCCCGCCAGATCATCGACTCCCGTGGCAACCCCACGATCGAGGTCGATGTCACCCTCGACGACGGCACCCTGGGCCGCGCCGCGGTGCCCTCGGGCGCCAGCACCGGCATCTACGAGGCCTGCGAGCTGCGCGACGGCGACAAGAGCAAGTACCTGGGCAAGGGCGTGCTCAAGGCCGTGGCCAACGTGAACGAGAAGATCGGCCCCGAGCTGATCGGCATCGACGCCGCCGAACAGCGGTCCATCGACGCCCTGATGATCGAAATGGACGGCACCGAGAACAAGTCGAAGCTCGGCGCCAACGCCCTGCTCGGCGTGTCCCTGGCGGTGGCGAAGGCCGCCGCCGAGAGCCGCGGACTGCCCCTGTACCGCTACATCGGCGGCACCAACGCGGTCCAGCTCCCGGTCCCGATGGCCAACATCATCAACGGCGGCAAGCACGCCGACAACAAGGTCGACTTCCAGGAGTTCATGGTGATGCCGGTCGGCGCCACCAGCTGGTCCGAGGCCATCCGCCAGGTCTGCGAAGTGTTCCACGCCCTGAAGGGCGTGCTCAAGAAGGCCGGCCACAACACCAACGTCGGCGACGAGGGCGGCTTCGCCCCGAACATCGACAACGAGGACGCCCTCAAGTACATCATGGAGGCGATTGTGAAGGCCGGCTACAAGCCCGGCCGCGACGCCGACTTCGCCATCGCCATGGACTGCGCCAGCTCCGAGCTCTTCGACGAGGGCGAGAAGAAGGGCTACAAGTTCTGGAAGTCGAACCCGGGCAAGCTGTTCTCCGCCGATGAGATGATCGAACTGTTCGCCGGCTGGGCCAACAAGTACCCGATCATCAGCATCGAGGACGCCCTCGACCAGGACGACTGGGCCGGCTACAAGAAGCTCACCGACCGCATGGGCAAGACCGTCCAGATCGTCGGCGACGACTTCTTCGTCACCAACCCGAAGCGGCTGGCGGAAGGCATCACCAAGGGCTGCGCCAACTCGATCCTGGTCAAGGTCAACCAGATCGGCACCCTGACCGAGACCCTGGACGCCGTGCAGATGGCCCAGAAGGCCGGCTACACCGCGATCCTGTCGCACCGTTCCGGTGAAACCGAAGACGCCACCATCGCCGACATCGCGGTGGCGACCAACTGTGGCCAGATCAAGACCGGCTCCGCCAGCCGCACCGACCGCATCGCCAAGTACAACCAGCTGATCCGCATCGAGGAGCAGCTCGGCAAGCAGGCCAAGTACCTGGGCCTGAAGTCGTTCTACAACCTGTACCGGTGAACGATGGCGGACGGC
>CAMCAC010000164.1 GCA_945872305.1 Candidatus Kuenenia stuttgartensis | reverse complement strand
CGACCTCATGGTCGCATGCGGCGGCCCAGCGCCACCGTTGGCTGGACGCCTTCCCTCCAAACCATTCCTTGCGCCCGATCTCGGCGGGTCTGGGCACGTGCATGCCCTGTGGACCGCTTTTGCCGGGCTGGGACTGCCGCAATAGACCGGCAAGGATGCCGTAGTTTCATGAAGAAATATCATCCAGACAATCGCTTTGAATGATTCTATTGCATAATAATGCGTGAAAACCCCCTTGCAAAGCACGTCCACGGCGCATGGTGCCGCAACCAACGGCAATCCATTGCCGCTCACACCCGCCCATGTCACCCTCCACATCGGCCATTCTGCCCATCGCTGGATCTGCCGCGGACCTCGTCCGCGAGCACCCCGACCGCTATGGCCCGATCCTGATCGCCCTCCGCGACCAGCCGTGGCGGGAACTGCTGAGCAGTCGCGATTTGATGGATGCACTTACTGCACAAGGGCTTGAGCCAAGCGAGCGCACCCTCCGCCTGCATCTCCAAGAGCTCTGCGACGGGGGTCTCCTGGTCCGCGAGGGCCGACGGGGCTACCGGCTGTCCGAGGCGGGCCAGGTCCAGGCCCGGAGCCTGACCGCCAATCGCCGACTCGGCTCGGTCCTCTACCGGATGGAGGAGACCGCCTGCAGCCTGGACTTCGACCCGGCCACCGGCCTGGGTTCCGTCTCGGTCAACGCCTGTCTGGTACCCCTTGCCGCCATCGAAGCGGTATGCGACGCCCTGGAATCCGTATTCGCCGCCGGACTGGCGGTGGGTGAGCGGGTGCTGGTCAGTGGTCCCGGCGGTGAACTCCTCGGCCGCGCCGTGCCCGAGGGCATGGTCGGCCTGGGCACCATGTGCTCCCTGACCCTCGCCTCGGTGCTCATGCGCCGGGGGGTGCCAAGCCATCCGATCTTCGGCGGCCTGCTTCACGTGGCCGGAGGCCAGCCCGCCCACTTCCTGGAGATGATCCGCTACGACTCGACCTCACTGAGTCCGAACGAGGTCTTCATCCGCGCCGGCATGACCAGCGTCGGCGCCGCCGCCACCTCCGGCACCGGCGCCGTCACCGCGTCGTTCCGCGAGGTCCCCATGGCCGCCGTGCCCCGCCTGCGCGCCGTCGCCGCCGAACTCGGCGAGCATGGCTTCCCCGGGATCCTCCACATCGGCCGTCCGGGCATGCCGGTCCTCAACATCCCGGTCCACGAGGGCCGGGTCGGCGTGGTCCTCGCCACCGGCTTGAACCCCCTCGCCTGCCTGTGGGAGCGCGGCCTGCTCGACCGCGGACCCGACGGCAGCCGCGCCCAGGTCGATGCCGGCCGGCCGATGGTCGGTCCCGCCCCCTACGCCGACCTCATCCCCCATCGCGACGTCCGCTCCGCCGTGCGCCGCATCCTCACCTCGACGACATCCGTCTCCGTCTGACCCCGCTGGAATCCACCATGACCGGTCTCCCCCCCGCCCAGGGCCTCTACGATCCCGCCTTCGAGCACGATGCCTGCGGCGTCGGCTTCATCGCCAACCTGAAGGGGATCAAGACCCATCAGACCGTGGCCCGGGGCGTGCAGATCCTGCGCAACCTGACCCACCGTGGCGCGGTCGGCGCGGACCCCCTCGACGGCGACGGCGCCGGCATCCTCATCCAGGTCCCGGATGCGTTCTTCCGCGCGGTGAGCGGCGTCTCGCTGCCCATCGCCGGGGATTATGCCGTCGGCATGGTCTTCCTGCCCAAGGCCGCCGCGGTGCGCTCGCTGTGCGAAAAGGCCCTGGAATCCGCCCTGACCGACTACGACCTGGAGGTCCTCGGCTGGCGCGATGTCCCGGTGGACAGCTCGACCCTCGGCCGCAACGCCAAGGCCAGCGAACCGGCCATCCGCCAGGTCTTCGTCGGCCGCGGCACGGTCGCCGCCAAGCGTTTCGAGAGTGTGCTCTATCTCGCCCGCAAGCGGGCCGAGAAGCGCATCGCCGCCCACCCGGACGCGGCAGCCAAGGATTTCTACGTCTGCTCCCTGTCGGCGAAGACCGTCGTCTACAAGGGCATGCTGCTCTCCGAGGGCGTCGACACCTACTTCAAGGACCTCTCCGACGAGCGCTGCACCAGCGCCATCGCCCTGGTCCATTCCCGCTATTCGACCAACACGTTCCCCACCTGGTCCCTCGCCCACCCGTTCCGGCTGACCGCCCACAACGGCGAGATCAACACCCTGCGCGGCAACGTGAACCGGATGAAGGCCCGCGAGGCCCTGTTCGCCCACCCGGATCTCGGCGACGCGGTCGAGGACCTCAAGCCGGTGATCATCGAAGGCGGCTCCGATACCGCCTGCTTCGACAACGCCCTGGAGTTCCTGACCCGCACCGGCCGCAGCCTGCCCCACGCCCTGGCCATGATGGTGCCCGAGGCGTGGGCGACCAAGGCCGGCATGAAGCGCGAGATGAAGGGCTTCTACGAGTACCACGCGACCATGATGGAGCCGTGGGACGGCCCCGCCAACCTGGTCACCTGTGACGGCGACCGGGTGGTCGCCGCCCTCGACCGCAACGGCCTGCGCCCGGCCCGCTTCCTGGTCACCACCGACGACGAGGTGCTCTACGCCTCGGAGATGGGCACCCTCGACTTCGCCGCCGAGAAGATCGCCCGCAAGGACCGCCTCGCGCCCGGCAAGATGATGGTCGTCGACACCGTGAAGGGTGTCATCCTCGACGACGCCGCGGTCAAGGCCGACCTGGCCAAGGCGAACGACTACGCGGACTGGATCGAGGAGCACAAGATCACCCTCGACCAGCTCCCGGCCCCGGCCCAGCCGCCGATCCCCCGCCACGAGCACATCCGCCAGCAGCAGCAGGCGTTCGGGTACACCATCGAAGACCTGAAGATGGTCATCGCGCCGATGTGCATCGACGGCCAGGAGCCGGTCGGCTCCATGGGCGACGACACCCCGGTGGCGGTGCTGTCGCGCCAGAGCCGCCCGCTCTACGGCTACTTCAAGCAGCTCTTCGCCCAGGTCACCAACCCGCCCATCGACCCGATCCGCGAAGAGGTGGTGATGAGCCTGACCCAGTACGTGGGCCAGGCGCGCAACATCCTCCAGCCCGGCCCCGAGCACTGCCGGATGCTGGAACTGGACCAGCCGATCCTCACCAACCGCGAGCTGGAGCAGCTCCGCCAGGCGGACATCACGGGCTTCAAGGGCCTGACCCTGTCGACCGTGTTCCCCTCTGACGGCGGGCCCGAGGCCCTTGAGATCCGGCTTGCCGAATTGTTCGTCGAGGCGGAGCGGGCGGTGGACATGGGCCACACCGTGCTGGTCCTCTCGGACCGCGGCGTGGATGCCAAGCGGGCGCCGATCCCGGCACTTCTTGCCGTGTCCGCGATCCACCACCACCTGATCCGTGAAGGCAAGCGCAGCCGCTGTTCGCTCATCCTCGAGACCGGCGAACCGCGCGAGACCCACCACTTCGCCCTGCTCCTCGGCTACGGCGCCACCGCGATCAATCCGTACCTGGCCTTCGATTCGATCCACGACCTGGTCGACCAGGTCGCGCTGCCCAAGCTCGACGGCAACCGCGCCGCCGACGAGGAGCACGACGAGGTCTACCACTACACCAAGCACTACATCAAGGCGATCGGCAAGGGCCTGCTCAAGGTCTTCTCGAAGATGGGCATCAGCACCCTGCAGTCCTACTGCTCGGCGCAGATCTTCGAGGCGGTCGGCCTGTCCTCCGCCTTCGTGAAGAAGTACTTCACCGGCACCCCGACCCGCATCGAGGGCGCCGGGGCGGTGGAGATCGCCAAGGAGTCGCTGATGCGCCACCGGGTGGCCTTCGCGCCCCTGGTCGACCGCAACCGCGACCTCGACCGCGGCGGCTTCTACCACTGGCGCCGCGACGGCGAGTTCCACCTGATGAACCCCGAGGTCATCGCCCTGCTCCAGCACTCGGTGCGGGCCGGCGACCGCACGGTGTTCCGCAAGTACACCAAGCAGGTGGACGAGCACGCCGCCGGCCTGTGCACCCTGCGCGGCCTGCTCAAGTTCAAGCCGACCACCGCGATCCCGATCGAGGAGGTCGAGTCCGTCGAATCGATCCTCAAGCGGTTCGTCACCGGCGGCATGTCCCTGGGCTCGATCTCGACCGAGGCCCACGAGACCATCGGCATCGCCATGAACCGGATCGGCGGCAAGTCGAACACCGGCGAGGGCGGCGAGGATCCCCGGCGCTTCACCGCCGACGCCAACGGCGACCTGCGGCGCAGCGCGATCAAGCAGGTGGCCTCCGGCCGCTTCGGCGTGACCCCGCACTACCTGGTCAACGCCGACGAGATCCAGATCAAGATCGCCCAGGGCGCCAAGCCCGGCGAGGGCGGCCAGCTCCCCGGCCACAAGGTCAGCGAATACATCGCCAGCCTGCGTTGCTCGGTGCCCGGCGTGACCCTGATCAGCCCGCCGCCGCACCACGACATCTACTCGATTGAGGACCTGGCCCAGCTCATCTTCGACCTGAAGAACGCCAATCCCCGGGCCAAGATCAGCGTCAAGCTGGTCTCGGAAGTCGGCGTCGGCACCGTCGCCGCCGGCGTGTCCAAGGCCCACGCCGACGTGGTCACCATCTCCGGCTGCGAGGGCGGCACCGGCGCAAGCCCGATCAGCTCGATCAAGCACGCCGGCGTGCCGTGGGAGCTCGGCCTGGCCGAGACCCACCAGACGCTGGTCCTGAACGACCTGCGCTCGCGCATCCGGGTCCAGACCGACGGCTTGCTGCGCACCGGCCGCGACGTGGTCATCGCCGCCATCCTCGGCGCCGAGGAGTTCGGCTTCGCCACCGTCGCCCTGGTGACGATGGGCTGCATCATGATGCGCAAGTGCCACCTCAACACCTGCCCGGTCGGCATCGCGACCCAGGACGAGGCCCTGCGCAAGAAATTCACCGGCAAGCCCGAGCAGGTGGTCAACTTCTTCACCTTCCTCGCCGAGGAGGTCCGCGAACACATGGCCAAGCTCGGGGTGCGCACGATCGACGAGCTGGTCGGCCGCACCGACCTGGTCGAGACCGACCTCGCCCTGGCCCACTGGAAGGCGAAGGGCCTGGACTACTCCAAGCTCCTCGCCAAGCCCCAGGTCGGGGCCGCGGTCCAGACCCGGTGCTGCATCGGCCAGGACCACGGCGTGGACAAGGTCCTCGACCGGAAGCTCATCGCCCAGGCCCTGCCGGCCCTTGAGAAGGGCGAGAAGGTCGACTTCCCGGCGGTGATCCGCAACAGCGACCGCACCGCCCTGGCGATGCTCTCCGGCGAGGTCGCCCGCCGGCACGGCAAGCCCGGACTGCCGGTCGGCACCATCCGCATCCGCTTCACCGGCACCGCCGGCCAGTCGTTCGGCGCGTTCCTCGCGCCGGGCCTGGACGTGTCGCTGGTCGGCGAGGCGAACGACTACGTCGGCAAGGGCATGGCCGGCGGCCGCATCGTGATCCACCCGGATCCCAAGGTCGGCTACCGCTGGTCCGAGAACGCCATCGTCGGCAACACCTGCCTGTACGGCGCCACCGGCGGCGAGGCCTTCTTCGCCGGCATGGCCGGCGAGCGCTTCGGCGTGCGCAACTCCGGCGTCAAGGCGGTGATCGAAGGCGTCGGCGACCATGGCGCCGAGTACATGACCGGCGGCATGCTGGTGTGCCTCGGCCGCACCGGCCGCAACTTCGCCGCCGGCATGAGCGGCGGCCTCGCCTTCATCCTCGACGAGGACCGCAAGTTCCGCAACCGCTGCAACGCCGGCATGGTCGACCTCGAGCAGGTGACCAAGGAGACCGACGGCGTCGAGGTGATGAAGCAGCTGATCGAGGCCCACGCGCAGCTGACCGGCTCGCCCAAGGCGAAGCAGGTCCTCGACCAGTGGCCGACCATCCTGAAGAAGTTCGTCAAGGTGTTCCCGCGCGAATACCGCCGCGTGCTGTCGGAACGGGCCAAGAAGGAGGCGACCACCCGCCTCCAGAAGCCCTGATCCCCCTACCAACCACGACTTCCAGACACGAGCGAGACATCACATGGGCGACCCCAAAGGCTTCATGACCCACACCCGGCGCGCGCCGAAGTACCTGCCGGTGGCCGAGCGACTCGTCAACCACGAGGAGCACATCGAGATCCTGCCGGAGGAGAGCATCCGCACGCAGGCCAGCCGCTGCATGGACTGCGGCGTGCCGTTCTGCATGACCGGCTGCCCGCTGGGCAACCTCATCCCGGACTGGAACGACCTGGTCTACCGCGGACGCTGGAAGAGCGCGCTGAAGGTCCTGCACGCGACCAACAACTTCCCCGAGTTCACCGGCCGCGTCTGCCCGGCGCCGTGCGAGAACTCCTGCGTCCTCGGCATCCACGATCCGCCGGTGACGATCAAGCTGCATGAGGTCTCGATCGTCGACAAGG
>CAMCAC010000163.1 GCA_945872305.1 Candidatus Kuenenia stuttgartensis | reverse complement strand
GGCCCAGGAGCGCCATCTGGCGACCTTGGCCACGGTCCAGCGGGTCTTCGCCGCCGACGAGGTCGAGACCATCCGCGTTGAGCACATCCGCGCCGGCCAGGAGGTCGCCGCGGACCTGGTCGTGACCGTGGGCGGCGACGGCACGGTATTCACCGCCGCCGCCCTGCGCACCGCCGCACCGTTCCTGACCGTGAACTCCGATCCGGTGCGCTCCCTCGGCAACTTCGCCCGGGCCACCGCCGACACCGTCGCCGACCTGGTCGCCCGCTGGCGTGCGGGCACCGCCGGCATCGAGCGCCTGCCCCGGCTCGAAGTGCAGATCGGCCCCCAACGCTGGCCGTTCCTCAATGACTGCCTGTTCACCAACCCGAACCCCGCGGCCATGTGCCGCTACCTGATCGAGACCCCGACCGGCCGCAGTGTCCAGCGCAGCTCCGGCGTGTGGGTGAGCACCGCCGCCGGCAGCACCGGCGCCATCCGCTCCGCCGGCATGGAGCCGGAGCGGGTGGACCAGGCCCTGCTCTTCAAGGTCCGCGAACCCTTCCAACCCCCCGCGGGCGCCGAACTCGAAGGCCGCCAGACCCCACCCCGCTGGCTGCGCCTGATCGCCGCCGGCGGCGGCGCCGTCTGCTACCTCGACGGCCCCAACCTGACCGTGCCGGTCAGCCCCGGTGAACCGGTCACCATCGCCCCGTCGCCACGGCCGTTGGTGTTGATCACGCGGTAGTCCCACCCGGGACCGCCGGTTTCCAACCGGCCCGGCCGTCGGAAATTCCTGACGTTCCGCTAGGCACGGATCGTCGTGCCGGTTGGAAACCGGCGGCCCCAGGGGGCAGCCGGTCCCAAGAACCGGCAACGAACCGATGGATCCAGGCCCCTCCCCCCAGGACCGCCGGTTTCCAACCGGCCCGGACGGGATGGAACGGATCACTCGTTGACGAAGCGCGTCGCCTTGAGTCGGTTCGGATCCGAGGCGGCGACCCGCAGGGCCCGTTGCAGGGGGCCTTCGAGGGCGTTGCCGGTGGCCTCCTCGTCGCAGATGACCTCCTGGGCGCCGGCGGCACGCAGGACTTCGATCTGGGCGATGTAGGGGGCGCGGGCGATCACCACCAGGCCGGGGTCGAGCTGACGCAGGCGGCGGGTGACCACCGCCGAGGTGTCGGCCACCGGGAAGGCCAGGACCACCAGGCTCGGCCGGTGGCCAAGGAGAGGCAGCCACTGGTCGATGTCCTCGACCGGGCCGCGGAAGCAGGCGATGCCCGGGGCGCCGCGCCAGGGTTTCAGCAGGTTCTCGTTGCGGTCCACGAGCATGACCGGCAGGCCCCGGGCGCGGAGCAGGCCGACCACGGTGTTGCCCACCGGGCCCATGCCGGCGACCACCACGGTGCTGCCGTGGTCGGTGATCGTCTCCAGGGAGCTGCGCGGCAGGAACCGCCCGGCGAGCCAGGCGATGAGCGGCATGAGCAGGAAACTGAGGAAGGTTACCGCGACGATCAGGCGGTGCAGGGCGAGCACCTGGGGATCCGTGGACCCGGCGAAGGCGGCCCCGGCGAGGATGAAGCTGAATTCGCCGATGTTGCCGAGCAGGATGCCGCAGCCCACGGCGGTGCGGATCGGCATGCCCGCCAGCCGCAGGGCAGCGGCGGCGATGGCGGCCTTCACCGCGACGCTGACCACCAGGGCGCCGAGGACCATGCCGGCGTTGGCCCAGGCCCAGGCGGGGTCGAACATCGCCCCGGTGGCGGCGAAGAAGAAGATGCCGGTCAGGGCGCCCAGGCTGGTGGTGGCCGCCAGGGCGGTCTGCCGGCTCTCGTTGCCGCCGAAGGCGAGGCCGGCGCAGAAGGCGCCGAGGGCGGCGCCCAGGCCGCAGCGCTCGGTGAGGGTCGCCAGCCCCAGGGCGAACACCACCGCCAGGGCCACTTCCAACTCCGGCAGCCGGGCGGCCCGGACCCGGGACACCAGCCGCGACGCCAGCGCCTGGCGCATGCCGATGGTGACCGCCACGACCGCGATCATGCCCAGGAGCATGACCCACCACGCCGGCCGGTCCCCGACCGGGATCAGGAACGAGAGGACGAGCAGGATCGGACCCAGGGCGATGTCCTGGAACAGGGACACGCTGACCGTGATCTGCCCCTCGGCCCGGTTGCGCAGGCGGCGCTCGTCGAGGGCGCGGAACAGGAGCAAGGTCGAGGACATCGCGATGCACGCGCCCAGGGCCACCCCCAGGCGGAAGTCGAAGCCCACCGCCAGGGCCAGGGCGGCGCCGGCGATGATGGTGCCCACCACCTGCACCGATCCCGCCACCACGGTCGGGCGCAGGTGCTGGCGGGCCGCCGCCGGATCCATCTCCAGGCCGAGGGTGAACAGGAGCAGCGCCGCGCCCACCTGGGCCAGGGGGCCCAGGCTTTCCGCGTCGATCCAACCCAAGACCCCCGGACCGGCGATGCATCCGGCCACGAGGTAGGCCACCAGCGCGCTCAGCCCGAGGCGTTGGAACAGGAGGGCCCCGGGCAGGCCGAGACCGAGCAGCAGCAGCAGGGCGGTGCCGTGGTCCATCCTCGGCACCATGGTCGGCGGCAAGGCGTCGGCAATCGCCATGGCGCGCGGCAGGGGGGGTGGCACAACCCATGCCCATGGACGCGCTGCCCACGCTCCTGCCCCTCCTCGACAAGGCCCGCGCCTTCCTCGCCGGGAAGGGCATCGCCAACGCCCGCCGCGAGGCGGAATGGATCTTCGCCGAGACCCTCGGCCTCCAACGGATCGACCTCTACACCGGCTTCGACCGCCCCCTGACCCCGGCGGAGGTGGACCGCCTGCGGGACCGCACCACCCGGCGCGGCAAACGGGAACCCCTGGCCTATGTGCTCGGCCGGCAGCCGTTCCGCTCCCTGGACCTGGCGGTGGGCCCTGGGGTGCTGGTGCCCCGGCCCGAGACCGAGGAGTTGGTCGATGTGGCCCTTGGGCTGCCCGGTCCTGAGCCGCGGCGGGTGCTCGATGTGGGCACCGGCAGCGGCGCCATCGCCCTGGCGGTGCGTCAGGAGCGGCCGACCTGGTCGGTGACCGCCACCGACGCCAGCGCCGCCGCCCTGACTATCGCCCGGGGGAATGCGGAACGCCTGGGATTGGCGGTGGATTTCCACCACGGCGATCTTGCCAACCATCTGTCCGGGCCGTTCGATCTGGTCCTCGCCAACCTGCCCTATGTGGCCGAGGGGGAGCGGGCTCTGTGCGATCCCGAGACCGCCTTCGAGCCGGCGGAGGCCCTCTTCAGCCCCGACCAGGGCGTTGCGCACATGGCCCGGTTGGCGGCGGATCTGCCGCGCATCCTCGCCCCGGGCGGATTCGCGGTGTTCGAGCATGGCTTCCGCCAGGGGGAGGCGGTGCGCGGCCTTGCCCCCGTCGGCTGGACCGCCGAGACCCGCCGGGACGGCGCCGGCCAGGAGCGGATCACCATCCTGGGCCGCCCCGGTGCCTGATCGGGCCTGGGCCGCTGCCACCCTGGTGGTGGTCCTGCTCGCCCTGTGGGCGGTCCTGCGGCCCCGGTTGGTTCCGCCTCCGCCGATCCCCGCCGCTGCGGCGGAACCTTGGATGGCTGAGGCCCTGCCCGGCATCGGCCGCCGTACCGCCGCCACCGTGGCGGCCCAGATCCGTGCCGGCGAGCCGATCCGCCCGACCCGTGCCGCGAGTGCGGCGGCGGGGTGGTTCAGACCGTAAGGAGCTTTTCGACGGACTTTTCCAAGGGACCGCCGAGCACAGCTCGGCATTTCGTCCTTCATGCCGAGCGATGCTCGGCGGTCCCTGCTGTCCGCCTTCCGGCGATCAGTGGTGCCGGGCGGCGAAGGCCGCCGCGTCCGCGGCGGATTCCTGGCGGCAGCGGTCCCGGTACTCGGCGCGCAGGGTTTTTGCCCAGGACCCGGGGGTGCCGTCGCCGACAGGGCGGCCGTCGATGGCGACCACCGGGACCAGTTCGCGCACGGAGCTGGTGATCCACACCTCGTCGGCGCCGTGCAGGTCATGCAGGGTCATGCGGTGCTCGCGCCAGGTCAGGCCGTGGCGCTCTGCCACCGCCCGCAGGCCGGCCTTGGTCAGGCCCGGCAGCACGCTGTCCGCCACCGAGCAGACGACGGTGCCGGTGCGCATGAGCACATTGCTGGTCACGCCCTCGCGCACGGTGCCGTCCTCGTCCACATAAATGGCTTCATGGGCGCCGGCGGCCCTGGCGGCGGCCAAGCCGGGCCAGCCGCAGAGATAGGCCGTGGTCTTGACCTCGGGCCAGATGCGGTGGCCGGGACAGGTGACCACGGTGACGCCGCGCTCGTAGGCCGCGGGCGGCGGCGGGTGCTGGTCCCGGGCGATCACCACCCAGCGGGGCCGGCTGGCGCCGAACACGCCCTCGGTCAGGTCCCCGGGGCTGACCACGATGTTGATGCGCAGCTCATGCAGGCCGCTGCGGGCCTGGATCTCGCGCACCACCCGGCGCAGGTCGCCTTCGCTGAAGCACGGCGCCACGCCGAAGCGGCCGGCGGTGTCCCACAGCCGGGCCAGATGAGCGTGCATGCCGTGGGGATGGCCGTCATAGGTGCACAGGGTGTCAAAGGCCCCCACCCCGCGCAGGAAGGCAAGGTCGAGGACCGGGATGCGCGCCTCGGCGGCGGGCATCACCACGCCGTCGATGGCGAAAAATTCCTCAGGGCTCATGTCTGGCTCCCGAACAGCGTCAACGAGGTGGAGCGCTCGATGCGCACCGGCACGATCCGGCCCACCAAGTCCTCGCGCACGGCGCCGTCGGCTCCCCGGCGGGGCAGTACCACGTTCAGGTTGCCCTCGGAACGGCCGTGGAGCATCTCGGGATCCGACTTCGACGGCCCTTCGACCAGGACCTGCACCGTGCGCCCGTGCATGGCGGTGTGGTAGGCCTCCTGGTGCGTGAGCTGGAGGTCGAGGAGGTGGTTGCAGCGCGCCTTTTTCACCGCATCGGGGATGTCGTCCGGCAGGTTCGCCGACGGGGTGCGCGGCCGCTCGCTGTACATGAAGGTGTAGGAGCCGTGGAAACGCACCTCGTCCATCAGGGAGACCGTGGCGGCAAAGTCCTCGTCGCTCTCCCGGGGGAAGCCGACGATGAAGTCCGACAGCAGTTCCACATCCGGCATGAAGGTCCGGGCCCGCTCGACGAAGCGCAGGTATTCATCCCGGGTGTAGCGCCGGCTCATCAGGCGCAGGATCCGGTCGCTGCCGCTCTGGGCAGGCACATGCAGATGCCGGGCGACCTTGGGATGGTCGCGCATGGTTTCCAACAGCTCGTCGGTGATGTCCTTGGGATGGCTGGTGACGAAGCGGATGCGGCGCAGGCCGGGGATGGCGTGCAGCCGCCGCAGGAGCGAGGCCAGGGTCGTGCCGTCGCCCAGGGTCTTGCCGTAGGAATCCACCGTCTGGCCGAGCAGGGTCACCTGCACGAAGCCCTCGTCCACCAGCCGGCGGACCTCGTCCTCGACCTGCTGGGGCGGGCGGGACTTCTCGCGCCCCCGGGTCATCGGCACCACGCAATAGGTGCAATTGTAGTTGCACCCGCGCATCACCGGGACCCAGGCGTTCACCCCCTCGGTGCGCAGGGCGGACCAGGATTCCGCCTCGAAGTCGCCGAAATCCGTGGCGACGACATGCTCCTGGCGGTCGAGTTCCGCCACCAGCTGCGGCATGCGTACGAACTGGTCGGTGCCCACCACCAGATCCACATGCGGGAACTGGCGGACCAGGGCCTCCTTTTCGCGCTGGGCCATGCAGCCCATGATGCCGATCTTCATCCCGGGCCGGGCCTTTTTCTCCTCGCGCAGCACGCCGAGCCGGGAGCGCACCTTGTGCTCCGCGTGGTCGCGGACGGCGCAGGTGTTGAACAGCACCAGGTCGGCCTCGGCGCTGGTCGGCACCGTGCGCCAGCCCTGCTCCGCCAGACGGGCGAGGACGACCTCGGTGTCCGCCAGGTTCATCTGGCAGCCGAAGGTCTCGATGAACACACCGCGTTCGGACATGGGGCGGGGACCGTAGCCGCCGCCGCCGGCGGGCAATCCGGGCGCGGGTGCAGCCTTGCCGGAGGGGGGTGGTCCGGATAGGTCCGGGCATGGCCAAGAAGCTCCGCATCCTCCACGCCGCCAGCGAGATGGTCCCCTTCGCCAAGTCCGGGGGCCTGGGCGATGTGGCGGCGGCCCTGCCCAAGGCCCTGGTCCAGCACGGCCACGACGCCCGCATCGCCATCCCCGGCTACCGCAAGGCCATCCGCGAGGCGGAGAAGCACGGTCTGCAATGGCTGCCCAATCCGATGACCATCGAGGCCGGCGGCATCGACCACCGGATCGGCATCGGCGTCCTCACCGGGCATGGGGTCACCACCTATCTCCTGGCCTGCAACGAGCTCTTTGACCGGGATGGCCTGTACGGCCCCGGCGCCGGCAGCGACTACGAGGACAACTGCCGCCGCTATTCCGTGTTCAGCAAGGCGGTCCTCGCCCTGCCCGGGGCGATCAACTGGGTCCCGCATGTGGTCCA
>CAMCAC010000162.1 GCA_945872305.1 Candidatus Kuenenia stuttgartensis | reverse complement strand
CCACAGGGCGGTGGGGCGGCGGCGCGGGGCGGCGCCGTCCGGGGCGGTCCAGGCCGGCGGTTCGGCGCCGGGAACCGGCTGGGCGGTCAGCTCCGCGACCAGCCGCCGGCGCAGGTCCTTGAGGGCCGCCGACGGCAGGAAGCAGCCCCCGCGCAGCCGCATCGCCAGCGCCCCGAGCCGGAATCCGCTGCCGCCGAAGGCGCCGAGGGAGGCGGTGACCGTGTCCTGGTCCAGAGGCCGGCCGGTGGCCTCGGCCAGCACCTGGTCGCTGGCGCCGACGGCCCGCCGGCCATCCGCGGTGGTGGCGGTGGCCACCAGCGGCTCCCCCGGGCCGCCCTCGGCGATCAGGGTCACGGCGACGGTGGCGGCGCCGGGCATGCCGACCTTCGCCACCGCGGCCTTCATCTCGGACGCACGGCGCTGGTCTGCGTTCAGGAACAGGGGAGTGCCCGCGGACGGCCGCGGCCCATGCGGTGCGACCCGGATCCGGCAGCGCCAGCGATCCCCGATCCGCTCCGCGCCGACAACCAGGAACCCGTCGGTGTACATGCCGACCGCGAAGCGGAATCCGGTGCCCGGCTCGATCCGCCGGGCGCGGACCAGGGCGATGCCGCCGGACCGGTCGAGCTGGTCGAGGTGGGCATCCGGGGCGGCGTCCTGGTCCGGGGCGCGCCGGTGCAGCCGGGCTTCGTCGCCATAGGAGCCGGCCCAGGGCGTGTCGGTGAAGGTGCGGGCGAAGACGGTGCGCAGCAGATCGCGGCCCTGGACGGCATCGAAGGTCCTGCCCGCGGCCCAGGCGTCCACCGCCGCCCGGTAGGCGCGGCTCACCGCGTAAACGTAGTCCGGTCCCTTGAGCCGGCCCTCGATCTTGAACGAGGCCACGCCCGCATCGCACAGCTCGCCGACCCGGCCGAGCAGGGCAAGGTCCTTCATGCTCAGCACGGTGTCCTCGGCGGCGCCGTCGCTGCTGTAGCCGAAGCGGCAGTTCTGGGCGCAGGTCCCCCGGTTGGCGCTGCGGCAGCCGGCGAAGTTCGACATCAGGCACTGGCCGCTGAAGGCGTAGCACAACGCCCCATGGACGAAGTGCTCGATCTCGACCCCGAGCTCCGCCGCCCGTCGGGTGCAGGTGCGGACCTCGTCGCCGGACAGCTCCCGGGCGAGGACCAGGCGCTCCGCGCCGAGCCCGGCCAGGACCTCGATCTGGCTCGGGTGGTGGATGGTCATCTGGGTCGAGGCATGGCGTTTCAGCCCGGGCACCGCCTGGGTGAGCACCCGCCACAGCCCTAGATCCTGGATGATCGCCGCATCGACCCCGGCCCGCCAGGCGTGCCAGGCGAGATCCACCGCCTTGGGCAGTTCGTCGTCGTGGACCAGGGTGTTGAGCACCACATAGACCTTGAGCCCATGCCGATGCAGCCAGTCCACCTGGCCGGGCAGTTCCGCCTTGCGGAAATTCTCGGCCCGGCCCCGGGCGTTGAAGTGGCGCAGGCCCAGGTACACGGCGTCGGCGCCACCCGCCACCGCCGCCGGCAGGCAGTCGGGACCGCCCGCCGGGGCAAGGACCTCGGGCAGGCGCAGATTCATGGTGCCGGCAGGCCGAGGGCCGCGGCAGCGCTCCGGCGCAGGTCCGCGGGCAGGCGGGCGCAGCGGATGTGGGCCGCCACCGAGGCGCTGGCGGCCGGATCGCCGGCCTTGGCCGCATCGACCCAGGCCAGGAAGCGTTCGCCCGGCCGTGGCCGTTCCTGCCAGAACACCAGGGTCCAGCCGCCCTCGACCACCTGGGCGGTCAGGGTGATGTGGCCGTCCCCGTGGTCCCGTTCCCAGCGCAGGGCATCATTTCCGGCCCGACGCCAAGCGCCCCGGCCGGTGACCGTGTTGCCGAGCAGTTTCGCCAGCCGGTCCACCGCCGGGCTGGTGGCGCCGTCCCGGTGGATCATCGTCGGCACGTCGATGCCGCCGATGTAGCCGCGGACGAACTCGCCGACGAAGGCCGAGCGCCAGCGGATCTCCTCGGCCACCGGCGGCTCGGGGATCACGCTGCCCCATTCCACCGGCCGGGTGCGGGTGGCGCTGGCACCCAGGGCGAGCCGATCGAGGAGGGCCTTGCCGGTGGCCCGGCCCACCGCCGCGTACCACTGGGGCCAGGTGCCGCCGGGTTGGCCCGTGAAGGCGAAGCTGACCGTGGCGGTGACCGGCGCCGGTCCGGACGGCAGCAGATCCGCCGCCGGATGGCCCTCCGGTGGCAGCGCTGGACGGAGCACGATGCGCAGGCTGCCGGTCGCGGACAGACCAGGCAGCGCCGGCCGGTCGCCGGCGAGCCGCGCCACGGACCACACGCTCTCCGCATGGATCGGCAGGGGGGTGGCGGGGGCCGCCCCGGGCTTTACCGCGGGATCGAACAGGACGACCCTGCCCGTGTGGACCAGATGCTCGCCGGTGCCGCGCAGGAAGGCATGGGTGAACGGATGCCGGTCGTCGGAGCCGAGGACGATGCGGTGCCAGTCGGTGGTATCCGTGCCCCCGTCCACGGCCACCTGCACCGACATCTCGCCGGGCATCGACGGTGTGAGCAGGTGTTCCTTGTTGGGCAGGCGCAGGATCCCGGGCAGGATCTCGGGACCGTCGGCGCCGATGCCGGTGCCGGGACGGATCATCATCACGGCGGCCAGGGAGACCGCCGCCACGGCCAGGAGGGGCCACAGGCTGTTGGGCATGGCGGGCAGCATCACCCCGCCCTGGCGGCGGGAAGGGTCGGCTCCCCGGGCTCACGACAGGGAACTTGGGGATGCGGAGAAACGACGCAGGGCGGGCCAGGTGGCCCGCCCTGCTCACGGCATGGCAAACGGCTTGGCTCAGGCCTTTGCCGACTTGAACTCGTGCCAGAACTCCGGCGGCATGTCGAGGGCGAACTTGAGGGCACCGTTGGCGCCGGCGTACTGCGGCTCCTCGACGGTGGTGACCTTGCCGCCGCCGTATTCCTCGAGGGCGTCCTCGATCGCCAGGCCGAGGCCCTTGATCACCGAACCACCACCGCCGAGGAGGATGTTGTTGCGCATCTGGGCCTGGTATTCCGGATCGTAGCTGGCGATCAGGTCCTGGAGGGCCGCCACGGTGGGCGGGACCAGGGTGTAGCAGGCCTTGTAGATCAGCTCGGTGATCTCGAACTTCTGCGGCTTGCCGGCCACCGGCATCTCGACCGTGGCGCGGTCCATGTTCTTCGAGACGGACGAGTACTTCTCCTTGAAGGAGCGCACCATGTTGATCGAGAACTGCGCCTCGGGGTGCTTTTCCTTGATCAGGCCGGCGAGGGTCTGGTCGATGGCGTCACCGGCCACCTCGTGGGTGCGCTGGTCTTCCGGCTTGGGCATGGTGCCGTGCAGACGGCACAGGTCCGTGGTGCCGGCGCCGATGTCGATGACCAGGGTGTTGTCGATGAAGTCGAGGCCATAGGCGACCGCGTAGGGCTCGGAGCAGATGATCACCGAGTCGATGCAGGACGAGGCGGCCTCGAGGATGGTGGCCTTGCCTTCGACGGAGGCCTCGGCGGGGGAGCCGATCATGCCGTAGATGGTGGCGCCGGTGGGGATCTTGGCGAGGGCGACCACGTGCTGGATCAGGTCCTTGATCGCCTGCTTGCGGCGGGGGTCGTCGACGGCGCCCTTCTGCTTCACCGCGGAGCCGGCCATGGGGCGGAACAGGTCGAGGGCGAGGCGGCCTTCCAGGGCCTCCTTGCCGTAGATGATGTCCCGGCCGCCGAACTTCTTCTTGGCGACGTGGTCCTTGGGGTAGCCGACGTAGGACCAGACGGTCTCGCGCACGCCGTTGGAGCAGGAGATCGACGTGCGGCTGGTGCCCAGGTCGATGCCGATGTAGAAGATGTTGTCAGCCATGGGGTCCTCGTGGGGGCCTTGTGGGTCGGGGTGGAGTCGGGGGGAGCGTCAGGGCGGGTCGGGCGGATGCGCCGTGTCACCTGCCGGGGGTTCTGATGGAGGGGGCCGCGGCACCGCCGGCAGGCGGCTCCCAGGGCTCATCGTCGGGATTGATCTCGACGGCGGTGGCGTCGTCGGACTGGGTCGGTTCCGCCGCGGCGCTGGTGAGCGGGGGCGGCTCCCGGGTGGGGAACACGCGGATGCGCTTCACGCCCCGTTCATCCTCGTCCGGCAGATCCGCCGGCGCCGCCGCGGCGGTCGGCTCCCAGGGCAGATCATCCGGATTCACAGAGGGTTCGCCGTCCGGCACCGGTTCTTCGCCGGCTGCCATCGGCTCCGGCTCCACCGCCGGCGCCGCAGCCACCGGTTCCGGTACGGGTGGTCCGGCCGCGGGCTCCGCCGTCGGAGCGGCCTCCGGCATCGGCGCGGTGTTGAGGGCGATGCCGAGCTCGCGGCGGAGCTTGCGGTTCTCCTCCATCAGCTCCTTCATCAGCTCCATCTTGCGCTTCTTGTTGGGATCGTCGCCCTTCAAGCCCGCCTTGAACTTCTGTGCCGACACGGCCGAACCGCCGGAGGCCTCGACCATCGCCGCGAACTCGCGTGCCTCGTCGCGCTGGCGTTCCGCATCGGACAAGGAGTCCGAGAGACGGCTGATCTTCTTCTCAAGCAGGGCGATGGCCGCGTTCTGGGCCTCCTGCTCCTTGGCCCGCATCTTCTCGCGCTCGGTGTCGAGCACGTGCGCGACCAGGGTGCGGAGCTGCTGTTCCAGTTCGTCGCTGACCCCGTGCCCGGCAATGGCGCGGTCCAGCGATCGGCGGAGCTGGTCGTCGAGGGCCTGCAGGCCGGCTGCGGACACCGTGAACTGGTCCGCCTTGATGGCGCGCTGGCGTTCCTGCTCCAGGGTTTCCTGGGCCTTGCGCAACTGTTCCTGCAGTTGCGCGGAGCGCGCCTCGGCACTGAGCTTCTGGGCCTCGAAGGCCTTCATGCGCTCCTGGAAGCCCTCTTCGGCCTCCTTGAGCAGGCGCTCGCGCTCGGCCTCGCCCAGGGACCGGGTCAGGTGGCCCGCCGCCTCCTGCACCGCCTCCTGGATCAGGGCCTTGATCGTCCCCATGTTGAGGACGCGGACCTTCTCATGGCGCGCCGCCAGCTCCGAGGCATTCACCGTGCGGGCACGGTTGCGGATCGCCGCGCCGACATCCATGCGGCCGTCGGCTCCGACGACCCGCGCCTGGGGCTGGGCGGGTTCGCTGGCAGGCGCAGCACTGGACGGGGGGGATGTCGGAGCCGGTGCCGCCGATGCGAGGGGCGTCTCGGGCAACCGCGCGAAGCGATCGGTCGGAGCGATCACCACCGGATGCAGGCCGGCCTTGGCACCATCATCCGAGCTGATCGGGGCCGGCGATGGCTCGAGATCCCGCTCCTGTGCCGTCACCGGTGTCATCCGCTGGCTGCTGGACCGGAGCACGCGACGGGTGCCCACCCGATCCTCCGCCGCAGGGGCGGCCGGTGGTGGCGCGGTCTCCGCAGCCGCGACCGGGGGCAAGCCCTTGGCCGAGGGCCGGATCACCCGGCGCGTGCCGCTGGGGCCACCGCCGCGCAGGCCCTCGATCACCTGACGGACGGCGTCTTCCTGGCCTGGTTCGAGGAACATCCAGCGCAGGGTCACCCCGGCGGCACCCATCTCCACCACGTGGGCGAAGAGCGCATGGGGCCGCTGGCCCTTCAGCCGCAGCTCGCAATCGATGTACGAACCCTTGGCGACCGGGATGCCGGCAGCGATGCGCGCACCCGTGGGACTGATCTCCAGGAGATGGGAATCGCGATGCGAGCCGCCCTCCGTGACCCGGAGGACCGACTCGCTGTCAGTGATGGTGATGGTATCGCTCACGACGCTCCGCAGGTGCCATCATGGGCGTAGGCCGCCCCGGGCCCTGCGCAAGGCGCGCGCCCCCCTATGCGCGCGCCGCAGCCCACACGCACCATGCCGGGCGACCCGGATGAACGACCCTCTTGCGCACGCACACGACCCCTCTAGAAGGTGCGCCTCGCCGCGAACGGCATCTGCCGGATGCGGTCGCCGACGGGCGGTTAGCTCAGCGGCTAGAGCGCCTCGCTTACACCGAGGATGTCGGGGGTTCGAATCCCTCACCGCCCACCAGCGGATTGACAAATGGCCTGGTAGCTCAGTTGGTTAGAGCGCCGCCCTGTCACGGCGGAGGTCGTGGGTTCAAGTCCCATCCAGGTCGCCATAGAAGCCCCTGCAATCTAAACGGTTGCAGGGGTTTCTTGTTTCGGTGTGGGTCCGCGAGACCCATGCCAGGACCCATGGAAAGACCCATGCGGACCCATGGCGCGGACGCGAATGCTTAGGCAGCCGCCCTGTCGGGCCGCTCTGGCTAAAAACGAAGGCCCCAACGGTCCCGCCGGCTGGGGGCACCAGCCGGCGGTCGTCGGTCCTCACGGCGTCGGGATCCGGTAGTCGACCCGGTTGATGTCCGCGTCGTAGCTCAGCAGGTGGCCGTAGGTGCTGTGGACCAGGCGGGTGTCCTTGTGACCCAGCCACTCGGCGACCTTCTCGGCCGACACGCCCGCCCCGAGCAGGTTCGAGGCGAAGCTGTGCCGCAGGTCGTGGAAGCG
>CAMCAC010000161.1 GCA_945872305.1 Candidatus Kuenenia stuttgartensis | reverse complement strand
TGCGCGGTGCAGCACCTTGCCCATCTGCCGCACCGTGCAGCATGCCGCCCATCGTGCCTCCGTCCTCCCACCCCGGTGTCAGTGTCCGCCTCGCCACGCCCGAGGACGCGGACATCCTGAATGCCATGGTGGGGGCGTTTGCCGCCTATGAGCGCCTGCCCAGCCACAGCACGGCCGAGAGCCTGCGGGCCGAGATGCTGCGACCCGACAAGGTGTTCGAGGCGGTCATCGCCATCGTCGATGGGCGGCCGGCGGGCTTTGCGGTGATCTTCCAGACCTATAGCACCTTTGCCGCCCGGCGCGGTCTGTATCTGGAAGATCTGTTCGTGGCCGACGAGTTCCGCAATCGGGGTGTGGCCACGGACATCCTGCGGTTCATCGCGCGCACCGCGGTGGAGCGCGATCTGGGCCGGGTCGAGTTCACGGTGCTCCTGTGGAACACCGTGGCGATCGAGTTCTTCGAGCGTCTGGGGGCGACCCCGGCGAGCGCCTGGACCAGCTACCGCCTGTCCGGCGAGTGGCTCAAGAAGCTCGCCGCCGGCTGAATCAGCGCAGCCGCTCCGCCAGGAACGCCCGCATCACCGCCAGGCTGGCGGCCTCCGCCGCCGCGTCGTGGGCCACCGCCTGGGCGAAGGGGACCGCGGCCGGAACATTGGTCACCCCGTTGCCCGCCTCCGGATTGGTGAAGGCGTGCACCGCGCCGCCGTACACGGCCATCTGCCAGTCGGCCTTCACGGTGGTCATCTCGGTGAAGAACCCGGCCACGTCCGCCGGCGGCACGAACGGGTCGGCACCGCCGTGGGCGACCAGGATCGCGGCGAGGGGCTTGGCGGTGGCGGGCGCCGCCGTCTTCAGGCCGGGATGGAATGCCACCACCGCCTTCAGGTCGGTGCCGGAGCGGGCGAGCTGGAGCACCGCCGAACCGCCGAAGCAGAAGCCGATGGCGGCGACGCGCTGCGCGTCGACCTCGGGCCGCGCCCGCAGGGCGGCGAGGAACGGGGCGAGCCGGCGCACGAACAGGGCAGGATCCTGGTAGAAGGGCGCGGAACGGCGGACGGCAGTGGGAAAATCCGGCGAGGCCGGCTCGCCGTAGCAGTCCACCGCCAGGGCCGCGTAGCCGAGCCGGGCCAGTTCGGCGGCCCGCCGGTCGGCGTAGGCGTTGCGGCCCCACCATTCGTGCACCACCAGCACCCCCGGAGCCTTTTCGGAATCCCGGACCGGCGCCGCGTAGCGACCGGTGAGGACCAGGTCGCCGTCGCGGACCGTGAGGTCGCTGAGCACGGGCTCCGCCGACCAGGCGGCCACCGAGGTGAGGATGAGCAGGAGGATGCGCATCCGTCCATGATCCTGGACAGGCCGGGGCGGTCGAGAGGCCCGGGTCCGAGCCTCCACAGGGAAATGGCAGGTGAACCCTGCTGCCGAACGCCCCGTTGATCCCCGCGCGGCCCCGTGGACCGTTCCCGTGCCCACCCGCCAGACATCCATCATGCCCGTCGTCCGCCATCCATCCGCGTCGTTGTCCGTCCTCCTCGTCCTGGCCTTGGCCGCGAACGCCGCCGCCGGTGAGCCGATCCGGCCCGAGGAGTGGGTCTTCCATGATGGCCGCAACCGCACCCTGGCCGATCTCCAGCCCAACCTGGTGGTCGCCGTCCACTACATGGCCGACGACGACTGGAACGGGAACGAGGACTTCCTCCGTCACGAGGTGAAGGCCCTGCACGACCGCATCGAGACCCGCCGGCTGCCCGTCCGTCTGCTCTGCATCGCCCCGGATCTGATCCCCAACCAGCTGGTCGGCTGGGCCCGCGACAAGGGCGTGCTCACCGGGGCGCTCGCCGCCTGGGATCCATACAACCGCCAGAGCATCACCCGCTCCCACGACCTGGATGTGACCGTGTTCCACCCCGACGGGCGGAGCCAGACCTTCGATTGCACGAAGGCGGGATTCTCCCTCGTCGCCAAGGTCGAGGCGGCGGCCCAGTCCGGCGCCGCCCGTCACCGCTTCGTCATGCCCAAGGAGCTTGTCGACGACCGCGCCCTGCAGGTCTGGTGGGCCATCGAACGGGCCGTCCCCGATGCGATCCCCACCGCCCGCCGCCTGGCGCGCACCGCCCCGGCCGAGGCGAAGCCCCAGCTGCAGCTTCTCGTGACCAGCCTGAGCGCGTCGTTCGCCGCCCGCACCGACGAGGCCCTGACCAAGCCCTATGGTCTCGCCGGGGCCGAGGCCTGCGAACAGGTGCTCACGGACTATCCCGGCATGGACAAGACCGAGCAGAAGCCGCTGATCGACCGCATCAAGACCATCCAGGGCGAGCCGATGTACGCCCCCGAGTTCGCCGCCCGGGCACTCTGGTACAAGGCATTGGCCCTGCGGAAGGATCCCCTCGCCAGCCGTCAGCAGCAGGCCAAGGCCTTGTTCAACGAGCTGCGGGTGAAGCACGGCCAGACCGTCTACGGCAAGCGCGCCGCGGACCTCTGATCGTTGCGATCAGCCGGGCCGGACGCGCTCGACCAGCTCGATGCCGTGCCCGGACAGGGCGCTGATCGGGCGGTCGCTGCCGGTCACCAGGCGCATCCGCCGCACGCCCAGGTGGCGGAGGATCTGCGCGCCGATGCCGTAGTCCCGGTGGTCCATGGCCGGCTGCGGGCGCATGCCCCCGGCCAGGGCGGCCACCTCGTCCGCGAGCACCCGGCCGTCGCCGTCGCGCATGAGCAGGAACACGCCCTCGCCGGCGGCGGCGATCTGGCGCAGCACCGCCACCGCCGGCAGGCGGCCCGGCGCCGCGAAGGCATCCGCCAGCGGCGATTCCTTCTGCACCCGGACCAGCACCGGATCCGCCACGTCGCCCCCCGGCCGCGGCCGGCCGCGGACCAGGGCGAGATGGTGGTCGCCGGTCACCGACGAGCGGTACACGCAGGCCCGGAACGGTCCGGCGGCGGTGGCGACCTCGCCCTCGGCGACCAGCTCCACCAGCCGCTCCCGGGCCTCGCGCCAGGCGATCAGGTCGGCGATGGAGCCGATCGGCAGGCCGTGCTCCCGGGCATAGGCGATGAGCTGCGGCACCCGGGCCATGGTGCCGTCGGCCTGCATGATCTCGCAGATCACCCCGGCGGGCTTGAGCCCGGCGAGCCGGCACAGGTCCACCGCCGCCTCGGTGTGGCCGGCACGGACGAGCACGCCGCCGTCCCGGGCGCGCAGGGGGAAGATGTGGCCCGGGGTGACGATGTCCTGGGGCCGGCTGTGCTCGGCGATGGCCACCTGGATGGTGCGCGCCCGGTCCGCGGCGGAGATGCCGGTGGTCACGCCCTCCCGGGCCTCGATCGACAGGGTGAAGGCGGTTCCGAGCCGCGAGCGGTTGTCGCTGGTCATCAGCGGCAGGCCGAGCCGGTCGAGGAGCGTCCCATCCATGGCCAGGCAGATCAGGCCGCAGGCCTTGGTCGCCATGAAGGCGATCGCCCTGGGATCGGCGAACTCCGCCGCCATCACCAGATCGCCCTCGTTCTCCCGGTCCTCGTCGTCGCAGAGGACGATCATCCGCCCCTGGGCGAGGGCGGCGAGGAGGTCGGGGACCGGGGCGAAGTCGGACATGGCCGGGCATTGGATCGCGGACCCGGCCCGGCGGAAGGACCCGCCGCCGGGATCCCTGGCCCGGACCGGCGGTCCGCCAGCATGGCCGGCATGCGTCCACTCCTGCTCCTCTCCGCCCTTGTCGCCGTTCCCGCCCAGGAGTGGGCGTGGCCCGGGGGCATCGCCGCCACCGGGGCGGTGATCACCGGCAGCGATGGGGCCGCCGTGGTCCTTGCCGCCGGCGACTGGTCCGCGGCCCCGCTCGCCGCCGATGCCACGGCGGATGCGGGCGACGGCATCCGCCGCTGGCGGTGGTCGGACCTGCGCCCGGATGCCACCTATGCCTGGGGCCGGGCCGGCGCCACGGCGCCGCTCGGCGTGTTGCGCACCCTGCCGGAACCGGGTCGGCCGGCGTCGTTCCGCATCGCGGTGGGCTCCTGCGCCAAGCCCGCCGACACCCCGGTGTGGCGGGCCATCGCCGCCGAGCAGCCGCTGCTGCTGCTGGTGACCGGCGATCTCCACTATGGCGACGTGGCCGAGGACGATCCGGTGCGCATCCGCGGGCTGGTCCTCGATCGCCCGCGGGCCCCGTCGTTCCAGGCCCTGGCCGCCGTCGCGCCGGTGCAGTGGATGTGGGATGACCACGATTTCGGCGGCAACGACAGCGGTTTCGCCAGCCGCGCCGCCACCGCGGTCCACGCGGTGTACCGCCAGGCGGCGCCACACCTGCCGCTGGCGCTGGCCGGGGAGCGGGCGCCCATCGCCCAGGCGTTCACCATCGGCCGGGTGCGGTTCCTGTGGCCCGACCTGCGCACCGACCGCGACCGTTCCCCGGGCAGCCTGCTCGGGGAACGGCAGCGGGCATGGATCGCCGATGAGATCGCCGCCGCCCCGGCGGCGCACCGGCTGCTGGTGCTGATCTCGTCGGTGCCGTGGAACGGCGCGCCCCAGCCGGGCAAGGACCGTTGGCAGTCCTATGCCGAGGAGCGCGCCTGGCTGGCGGGGCTCATCAAGGCGGCCGGGATCCGCGCCTGCGTCCTCGCCGGCGATGCCCACATGGTCGCCATCGATGATGGCCGCAACGCGGACTTTGCCGGCGGCTGGCCGATGCCGGTGCTCCAGGCCGGCGCCCTGGACCAGCGCGGCAGCTACAAGGCGGGCCCGTATTCCCACGGCGCCCGCCCCGGCGCCGGCCAGTTCGCCCTGATGTCGGTCGAGGACGCCGGCGGCCCGCTCACCGTCCACTGGGAGGCCCGGGGCCAGGACGGCGCGATCCCGACCACCTCCGCCACCTGGCCCGCCCAGGCCGGCGACGGCCGCATCGCCTACACCTTCACGGTGCCGTGAGCAGCCGCAGGCTGCGAGGGGGAGCGCCGGAGGCTCGTTCCGGGGGCCAAGCCCCCGGAGGTGCGACGACTCCCGTGGCCCCGGCCACGGCGCCGGCGCAGCCGGCGGTCCCGCCGCTCACGCCTTCCAGAACTCCTCGACCAGGTAGGTCGTGATGCCGGCGTGGGCGATGGGTTCCTTGATGTCCTCGATCATGCCCGGATTGCCGCAGGCCATGACCGCGGTCTGGGCGGGGTCGATGAGGGCGCGGACCGCCTCGGCATCCAGGCCCGCGGGCATGGCGACCCGGCGGCCGTGGGGGACCGGGGCGCCGATGACGTGGCGGAACAGCTCGTTGACCCGGCCGGCGCCGGTGGCGTCGGTCCAGCCGCGGGCGGGATCGGGCCGGCTGCTGGTGGTGATGTAGGTCAGGTCGAAGCCCGGGGTCTTGGCGTAGCCTTCGAGCTCGCTGCGGTAGCCCAGTTCGTCGACATGGGCGGCGCCATGGAACAGGACCAGCCGGTAGGTCGAGGGGATGCCCGCCTGGTGCAGTTTCCACAGGGTGCGGATCTGGGCCACGAACGGCGCCAGGCCGGTGCCGGTGCAGACCATGAGGATGGTCCGCTTGGCGGCGTGGGCGAAAGTGAACTTGCCCTTGGCGGTGAGCATGCGGAACTGGGCCCCGGGCTCCTGGGCGAAGATGGTCGGGGTGAGCTGGCCGCCCTCGACCAGGGCGATGTAGAATTCCAGGTCGCCGTCCAGCGGGCTGCCGGCGATGGAGTAGGCCCGGGGCACGAAGCCGTAGGGGGTGTCCAGGCCCAGGGTCGTGTACTGGCCCGCCTGGTACCACCAGCGGGCACCGCTGTCGGGGCGGATCACGAAGGTGCCGAGCCGGCCGCCGGCGAAGATCTCCTTCCGGACCAGGGTCGCGGTGGCCATCTTCTGCTTGAGCAGGTCGTTCGGATGCGGCTTGGGCTTGGGGGCGTCGGTCATGATGGTCCTGAGGATGATCCGCGCGTGCGGACTCTGGGAAGCATGGGACCAGGCCGGCTGTCACCCCATGCCGGCGCCGCATTGCCGCCATAGCCGGCGTGCCGGGGCTACCACCGCCAGCCGCGGCCGTCCCGGCGCAGGCCCTCGGCGGCCACCTCCGGCCGTGATCCGGCCGCGAGGCCGGCGGGATCCGCCAGGGGTTCCCGTCCGGTGGGGGTCACCCGCCACAGCCGGCCCCGGTCGTCCGCCGCCACCACCCCGTCGCCGCCGGGCACGATCCAGCGCAGCGCGTCGTCGCAGCGGACCAGGGCGCCGGCGGCGAAACGGATGCGCGGCCCGAGGGCGTCGTCGCCGGGCACTGCGATCCCGGCCCGGGTCCACACCGCGTCCTCGCCCCGGTCCCCGGGGGCGAGGTCCAGGCTCCCCAGGTCGTCGCCGGTGGCCCGGTCGAAGGCCCACAGGCGGCGGTCCCCGGCGGCGACCCACGCCACCCCGGCGACGGTCCACACCGAGGTGGCCGGGGCGAGCCGTTCATCGGGCCCTCGCCACTGCCGTCGCCACCACCAGGCATCGCCATCGGCGCAGGCCAGCCGGTAGTCGTCGTCCCGCCGTTCCAGGCGCAGCCGGCCGGGGCCGTCCACCGCTGGCGGGGGGAGCGGCCCGCTGGCCGGGATCCCGCCGGCCACCGCTGCCGGGGCCAGGGCCCAGCCCCGGCCGC
>CAMCAC010000160.1 GCA_945872305.1 Candidatus Kuenenia stuttgartensis | reverse complement strand
GGCAGATACAGGAGGATCAGGGCGGCCAGGGCGGCCAGGCCGGTCCAGCGCGGTACCCTCACCGGACCTCTCCCCGCCGGTCACGGCCGGTCAGCCAGGTGAAGGCCACCACCGCGAGCAGGCTGATCCCGACCAGGGCCAGGCCGAGGGCGGCGCCCTGGGGGAAGTCCACCGCCTTGAATTTCTGCGCCACCAGATTCGCCACCAGGCTCATCTTCGACCCGCCGAGGCGGTCGGTGATCAGGAACATGCCGAGCGTCGGTACGAAGGTGAGGATGGCCGCCGCCCCGAGACCCGGCCCGACCTGGGAGAGGATGGCGTGGCGGAAGGTCCGCCACGCCCCGGCGTAGCAGTCCCGGGCCGCCTCGACGATCGACCAGTCCAGGCGCTCGACGCTGGTGTAGAGCGGCAGCACGGTGAACGGCAGCATGGCCGAGACCATGGCCAGATACACCGCCAAGCTGCTCGGATAGAGGGACATGCCTTCGCCGACCAGGCCGAGCCATTGGGCGAACTGGGCCGGGAACAAATCATGCTTCAGGAGCAGTTCCCAGGCCGATACGCGGATGACCAGGTTGACGAAGGACGGCAGGAGGACGAGGGCAAGGAGGACCGGCCGCCAGCGTTCCGGCCGGCCGGCGATCCAAAAGCACAGGGGAAAGGCGATGAGCAGGCAGAGGATCGTGGTCACCCCTGCGACCCAGAAGGACCAACCGAGGATCTGCAGATGGTGCGGCGCCCAGTCGTCGGAGGGATCCGCGGTGAGCGCCCCCACCGGGTCGTAGCCGATCGCCGCCTGGACATTCTCCCAGGTGAATGACCAGATGATGTTGCCGAATTCGTCCCGGCCGGCGAAGGCGTAGGCGACCAGGGACAGCATCGGCAGGAGCAGGAACGCGAGCAGCCACAGGCCACCGGGCAGCGCCAGCAACAGCCCGCGCAGGCGGGCCCGGGCCCGGGTCGTCAGCGTACCGTCGATGACCTCGCGCTGGGCCACGGGCGGTCAGTCCCTCAGGACCCGCAGGTCGTCGGGCGGCAGTTCCAGCCAGCACGACTCCCCGGTCTGGTGGAACTGGTCCGGCTCGGTCATCACCCGCAGGCTGCGTCCGTCGCCCACCTCGACCATCAGGTCCCAGTGGTCGCCACGGAACAGCCGTTCGCTGATCCGGCCCCGGACCCCATTCACCGCCGGCTCCTGCTCGCGGACCTCGATGTCCTCGGGACGGATCGCCAGGTGGCCCTGGTCCCAGGTCGGAGCCTCGGCCAGGGCGAGGGCGGCAAAACCCGCATCAGCGCGGTCCGCGGCCAGCCGTCGGGCCGGCAGGATGTTGGCGTCGCCCAGGAAGTCTGCGACGAAGCGGGTCAGCGGGCGTTCGTAGACCTCTTCGGGCGTACCGTCCTGGACGATGGTGCCATGGTCCATGACCAGGATGCGGTCGCTCACCGCGATGGCTTCATCCTGGTCGTGGGTGACCAGGATGAAGGTGATCTGGAAGCGGCGCTGGATCCTGCGCAGTTCGGCCTGGAGGTCGTGGCGCAGGCTGGCATCCAGGGCCGACATCGGCTCGTCGAGGAGGAGGACTTCCGGTTCGTTGACCAGGGCCCGGGCCAGGGCCACCCGCTGGCGCTGGCCGCCGGAGAGCTGCTGGGGGTGGCGCTTGGCCAGATCACCCAGGCGCATGATCTCCAGCATCTCGCCTACCCGCTTGCGGACATCGGCGTCCGCAATGCCCCGGGAGCGCAGGCCGAAGGCGATGTTGTCCGCCACCCGCAGGTGGGGGAACAGGGCATAGGACTGGAAGACGGTGTTCACGGGCCGCTTGTGCGCGGGAAGGGCGAGCAGGTCGGTGGAACCGATATGGACGCTGCCCGCATCCGGGATCTCGAACCCGGCAATGATGCGCAGCAGGGTGGTCTTGCCGCACCCTGATGGGCCGAGCAGGGTGGTGAACTGGCCGTCGGGGATCTGGAGGTCGATTCCCTTCAGGACCTCTACCGGGCCGAAGCGCTTGCGGATGCCGGAAAGGTGGAGGTCGAGAGCCTCAGCCATGTGGGCGAGGTCGTAGCGGTCCGCGGCCGGCGCCAAGTGTGCGTTTGCGAACCTCGGGCGAACGGTTCACAGGACCTGGAAGAGCTGGTCCAGGCGGGTCAGGCGGAGCAGCTTCCGGTTGCCCTCGTTGAGACCCGTCAGGGCGAAATCCTTGCCCCGCTTGAGCAGGCCCTTGTGGACCTCGACCAGGGCCGCCAGTTCCGCCGAGCGCAGCAGCGGCACCGCGGACAGATCCAGGCGGATCGCGGCATCCGATGGTACGAGCTGGGCGAGGATCTTGTCGGCGTCCAGGCCGCCGACCTCATCGGCGTCGGTGAGGGCGATGCGGACGATGTCGTCGGTGCGTTCGAGCTTCATGGTGTCCGAGCCTACCCCAGGAATCCTGGACCCGCCAGGGCCCCTGGCGGGGGCGCGGGGCGGGTCAGGATGCGTTCATGGACGGCCTGCGCATCATCCTCGGAATCGGCAACCCGGGGGCCCAGTACCAGGGTACCCGCCACAACATCGGCTGGGAGCCCCTGGACCGCCTGCACCACCGGCTCGGAGCTGGTCCGTGGTCCAAGAAATGGCACGCGGAGGTCTCCCAGGCGGCGTGGAAGGACCACCGCCTGCTGCTCGTGAAACCGTCGACCTTCGTCAACGCCAGTGGGGAAGCGGCCCAGGCGATCCTCGCCTTCCACAAGGCCGCCCCGACGGATCTGCTGGTGGTGGTGGACGACCTCAATCTGCCCCTGGGGGACCTGCGCCTGCGCGCCGATGGCTCCGCGGGCGGGCATAACGGGTTGCGTGACATCGAGGCGCGGATCGGCACCGGCTACCCGCGGTTGCGCATGGGCATCGGCCGCCCGCGCCCGGACCAGGACCAGATCGGCTTCGTCCTCGGCCGCTTCGCCCCGGACGAGCGGCCGGACGCGGACCTGTGCGCCGCCAAGGCCGCCGACGCGATCCTCGCCTGGGTCGAGACCGGCGTGCAGGTCGCCTGCCGCTACAACGGCCCGCTCCGTCCGGCGCCGCCCAAGCCCCGGCCGGCGCCGGTCACACCCGATACACCAGCAAGCGGGCATCCGCCCGGCCCGGCAGGGGGATGATCCGCTCCGGCTCCACGCCGGGGATGGCGAAGGTGTTGGAAACGAGCAGCGATCCCGGAGCGAGGCGGCCACGGGCGTGCTCCCACAGGGCTGGCATCGGTTCCGGCGACAGGAAGGCGTAGGCCACCTGGATGCCGTCGAGGGGTTGGTCCCACAGGCTGCCCAGGCGGATGCCCCGGCCACAGCGCAGCCGGGCCCACAGCCAGGTTCCCGGCGAGGCCTCGACCCCGCCCACCACCGCATCGGACCGTCGCCGGCGCAGACCCGCCACCACGGTCCCGGTGCCGCAGCCCAGGTCCACCAGCCGGCCACCGGGAGGCAGCAGCTCCGCCAGGGCCGCCACCGCCGCCTGATTGGAGAGGTAGAGGGGGACCCGGGTCCACACCCCGCCGCCGAAGACCAGGGCGGCCAGGGCTGCGGCGGCCAGCCACGCCCAGCCCGGCACCGGCGCCCCGGCGGCGGCCACCGCCAGCACCGGCAGCAGGGCCTGGATCGGCAGCCACCACCAGGGCAGCCGCAGGGCGGCGGTGAACGCCACCGCCAGCACCGTGTGCACCGCCAGCCAGCCCAGGCCGGTCAGCGGCAGCCACCCGGTCCCGGCCAGGAACCACGCCGCGGCGAAGGCGGCGGCCTGGGCGGCGAGGGCGCGCAGGAGCAGCATCAGAGGCCGAGGTCGTCGCCGAACGGATTCAGCCGCAGTTCAGGGCTGGCCAGGGTGCCGCGGATGGCGTAGCGGGCGAGCTTGGCGGTGGCCCACACCGCCACATCGCCGACCAGCGGGATCGGCCGGAACACCCCGCCCCGGGGCCGGGAGCTTGCGGCGAGATCCAGGCTGCCATCGATGCCCATGGTGCCGCGCAGGGCGATGAGCCCCACCGGTGAGTGGATGCGCGCCTGCTGGACCTGGATCCGGCCGGCGGCCACCGCCACCGTGGCGCTCGCCCGGTCCCGGCCCCGGGCCTGGTTGGGATCGCCGACCAGCACGTTGGCGAGCACCGAGAGCTGGATCAGGGTGCCCTCGCGGATGGTCAGGGAGCCCTGACCGGTGATCGCCTGGGGCCGGTTGGCGGGCATGCGGAAGGCGAACCGGCCGTCGAGGATCCCGCCCACCGCCTCGCCACCCAGGCCGTGGGCGCGCAGGAGTACGGCAAGGTCCACCCCGGTCACGGTCAGGTCGCCCCGGTATTCCGCCCGCCCCGGGTCGAGGTCGATCTCCACCCAGCCGGTCACCACGCCGCCATAGGCCTGGGCCGAGACCTGTTCGAAGCGCACGATGCGCTCCGCCATGCGCGGCTCGGTGGACACGTCGTTGAGGCGGAAGCCGAGGATCTCCAGGTCCGCCGCGTGGAGCACGCCGCGGTCCACCACCAGGCTCGGCTCGCCGGCGGCCAGGACGGCGGCGCAGAGCAGGGCGGCGATCAGCCGCATGGCCCCAGCCGCGCCTCGGCGCCGTCGAGCCGGCGCAGGGCCCCGCCGGCGATGGTCCGGGCGTTGCCGTCCGGCTGGTTGATGAGCAGGGTCCGCCACGCCGCCCGGCCGGCGCCGGCGAGCAGGTGGATGCCGGTCTCCACATCCGATCGCAGGCGCGGATTGCAGCGGTCGAGGAAGCGTGCGAGGGCGTCGGCAGCGTCGGCGCAGGCGATCAGGGTGTCGAGGGGGATGCGGGCGGCGGCGGCCTCGGCGGCGGCCCGCTCCAGGGAGCCGGCGGCGGTGGCCTGGACCGCGGCATAGGCGCCGGCGTCCGCTTCGGCCAGGACGAGCAGCCGGCGGGCCCCGTCGTGGAGCACCTGGCCGAGCTGCTCCGCCTCGGCGCTGCGGTCCGCCCACTTGGCGCCGGTGGTGTAGCGGGCGGCCATGGCGCCGGCGGCGGCGCCCAGGGCGGCGGCGATGGCGGCGGCGGCACCGCCCCCGGGGGCCGGGGTGCGGGCGGCGAGCTGGTCGATGTAGGGGGCGAACCCGCTCATCGGTTCATCGTCTCACTGCTGCCCGGCCGCCGCGGCGATCACCAGGGGATCCTCGGTGTCCTTCACCCGTTCGATGCGGGCGCCGAGCTTGCGCAGGCGGTCCTCGAAGCGCTCGTACCCGCGGTCGATGTGATAGACCCGGGCGAGCCGGGTCTCGCCCTCGGCGGCCAGGGCGGCGATGGTCAGGGCGGCGCCGGCCCGCAGGTCGGACGCCATCACCGGGGCCCCGCTCAGCTTCGCCACACCGTGGATCACCGCCTGGCCGTTGCTGGTCGAGATGTTGGCGCCCATGCGTTTCAGCTCGGCGGCGGCCATGAAGCGGTCCGGGTAGATGCGCTCGGTGACCTGGGAGCTGCCCTCGGCGATGGCCATCAGGGTCAGGATCGGCGACTGCACATCGGTGGGGAACGCCGGATAGGGCAGGGTGGTGAGCGAGGTGGCCCGGGGCCGCTCGCAGGGCACCACGGTCATCTTGTTGCCCTTGCGCTCCACCTCGACGCCCATGCGCTTGAGGATGTCGAGCACCGCGATGAGGTGGTCCGGGCGGCCGCCGGCGACGGTGATCGGGCTGCGGGTCAGCGCGCCGGCGATCAGGAAGGTGGCGGTCTCGATGCGGTCCGGGATCACCGTCCAGTCCACGCCCTTGAGCCGCTTCACCCCGTGGATGGTGATGCGCGGGCTGCCGGCGCCCTCGATCTTCGCACCCATGGCGTTCAGGCAGTCCGCCAGGTCGACCACTTCGGGCTCGCAGGCGGCACACTCGATGACCGTGGTGCCCTTGGCGAAGACCGCCGCGCACATCACGTTGTCGGTGGCGAGCACCGACGAGCCGAAGGTGCCGCCGAGGTAGATCTCGGCCCCGCGCAGGCCGCCCTTGGGGGCCTTGGCGTGGATGTTGCCCTTGTCGAGGGTGATGATCGCGCCGAGCGCTTCGAGCCCGCGCAGATGCAGGTCGATGGGCCGTTCGCCGATCACGCAGCCGCCGGGCAGCGACACCGTGGCGTGGCCCCGGGCGCCGAGCAGGGGGCCGAGCACGCACACGCCGGCGCGCATCTGCTTCACCAGCTCGTAGGGAGCGGTGGAGTTGTCGGTATCGCGCAGGCGGGTGTGGACCGCACCCTTCTCCCACCGCGTCTCGACCCCGAGGGTGTTCAGGATCTTCACCTGGGTCTTGGTGTCGGACAGCTCCGGCACCTTGCGGAACACGCAGGGCTGGTCGGTCATCAGGCTCGCCGCCAGGATCGGCAGGCTGGCGTTCTTGGATCCCGAGACCTGGATGGTGCCGGACAGCCGCGCGCCGCCCTGGATGATGAATGCGTCCATGCCCGCAGCGTGCAGCCGGTCGCCGGTCCGCAATCCCAGGGGAGGTTCGAGGGAATGAACAGAAGGGGGCAGGAGGGGAGGATCGAAAGGGAGGGGGGGGCGCTTGCATGCCCCCCCTGGGACCGCCGGTTTCCAACCGGCCCGAACGAAAGCCCTGCCGGTTGAAAACCGGCGGTCCCGGGAGACCGGTCCTTT
>CAMCAC010000159.1 GCA_945872305.1 Candidatus Kuenenia stuttgartensis | reverse complement strand
CCCGTTGGACCTCCACCGTGCGGCGCAGCTTGCGGGCCACTGACATGGTGATGAAGCCGCCACCCACCACGGCGATCAGCAGGCCGGCGATGCCGATGCCGTACATCACCTGCTGGGCGCGGACCGTGTCGGCATCGGCCTGGAGGCGGGCGGCATCGGCCACGTCCAGATTGATCTCGATCAGGCGGTCGAGCAGCTTCTCCGCGGCGTCATAGGTGGCCATGTTGGTGACCAGGGCCTGGTGCACCATGCGGTCGTAGTTCCGGCCCGCGTCATCGGGATGCGCCTGCCAGGCCTTCACCAGGGCGACATAGGCGAGGTGGTCTCTCCACCACGCTTCCCAGGCCGGCACGAATTCCTTCCAGACCTTGGCTTCCTCGGGGGTCTGGGGCAGGGGTTCGTAGATCTTCCAGCCTTTGTCGGCCCGGGCCTTGGCCGCGTCGAAGCGGGCAAAGGCGGCCTTGGTGAGTTCGGGAGTCAGGGCGGTGCACAGCAGGGCGTTTTCAGCGGAGTCGATCGCGGTCTGGGCCTCGGACATCATGAACAGGCCCTCCACGGAGGGCAGACGGACGACACCGACCTCGTGGAGGTGGCCGTCGAGTTTGGTGAGACCGACCACCCCGGTGAGCCCGACCGCCACGAGGGCGGTGGCGACCAGGGAGAATCCGACGGCAATGGTGGTCGAGATGCGCATAGTTCAGGAGTAAACACCGCGCTGTTGCACTGCGCAACAGCGCCCTGGGCTCCCACAGGATCGCGCCCCCCAGCGTGTCCGCACGCACCCGCTGGGGGGAGGGGACGGAGTCAGAAGCCGTCGGCGCCCACCGGGGGTCGATCTGCGGCAGGCGGACGGACCACCGTCCCGCCCGCCGATAACCCGCACCGACTGCTCCGATTGCCGGTCGTTGATCCGGTTGAGCCGGCGGCCGATCACCCCGTCCCACGCCCCCCGGGACCAGTCGGCGCGGCCGAACAGCACCGCCAGATGCAGCCCCGGGTTGTTCCGGGCCTCGACATGGGCGATGGTGAAGACGCGCCCGAGCTCCACCGCCTCGTACACGCCGAGCACCGGGTCGGCCATCGGCTGGAGCAGGCCTTCCGTGCCCAGGCTGTCCCGGGTCCAGTACATGGCGGCAACGGTGCGGCGGGTCCGATCAGCCCGGCGCGGCCATGGCCGCGGGGGCGGCGGCGGTCGACGGCGGGGCCGGGAAGTGGCCGGGGCGCACGACGATCTCGTCGGTGGCCCAGAAGTCCGGGTCGATGTCATAGGTGTGGTACCGGCCTTGATAGCGCACGGTCACCTCGCCGTCCCAGCCCTCGTCCGCCACATCGACCCACTCCCCATCGCCCGGGTCGATCAGCTCGTAGCCGTCGTCGGTATCTCCGTCGGACTCCACGGTGTCGAAGTAGACGGTGATGGTCGCATCGGTGCGGTTCTCGACCCACACCGAGATGTTGCCGCCATCCTGGTCCCAGAAGATCCCGCAGCCGGACAGCCCGGCGGCCAATGGCAGGGCAAGGAGCAGGCGAGCCAGCGGGGTCATCCTGGCGAGGCTGCGCGTCCGGTGGACTGGAACAACCGCGCGCTGGGCAGCGGAAGGCCCCCGGAACCGGTGTTTGCATGGACCCATATCCGCCCACCATGGGGGCATGCCCAGCGTCTTCAGCCGCATCATCGCGGGGGCGATCCCCGGCCGGTTCGTGTGCACCAGCGAGCGCTGGGTCGCCTTCCTCGACATCAACCCGGTGGCGGACGGCCATGTGCTGCTGGTGCCGGTGCACGAGGCGCCGCGCATCCAGGATCTGCCGGCTGAGACCCTGGCGGACCTCGGGCCGATGCTTGCCCGGCTCACGGCGGCGGTGCGCGCCGCCACCGGCTGCCCGGCGGTGAACGTGATCGTCAACGACGGGCCCGAGGCTGGGCAGGAAGTCCCCCACGCCCATCTCCACATCGTTCCGCGGTTCGCCGGCGACGGTCAGCGGGTCGGCCTGCGCCACCACGCCGCGAGCGCGGAGTCCCTGGATGCGATGCAGGCCAAGCTGCAGGCGGCGTGGCGATGAGCGCCCTCACCGTCGCGCTGGGGGAGCGCAGCTACCCGATCCACATCGAGCCCGGGATCCTGGGCCGGGCCGGCACCCTGCTCGCGCCGCATACCCGCGGCCGGGTGCTGGTGATCGCCGACGAGACGGTGGCCATGTGCCACGGCGCGGTGCTCGCCGCCAGCCTGTCCGCCGCCGGCATCGACCACCGCATGGCCACCTTCCCCGCCGGGGAGCCGTCCAAGACCCTGGCCACCGCGGAGCGGATGTGGGCCGCCTGCGCCGAGGCGGGCATCGACCGCGGCGGCCTGGTGGTCGGTTTCGGCGGCGGGGTGAGCGGTGATCTCGCCGGCTTCGTGGCCGCCTGCTGGATGCGCGGCGTGCGCTTCGCGCAGATCCCGACCACGCTGCTCGCGATGGTCGATTCCAGCGTGGGCGGCAAGACCGCGGTGAACGCGCCCTTCGGCAAGAACCTGGTCGGTGCGTTCCACCAGCCGGGCGTGGTCGTGATCGATCCGACCCTGGTGGCGACCATGGCGCCGCGGGAGTACCGCGCCGGGCTGGCTGAGGTGGTGAAGTACGGGGTGATCAAGGACCCCGCCTTCCTCGCCTGGCAGGAGGCCAACGCGGGAGCCCTGGTCGCCGGGGAGCCCGACGCCGTCGCCCATGCGGTGCGCGAGAGCTGCCGGATCAAGGCGTGGTACGTGGCCGAGGACGAGACCGAGCAGGGGGTCCGCGCCCACCTCAACTACGGCCACACCTTCGGCCATGCCATCGAGCGCGACACCCGCTACGAGCGCTGGCTGCACGGCGAGGCGGTCGGCATCGGCATGGGCATGGCGGCGGATCTCTCCGCCCGGCTCGGCCTGCTCGCGGATCCCGACCTGCCCCGCCGGCAGGGGGCCCTGCTCGACGCCCTGGCCCTGCCCCGTCGCGCCGGCCGCGCCGACCCGGAACGCCTGACCGGCCACTGCCGCCTCGACAAGAAGGCCGCCGCCGGCCGCTGCCGCTTTGTCCTCCCCCGCCGCGCCGGCGAGGTCGAAACCGTGGTGGTCGAAGATCTCGCCGCCGTCGCCGCATCCTTCGCCGCCGGCATGGACCCCTGATGTATCCTTCGGGGCTCACGGGAGGTCGGGACGGCACTGAGGCCCCTGAGGATTCCGTGAGCGTTTTTTCGAGGCTTACAGGAGATCGGGAGGGCACGGAGGGCCGCGGAGAGGTGGGGAGGACCTCCGGCTCGCCGCGTGCCCAGCCCGGCTGTCCTCCGCGGCCCTCCGCGATCTCCCGATCTCCTGTAAGCCTCGAACGATGGGCGTCGAAGCCCACGGAAGAGGTGGGGAGGACCTCCGGCTCGCCGCGCGCCCAGCCCGGCTGTCCTCCGCGGCCCTCCGCGATCTCCCGATCTCCTGTAAGCCTCGACATCCGCCGCAGGCGCCCGGTGCGGCCATGACTCCCGCGGATGCGTGGCTGCGCATGGCCCTGCTGCCCGGCCTGGGCCCTGCCACCGCCGAGCGGCTGTTGCTGGCGACCGGCGGGGATCCGACCGAGGTGTTCGCGTTGTCGATGTCCGACCTGATGAGCGTGGACGGGGTCGGCGGCGAGCGGGCGCGGCGGATCTGCGATCCCCGGGGCGAGGAGCTGGTGGCGAACGAGCGGGCGGTGTGCGCCAAGGCCGGCATCGTCATCCACACCCGGGCCGATGCGGGGTATCCCCAGGATCTGCTCCGTCTGCCGGATCCGCCCCTGGCGGTGTGGATGCAGGGGGCCCTGGAGCCCCGGGACCGGCTCGGGGTGGCGGTGGTGGGCCCGCGCCGGCCGAGCAGCTACGGCCACCGCGCTGCCCGCAGCCTGAGCCAGGGGCTGGCCCGGGTCGGGGCGTGCATCGTGTCGGGGCTGGCCCGGGGCATCGACACCGTGGCCCACGAGGCGGCCCTGTCGGTGGCCGACGGGCGCACCGTGGCGGTGATCGGCAGCGGCTTCGGCGCGCTGTATCCCGAGGAGAACCGGCCCCTGGCGGCGCGTATCGCCGACGGCCGCGGGGCGGTGATCAGCGAATTCGCATTCAACCAGCCGCCGACCCCGGGGACCTTTCCGCGCCGCAACCGGATCGTCGCCGCCCTTGCCCTGGCGACCCTGGTGGTCGAGGCGGGCGAGCGCAGCGGCGCCCTGATCACCGCCCGCCTCGCCAACGAGCTCGGCCGGCCGGTGCTGGTGGTGCCCGGCGCCATCGACAACCCCGAGAGCGCCGGCGCCAACCAGCTCATCCGCGACGGCGCCACCCTGGTCGCCAGCCTGGACCACATCCTGGCCGAGGTCGAACCGCTCATGACCCTGGCCCGGGGCATCACCGATGCCCCGGCGGAACCGGCCCGGGCCGCGACCCTGTCCGGGCGCGAGAAGGACCTCTACCGGCTGGTCGAGGACCAGCCCAAGGGCGTCGACGACCTCGTGCGGGTCAGCGGCATCCCGGCTTCGGCGGTGAGCGTGGTCATGCTCTCCCTCGAACTGCGCCGGCTGGTGAAAAAGGCCCCCGGCGGCTGGGTGCGGGCGGTGTGAGGCGTCACCGGTCGGCCGGCTCCTCGCTGCGCGGGTGGAGCAGGGCGATCAGGGCGAAGGACACGAACATCAGCAGGAACCACGCCACCAGCTTGGTCGGCGAGACCGGCGTCCAGCCCCGGAGCTGGTCCGGGTAGGCCCACACCCGGCACCAGGTCGCCAGGTTCTCCGCGAACCAGATGAAGAGCGCGACCAGGACCAATCCCACGAGCAGCGGCATCCGCCGCCGGATGCGGTGGACCGTGAAGTGGACCCAGGTCCGCCGCAGCGCCCAGGCGAGGGCCGCGAGGATGATCCAGCGCAGATCCCAGACGGAGTGGTGGGTGAAAAAGTTGATGTAGATCGCCGCCGCCAGCCCGAGCAGCACCGCCCGCCGGGGCAGGGCGGTGAAGCCGAAGGCGAAGATCCGCCAGATCCGGGCGATGTAGCTGCCCACCGCGCTGTACATGAATCCGGCGAACAGCGGTACGCCCCACAGGCGCAGCACTGCCGGCTCGGGATAGACCCAGGAACCGACCGCGGTCTTGAACACCTCCATGCCGGTGGCGATCACATGGAAGACGAGGATGGCCAGGATCTCGGCCCGCTCCTCCATCCGGGCCAGGATCAGGCCGAGCTGGAGCACGACCGCCGCGATGAACAGCGCATCGTACCGGTGCACCGCCGCGTCCGCGGGGTACCACAGGTGCGACGCCACCATGATCGCCAGGAAGGCGCCGGCGAAGATGCAGGCCCAGGCCTGCTTGAGGCCGAAGATGAGGAACTCTTGGCCGGCGGCCCGGAGCGCGGACGCCGGCTCCGGGGGCATGGCCATGACCGGACCCTGCGGCTGCGCCACCGTGGCACAACGCCCGCGGCAGCGGCTGCCGGGTGCGTTCCTCCGCCTTCCCCTGCGAGGGTGGCCGGGTAGGATGGGCAGCATGTCCGACTTCCCCAAAGTGTGCGTGACCATCGGGGCCTCGGCGGCGGTCGGCGCCGCGGGGATCCAGGCGGACCTCAAGACCTTCACCGCCCTGTCCTGCTACGGCGCCGCGGCGGTCACCGCCATCGCCGCCCAGACCTTCGCCGGCATCCAGGAGGTGGAGCCGGTGTCCGATCGCATGCTGCGCGCCCAGCTCGACGCCATCGCCGCCGCCCTGCCGGTGGCGGCGGTGAAGGTCGGCCTGTGCTCCACCGCGGGGACGGTCCGGGTGATCAGCCGCTGGCTCGCGGGGCTGCCCCGGGTGCCGGTGGTGGTGGATCCGGTGGTCGCCGACAGCCGCGGGATCGCCCTCCAGCAGCCGGAGACCATCAAGGCCGTGTGCGAGGAGCTGCTGCCCCGGGCCACCGTCGCCACCCCCAACCGCTTCGAGGCCGCCGCCCTGGCCGGCATGGAGGAGTGCCTGTCGGTCGAGGACATGGAGGCGGCGGCGCGGCTGCTGTCCCGCCGCCACGGCTGCGCCGTGGTGGTCACCGGCGGCGGCCTGTCGGGCCGCACCCTCGATGTCCTGGCGGCCATGGACGGCATCAGCCACTTCGACGGCCCCACCCACCCCCGGGGCAAGGTCAGCGGCATCGGCTGCACCCACGCGGCGGCGGTGGCGGCGGGGCTGGCCAAGGGCGACGATTTGCGCGACGCCCTTCTCAATGCCAAACTCTACGTGGGCGCCGCCATCCTGGCCGCCCCCCAGCTGCCGGACGGCCGGCCGGTGCTCTGGCACGGGGTCACCGTGCGTGAGCAGGTGATTGTGGACCCGACCACGGGGCCGGTCCGCCCGGACTGATGCAGGCGATGCTGAGGCGAGCGCCGAAGAGGCGACCGCACGAAAACATGGCGGCGCGAGGGTGGGTGCTGCACGATGCAGCGTCGGTGGCGAAGCCGGGCCCGAACGCAGCAAAAACTTCATAAAGTATTTATATATAATTATTTGGGTCTCATTGCGGGGGCCATTTGCTGCGCGGCGCGGCAGCATGGCCCGGTCTTTGCCAATGGACCGGGGCACCCCCATGCGAGGAATCCCCATGGTCCGATCCTTCCTTCACCTGGCCGCGGCGCTTGTGATCGCCTGCGGCGCCGGCCTCTGGGCCGAAGACGCCGCCGC
>CAMCAC010000158.1 GCA_945872305.1 Candidatus Kuenenia stuttgartensis | reverse complement strand
CGCAGGGCGTTGGACAAACAAGAAGAAGCAACCCGTGATTTAGAGGCTCAAAAAACGGTGCAGACAACGATCAGCAAAGTGCCATCTTGGTTTTTCAAGGTGTTCTTCGGCGCCGTGGCCCTGGTGGTGGCGTCGGGGCTGGTCCCCGCCCTGCGCACGGTGGCGGACGGGGACGGCGCCCCGGTGGTGATCCCGATGCCCGCCGCCATCGCCCTGGTCATGCTCGCCGCCGGGGCGCTCATCATCGCCCTGTGCCGGGTTCCGGTGAAGGCGGTCACCCGGTCGGACACCTGCCAGTCCGGCTTCACCGCGGTGATTGGCATCCTCGGCCTCGCCTGGCTCGGGGACACCTTCATCACCGCCAACCAAGGAGTCGTCATCGGTGGGCTGACCAGCCTCGCCCAGGCGGCGCCGTGGTCGTTCGCCGTCGGGCTGTTCCTCGCCTCGATGCTGCTCTACAGCCAAGCGGCCACCGCCCGGGCGCTCATGCCCCTGGGGCTGTCCCTGGGCATCCCCGCAACCTCCTTGGTCGGAATGCTGCCGGCGGTGAACGGCTACTTCGTCATCCCCAACTACGGGACCCTGATCGCCGCCATGCAGTTCGACCGTAGCGGCACGACCCGGATCGGGCGGTGGCTCCTCAACCATTCGTTCATGCTGCCCGGCCTGATCAGCACTGGCGTGGCGGTGGGGACGGGACTGACGCTGGCGGCCATCGTCCACTGACCGGCGGGGTTCCCTCGCTGGCTCCGCCCGCATCCTGCGCCCATGCTTGCCCACACCCGTACCGTCGCCCTGCTCGCCGCCGCCGCGGCCATGGGCGGCTTCCTGTTCGGCTTCGACACCGCGGTCATCAATGGGGCGGTGGAGGCCCTGCGCCTGCACTTCGGGCTGGAAAAGGGCTCGTGGCTGATCGGTCTTGCGGTGTCCCTGGCCCTGCTCGGGTCCGCCGCCGGGGCCCTGGCGGCGGGGCCGGTGGCGGACCGCATCGGCCGGCGGCCGGTGATGTTCCTGGCGGCGGTGCTCTTCGCGGTCAGTTCCATCGGCAGCGGCCTGCCGTTCGGGGTCTGGGACTTCATCGTCTGGCGGGTGGTCGGCGGCATCGCGGTGGGCGCTGCCAGCGTGGTCGCCCCGGCCTACATCGCCGAGATCGCCCCGTCGGCGATGCGCGGCCGGCTCGGGTCCTTGCAGCAGCTCGCCATCGTCGGCGGCATCTTCACCGCCCTGCTCGCCAACTGGGCCATCGCCCGGGCCGCCGGCGGGGCGGCGGAACCGCTGCTCGGCTTCGCCGCCTGGCGCTGGATGTTCTGGTCCGAGGTCCTGCCGGCGGTGCTCTACGGGGTCGGCGCCTGGCTGGTGCCGGAATCGCCCCGCTTCCTGGTCGCCCACGGCCGCCCGGAGGAGGCCCGGGCGGTGATCGCCCGGGTCGAGCCCGGGGATCCGGGCCCCCAGCTGGCATCGATCCAGGCATCCCTCGCGGCGTGGACGCCGCCCCGCTTCCGCGACCTGTGCGGGCCGGCGGCGGGACTGCTGCCCATCGTGTGGATCGGCATCGTCCTCTCCCTGCTCCAGCAGCTCTCGGGCATCAACGTGATCTTCTACTACGGCACCAGCCTGTGGCAGAGCGTCGGCTTCGGCGAGGACCGGGCGATGCTTCTCAACGTGCTCACGGGCATCGTCAACATCGCCACCACCATCGTCGCCATCCTGTGCGTGGATCGTTTCGGCCGCCGGCCGCTGCTCCTGGTCGGATCCGCGGCCATGGCGGTGTGCCTGGGACTGATGGCGGCGGCGTTCCTGTCCGCGCCAGCGGGGCCCGACGGGCAGCCGGTGCTGTCCGGGACCGCGGCCCTCGCCGCCCTGGTCGGCGCCAACGGCTTCGTCATCGCCTTCGGCTTCTCCTGGGGCCCGGTGGTCTGGGTGCTGCTCGGCGAAATGTTCCCAAACCGCATCCGCGGCGCCGCCCTGGCCCTGGCGGCGGGTTTGATGTGGGTTGCGAACTTCGCGATCTCGACCACCTTCCCGCCCATGGCGGAACACTGGGGGCTGGGCGTATCCTATGGCATCTACGCGGCCTTTGCCGCGGTGTCCCTGTGGTTCGTCTGGCGCCATGTGGCCGAGACCAAGGGCCGGTCCCTGGAGGGCATGGGATGATCCGCATCGTCGCCGCGCTCGCGCTGGGCGCCTCCGCCATGGCGGCGGACCCATGGTCGCCGACGTGGCTGCGGCCGTGGTCGGTGACCATCGTCGCCGAGCACCCGACCTCGGACGATGTGACCATCGGCGATTACGACGGCCATTGGGATCAGGCGGACCGGTTCGCCCTGGAGATCCGCTATGAGGACGACCTGGAGGACGTCTTCACCGTCGGCGGCGGGGTGTACGCCGGTTGGGACCAGCGCAGCGGTGCATTCGCCGACGCGGGCACCATCGACAGCCGGGCGCTGGTCCTCGGGATGCTCGGCGGGGCCGGCGTCCACCTCTTCGGTCCCGGACCCCGCCGGCCATTCGAGCCCGTGCTGCTCCTGCAGGGCCGGGCCGGGATCGCCTTCATGGACGGCGAGATCGACGGCTATCCGTCAGGGGGCGGGGACGGCGATGCGGAACTCCCAGGCCTCGTCTATGAGATCGGAGTCGTGGCGGACCTGCGCATGACCGTGGCCCGGCGGTTCGACCTCCTGGTCGGTGCCGCCTGGACCGCGTGGTTCGCCAACCAGGCCACCGCCATCGTCATCGATGGCGGGGCGACGGTGGCGGTGGAGGCCGATTATGCAGGCAGCGACCTGTCCCTGCGCTGGGGTGCGGGATGGCGGTTCTGAGCCGGTTGCCGAACCCACCGGGGTTGACCGATGGCGGCTGTCCCCGCGGTCGCACGGTGAACACCATGAATCCCTGGCCCATCCCCGCCGCCCTCATCGTGATGGGAACGCTGGCGCCAGCGGCCGACGACGCCGTCGCCCGCTTCCGCGACCTCATCGTGCGCCATGAGCCGGTGTATTTCCTGGTCGATCCGGGCATCGGCGCGGAACCGGTCACCGCCCAGTTCCAGATCAGCGTGGCGTTCGCCCTTGTCGCCAAGCCTGATGCCACGCCCCAGCCTGGGCACGGCCGGGTCGATGGGTTCTACGTCGCGTACAGCCAGACCTCGTTCTGGGACCTGGAGAGCGAATCGAAGCCGTTCCTCGACAGCAGTTACCGTCCCGAGGCGTTCTGGCATGCCCGACTGCCCGGGGGGCTGCTCGGCGCGGAATCCGCATCCCTGGAGCCGGGTTTCCAGCATGAGTCGAATGGCAAGGCTGGCGATGATTCGCGTTCCCTGAACTCGTTCTTCCTGCGCTCACCGTGGACGTGGCTGATGGGGAGCGCGCTGGTCCTGGATGCGGAGCCCAGGATCCTGGCCTATGTCGGGGATCTCTCCGACAATCCGGACATAGACCGCTACCGCGGCCACGGTGAGTTCATCATGCGCTTCGGTGAGCGCGACGGCTGGATGGCCCGCTCCCGGCTGCGCATCGGCGACGAGTGGGACCGGGGCGGGCTGGAGCTGGCGCTCAGCCATCCCCTGGACACCTGGACCCACGGTTGGGCCGGGGGCTATCTGTATATGCAGACCTTTGTCGGCTGGTCCGAAAGCCTGGCGACCTATGACCAGGAGGTCGAGCAGCCGCGCATCCTGCTCGGCTGGGCGATGACCCGTTGAATCCGCGAACCCAGAGGCCCCCATGCCCCGTTGCCGATTTCTGATCCCCGGACTGCTGGCCCTGGCCGGCACCCTTCCGGCCGCCCAGGCGATCACCGGTGGCGACCGCTATGAGGTGATCGATCTTGAGGTCATCCGCGCGTTCGTCCCCCGGGGCCAGGGCGCCGCCCTCGCACCGGCCCTGGGCCGGGCGGTGGCCGCCTACCGGACCATGGCCCGGGACGCGGGCTATGCGCAGCCGCCGCACTTGGAACTGGTGCTGTCCGATGACAGCGATTTCCACAACGGCTTCTCCACCGTGGCTCCCCTCCCGCTGTCCCTGGTGTGGCAGGCGCCGGCCCCGCCGGAATCAGGGATCTTCGATGGCGCGGATCCCCTCCATCGCACCCTCATCCACGAGTTCACCCACCACCTCAGCAACGAACGGACGGTGGATCCCGTCCGCCGCATCGCCCGCGGCGTCTTCGGCCGGGTCATGCCGAGCGACTACCTCAGCCTGCTGGTCTTCCTGGCGACCACGCCGGGCCATGTGCTGCAGCCTCCGTTCTGGCACGAAGGGTTGGCCCAATGGGCGGAAACCGCCTATGCGGATCCCGCCAGTCCGTGGGCGGGCCGCGGCCGGGATCCCCTCGTGCACATGGTCTGGCGTCTCGATGCCGCCGCCGGCGGAATCCCCGATGAAGCGGACTGGCGGCTGTCCTGGCATACGTGGCCGTTCGGCAACCGGGCCTACCTGTACGGACTGGCCTACACCCGATGGCTCGCGGCCCGGGTCGGGGACCGGGCGGACCTGTGGGCGATCAGCCTTGCGCAGTCCGATGGCCTGCCGTTCTCCTTCGACCGGGAGGCGAGCGGCCTGCTCGGTCGCACCCATGGGGATCTGCTGGTCGAGGCCCGCCGGGATCTGCTGGCCGAGCAGCAGGCGGCTTTGGCGGTGATCCGCAGCGCCACCGTCACCGCCACCCCTCGCCTGACCAGGCCGGGCATCGAGGTCGCGACCCCCGCCTGGCTGACCGATGGACGCATCGCCGTGGCCATCGATCCCGAGGACCGCCCCCGCCGGCTGATCGCCGTCGCCGCGGATGGCTCCCTGGAAACCCTGGAAGACGATGTCCTGTCCGGCGGCCTGACCCGGACCATGGCGGATGGCGGGCTGGTGCTCCAGCAGGGCCGCTTTGACTGGGTCGGTCATCGTCGGGTAGGCATCGCCATCCGCACTGCGGGTGGCGAGCTGATCGAGGTGGACCGCGTGCGACTGGGCATGCCTGATGCCCGGCCGGCCACCACCGGTTGGGAGGTCGTGGCGGTGGATCTGCGCCCCGGAGCGACCACCGCCCTGGTCCGCGGGCTGGTGGATGCGGACGGTGGCTGGGCCGGGGAATCCGTGCTCCCGACCCGGGGATTGCCGTGGAGTCCGGCCCTGCGGCCGGGAGGCGACGACCTGTGCTGGGTCGAGACGGATGCGGACGGCAGCCGGCTCGTGCTGGGAAATCTCGCGGATCCCGCCGCCCGCCGGGTGCTGTGGACGGCTCGGGGGCGGATCCTCCATCCGGCATGGACGGCGGACGGCGCCCGGATCGTGGTCGCGAGCGATGCCACCGGGGTCGCCAATGCCTGGGTGGTGGACGCCACCACCAGCACCGCCACCGCCCTGACCAATGTCACCGGCGGCATCATCGCCGCGGTACCGTCGCCGGACGGCCGTGAACTGGCGGTCGTGGACCACGACCATCAGGGACCCTATCTCGCCCGGATCCCATTCCCGGCAAACCCGGCGGCGCCACCCGCGATCGCGGCGGCGTGGCCGGCACCGGGCGCCCCGGCGGCGCCACGGGCGGCGGAGCGACCACTGACCGATCCGCCGGTGGCGGTGCCGGCCGCCGAGCCCTACCACGGCTTCCCGTTGATCCGGCCCCGGTACTGGACCCCCACCACCGCGGTGACGCCCTACGGTGGCATCGGGGTGGCGGCGGTGGCCACGGACCCCCTCTCCACCCATCAGGTGGTGGCGAGCGCCGGCGTTGCCGAAGAGGGCAACGCGGTCGGCCGCTTCCTGTACGCCTACACCGGTTGGCCGATCCAGGTCGGCATCCTCGCCCAGCGGAACGAACTCACCTGGGACAGCAGCTTCGATCCCTTCGACTACACCGAGACGGTGACCGGGGCGGCCCTGCTGGTCGGTCGCCGGGTCGGCTATTTCGACTTCAGCCGGTTCACCGCCTATCTCGCGTTCGGCCAGGACCACCGGTCGCCGGACGATAGCGATGAGGACCTTGCGGATCCGAGCGCTCCGCTCCCCGCATATGCCGGCGATGACCGGTACATCGAGGCGGTGGTGGGCATCGACACCCGACAGGCCTATGCCGCGGACTACGCGCCTCGGGACGGGTTCGGCATCCAGGGATCGATCCGCCGGATCGGCTTCGGCGGCGATCGCGACGGCTGGCGTGCCCAGGTGGATGGCGTGGCGGCCTGGGCGCCGATCCCGTCCATCGGCCACCAGCTCGTGCTTGGCGGATCCCTGGGCTGGAGCCGCGAAGATAACGACTGGCTCCAGGGCGAGTTCGGCATCGGCGGCGATCCCGCCCTGACCCTGCCCCGGGGCTATGACGAGGCGGTGGCCACCGGTGACCGCCTGCTCGGCTGGAGCGCCGCCTGGCGGGCGCCGCTGTGGCGGCCGTTCAAGGGTGTCAGCACCACCCCGCTGCGCGTACGCCAGGTGGTGGCCGAGGCCTTTGCCGAGGGCGCACGGGTCGGCAACGGCCGGTTGGCGGAGGACGGCCCGTGGTACCGGGCGGTCGGCGGCGAAGTGCGCGCCAATCTCGAATTCAGCATCATCGATCTGAATCCAGGATTGGGGGTGGCCCGGCAGATCGACGGCGACGAGGACACCGTGGGTTACCTCACCATGGATTTCCGCTGGTGACCCCCCTCGTCTGGGAGGTCGGCCACGGGGTCCGGGCCGCGTTCTCGACCACGGCGGACGGCGACCAGCGCGCGTCGCCGCTGCGCGCTGCGTTCCTCGCCCGACTTGGTCTGGCGGACCGTCGGCAGGCGATCCCGCGCCAGATCCATGGCGTGCGGATCGCCGATGACCCCGCCAC
>CAMCAC010000157.1 GCA_945872305.1 Candidatus Kuenenia stuttgartensis | reverse complement strand
TCACCCCGCCGCCAGCTCCCGGGCCAGGATCCGGTGCCGCTCCACCACGGTGGCGACGGCGCCGTTGTCCAACAGGGCCTGGGCCCGTTCCAGATGGGGGCCGTGGGCCTCGATGGGGCGGCCGTGCCAGACATCCAGGGCTGCGGCGGCGTTGGCGATCACCATGGAGCGCAGGGGGCCGGTCTCGCGGCCGTGGACCAAGGCGTCGAACAGGGCTGCGTTGACCGTGGCTTCGCCGCCGGGCAGGTGGCTGTGGTCCAGCCCCGCCTGGTGGATGCGGTCGATGATCGCGTGGCGGACATGGCCGCCGGCGCATTCCCAGATGTGGGTCGGGCCGGTGATCGAGATCTCGTCGATGCCGGGATGGCCGCGGACCACGGCGGCGCGCTCGACGCCGAGCAGGCGGATGGCCTCGGCCACCACCGCGGCAGTGGCAGCGTCGGGCACGCCGATCACCTGCCGGGACGGCCGGGCCGGGTTGGCCAGGGGGCCCGCCAGATTGAACACCGTCCGTCGGGCCCCCGCCGCCGCGGCGGCCTTGCGGGCCGGCGCGAGGGAGCCCACCACCGGGTGCATGAGGCGGGCGAACAGGAAACAGATGCCGGTCTCCCGGCGCAGGCGGTCCAGGGACTCCGGGCGGAGCTGGTAGGGGATGCCGAGGGCGTCGAGCAGGTCGAAGGATCCATTGGCGGCCTTGGACCCTTTGTTGCCGTGCTTGACCACCGGGACCCCGGCGGCGGCGAGGACGAATGCCACCGTGGTCGAGACATTGAACCGGGTCAGGCCCGAGCCGCCGGTGCCGCACAGATCCAGGCAGCCACCGTGGAACGGCAGGGGGGTGGCGCGGGCGAGCAGCCAGCGGACCACCGCTGCGAGTTCACCGCCGGTCTCGCCCCGGGCGGTCCAGGCGGCGAGGACGGCGCCGCCGTCGTCGGGCGGCAGGATGGGCAGGGCAGCGAGCAGGTCGGCGACCTGCGCATCGGCCATCGGGGCGGCGACCAGGGCGAGGGCGTCGGCGCGGTCCATCGCTCAGCCCAGCCGCAGGAACCGGGCCAGGGGCGGATGCTCCGTCGCGGGCTCGCCGCCCTCCAGGATGCCGATCACCTGTCCGGCGTCGTCGAGGACCGGGCTGCCGGCCATGCCTCGGTAGAAGCGACCGGTGATCCAGCCGTGGCCCGCATCGAACAGGCAGCAGTGCCCGTTGAGGGTCCATGGGCAGAGGTAGGGGAAGTACCGCTGCGGATCAAGGGAACCGCGGTGGAGCAGGAATGCAGGATGGTCGATGACGGAGGGATACCCCAGGCACCACAACCGGTCCCGTTTCGACAGGGTGTGCTCCTTGGCGATCAGGAGGCTGCGCTCCGCCGCCGGGGCGGTGAAGCCGGCGATGCCGCCGTCGCACTCCCAGCCCGTGATCGGGGCCACGGCGCCGCCTTCGGCCATGATGAACTGCACATCGTCACCGGGGGGATCCTCTTCAGACCAGGCGGTGACCCATTCCCCCGGGGCGACCTGCCAGCAGGTGGCGAGGTGGCGGAAGGTGCCGGTCGTGCGGACGAGCACGCCGCAGGCCCGGGCGATGGCGTCGATGTCGTGCATGCCCGACACCCTGGTCAGGGCAGGCGCCATGACAAATGGAAGCGGCTGCCCTCCGGCCCGGTGCGCGCCAGGGTCAGATCGCCGCCCTGGCGCCGCTGACAGCGTTGGGCGACGGTCGCCCCCAGGCCCAGGCCCCGGGTCCGGCCGGTGACGAACGGCTCGAACAGGGTGGCCCGCAGGGCTTCAGGAACACCGCTCCCGGTGTCGGCGACCGCGATGAGCCCGTCCTCGACGCTGATGTCGACCCGGCCGTGGCGGTCACAGGCCTGGATGGCATTACGGACGACATTGAGCAGGGCCTGACGCGACAGCGCTCCATCCGCCAGGGCCCGGCCGGACCCGGACCAGGCGATGCGGACCCCGGCCCGTTCGGCGTCGGCGGCGGCGAGTTCGCACGAGGTCCGCGCCAGCCAGGACAGATCGACCGGCTTGCACTCCGCCTCGCGCTCCCGGCAGTAGAACAGCAGATCGCCGACCAGGTTGCCGAGCCGGTCGACCTCGGTGAGGATGATGTCGACGGTCTCGACATCGGGCGAGTCGGCCAGGGTTTCGCGCAGCAGTTCCGCGTTGGCGCTGATCCCCGCCAGGGGGTTGCGGATCTCATGGGCGACGGTGGCCGCCATCCGGCCCATCTCCGCCAGGGGTCGCAGCCGGGCGAGTTCGGCTTCGAGGTGGGCGGGATCGAGGGCGGGGGCGGTACTCACGGGGGAAGGTACCCCCGGCGGCGGTGGCAGGCAAATGGGGGTTTCGGGTTCCGCGCTCGCTGCGCACGCCCCGCGGGCTGTGCGTTGCGGGTTCCGGGCTGGCGGTTGAGGCGGCTTACGGACCGGCCGCAACGCGTGCGCAGCACGCACGCAACCCCTACGTCAGGCCCGGCGGACCACCCGGCTCAGGTGCTGCCAGAACGTGGTCTTGCGCGAGTCGTAGCCCGGTTCCGCGGCGGGCTGGCCGGTGCGCAGGGCCTCCAGATCCGCGGCGAGGGCCCCGGCGCTCGGGGGACGCTGGGCGGGGTCCAGGGCGAGACAGCGGTGGATGATGGCGACCAGGGTGGGATCCGCGTCCCGGCACAGGAGGTCGAGCGGTACGAAGCCGCCGGCCTTGTGCTGAAGCATGAGCTGCACGGGCTCGTCGGCCTGGTAGGGAGGACGGCCGGCGAGGGCGTGGTAGGCGGTGCAGCCCAGGGCATAGCAGTCGCTGGCCCAGCCCATGGCCCCGCCATCGACCAGTTCCGGCGCCAGGTAGGAGGGCGTGCCGCGGACCTGGCGCCGGAACGGGGCGGTGCCGACCACCGGCTTGGTGCCGGAGGCGCTGGCGATCGAGGCGAGGCCGAAATCGATGAGCGTGGCCCGGCCATCATCACGGAGGAGGATGTTGCCCGGCTTGATGTCGCCGTGGACCAGACCGATCCGGGCCTGGGCATAGGCCAGGGCCTTGGCGCTCTGGCGCATCACATCGGCGACCTGGGGCGAGGACAGCGTCCCCTGGGAGACGATGGCCTCCTGCAGGGAGCCGCCGGCCACATGCTCGACCACCAGGTGCGGGAAACGGTCGGTGTCGTCGTAATCGTACACCCGCAGGATGCCGGGGTGGTTGAGCCGGGCGAGGGTGCGGGCCTCGTTGGTGGTCAGGGCCGCGGCATCGGCGCCGCCCTGGCCGGGGATCAGCACCTTCACCACCACATCCACATCCAAGGCCGCATGATGCGCGAGGTACACCACGCTGCTGGCACCGGCGCCGAGTTCCCTCTTGAGCAGGCAGCGGCCAAGGAGGCTGCCGACCTGGGGAGGGAGCAGCGCCGTACGCATGGTCAACAGCGGATCGTCCGCGGCCAGCGGTTCTGCGCCCAGGGCCGAATCCAGGTCCGCGGCGGTGAGGGCGGTCGTCTGGGGCTCGGGCGCCTTGACGGTGGCACCGGTGGCGGAACCGCCGAACAGGCGGTCGAAGTGCAGCTCGGCGAGCACGCGGTCGATGCGGACCAGGATGTCCGCGGTGTCGCCCGCCAGATTGGGTTCGTAGACCGGGGCGACGGGGTCGACCCAGGCCCGGCCAGGGCCGCTCAGGAGCAGGCGGGACAATGCCTGGGGGCCGCTCAGGGCATTGAAGAAGGCCGCCCGCAACTGGCCGCCCTCGATGGTCACCGCGCCGTGGTCTTCGCCGGCCTGGACCCGCAGGGCCCCGTCGGCCCGGAGGCGATGGAGCATGGCGACGACTTCGCGCAGGCCGCCGGGGGCGAAGGTGACCGAGAGGGCGGAAGCGTCGGACATCCCCATCCACCATGCCGGTGGCGGCTCCGGCGCAACCCGCGGGCGGCGTCCCTGGTTGCCGCCGTGGGGCGTGCCCGCCATGGTGCCGCCCATGACCCAGCGCAGCGATGGCATGACCTATGCCCCCACCGGCAAACCCAACCCCGTCGTCGGCCCCGGAGAGTTCCGGTTCGCCGCGATGCACCTGGACCACGGCCACATCTACGGCCAGTGCAACGGCCTGATCGAGGCCGGTGGCGACCTGGTCGCGGTCTACGATCCCGACCCGGCCAAGGTCGCCGCCTTCGTGAAGGCCTATCCCCAGGCGAAGGCCGTCGATGATCCCGGCAGGATCCTTGACGATCCCACGATCCGCCTGGTCGCCGCGGCGGCGATCCCCAACCGGCGCGGCCCCCTCGGCTGTACGGTCATGGAGCACGGCAAGGACTACTTCACCGACAAGTGCCCGTTCACCACCCTGGACCAGCTGAACCAGGCGCGGGCGGTCTGCGCCCGCACCGGCCGGAAGTACGGGGTCTATTTCAGCGAACGGCTCCACGTCGAGAGCGCCATGTTCGCCGGCGACCTGATCGCCCAGGGCGCGATCGGCCGCGTCGTCCAGGTGATGGGCCTCGGCCCGCACCGGCTCAACGCACCGGGCCGTCCGCCGTGGTTCTTCCGCAAGGCGGAATACGGTGGCATCATCACCGACATCGGCAGCCACCAGATCGAGCAGTTCCTGTTCTACACCGGCAACACCGCCGCCACGGTCCAGGCGGCCAAGGTCGGCAACTTCGCCCATCCGGAATACCCGGAGCTCGAGGATTTCGGCGACATGACCCTGATCGGCGCCAACGGCGCCACCGGCTACCACCGGGTCGACTGGTTCACCCCGAACGGCCTCAGCACCTGGGGCGACGGTCGCACGATCATCCTCGGCACCGACGGCTACATCGAACTGCGCAAGTATGTCGATGTCGCCGCCAAGGGCATCCAGGACACGGTCATCCTGGTCGACCGCGAGCGGGAGCACCGGATCGAGGTCAACGGCAAGGTGGGATCCCCGTTCTTCGGCCGCCTGATCCGCGACTGCATCGACCGCACCGAGACCGCCATGACCCAGCAGCACGCCTTCCTGGCGGCGGAACTGTGCATGCAGGCCCAGTTGATGGCGGTCCGGGTGGCATGATGGCGCTCGCGGCACGGTGCTGCCCGGGGTCGGCTCCGCCCGCCCTGCCGGGCCATGCCCGGCGGTCCCTTCGACCAAGCAGGAGGCCAGGGACCGCCGAGCATGGCTCGGCCCGGATCGGCCGCCGGGCGCGCTCCGGCGGCCACGCATGACCGTGCAGGTCGCCGTCGTCATCCCGACCAAGAACCGCCACCGGGAACTGGCCCGCAGCCTGTTCACCGTGGTCCCGGCGGCCCGGGCCGCGGGGGCATCGGTGCGGATCTGCGACCAGAGCCCGGCGCCGTTCCCGGTGCCGGCGTGGTGCATCGATGTGGTGACCGTCGATCATCGTCCCGATCTGCGCGGATTGCCCGCGGCGCGCAATGCGCTCATCCGCGCAGTGCGGGCCGAGGTGCTGCTGTTCCTCGATGACGACACCGACCTGGCCCGGGATGCGGTGGTGGCGGTGCGCGACGCCGCGGCCCGGGAGCCCGCGCTCGCCGGCTGGGGCCCGGTGTGCGAAGTCCGCCCGCACCGGGTCCGCCGCCCGTACCGCCTGCTCCGCCTCGGGGCTTTCCGCGATGTCCGTCGGCTCACCGGTGCCGCCAGCGATGCGCCGACCCGGGAGCTGTACGGGTGCTGCTGCGCCTTCCGCCGGTCGGCATTGCTGGCGGTGCGCGGTTTCGACGCCCGCCTCCCCGGCTACGCCCTGGGCGAGGACCAGGACTGCTGCCGCCGTCTGGTGGCGGCCGGATTCCGCCTGCGTTTTCTCCGCGCCTGCCGCGCCTGGCACCGCCGCGAGGGGGCCAACCGGGCGGATCCGTGGAAGGGGTTGGTGAACACCTGGCGCTGGTCGCGCTGGTGGGCCGCACGGCACGGGCGGGGCGAGCCGCTGACCCCGGTCCACCGCCTGTTCGCGATGCTTGGAGCCCTGGCCGCGGCGGGCCGTGGCCGCGGGTGAGGGCGGCCGCCTTCCTCACGGAATCTTCACGGACGGTTCATCCGGTCTTCATGCAGGCGGGCTAGGGAGGGGCACCACACACGGAGCCTTCCGTACCACCCCCTCAGGAGCACACCGTGCACCCCAAGGCCTCCCTCCTCATCGTCCCCGCCATGCTCTCGGTCGCGGCCGCCCTCCCCGCCGCGGAACCGGAGCTCAAGCTGAGCCCGATCGTCTACTTCCAGACCCGCGCCGACCTCCCCGGTGGCACCGATACCGCTGGAAACGACTACGCCGCCGGTACCGAACAGGGCGTGGCCGAGTCCGACACGGTCGACTTCTACCTGCGCCGCGCCCGTATCGGCACCAAGCTGAGCTACGGCAACTGGTCCGGCCGCCTGCTGCTGGCCGCCGACAACGCTGGTCGGAATGTCAATGCCGGTGCTGCCCAGGCCTCGGGCACCGCTGTCACCCTGTATGACGCCTACGGCGCCTACTCCATCAAGGGCGACGGCATCAACCACGAGATCCGCGTCGGCCTCTACCAGGCCGCCTTCAACCCGGATTCCTACTACAGCTCCGGCTCCTTCCAGTTCGCCGCCAACGGCATCACCGAGAACCATGTCTCGAACCGCCAGGTCGGTGTCGGCTACACCCTCGACCACGAGATGGTCGATGTGATGGTCGACGTCCAGAACGTTCGCACCGATGACAATGCCGGCCAGGCGCTCGACGGCGACGGCCTGTGGATGAGCGGCCGTGTGGTGATCACCGGACCCGGTGAGTGGAACATCGGCAAGTGGCAGAGCTCCTACGCTGGCGCCGAGGGCCAGGGCATCGCTGTCGGTCTCGAGTTCGCCACGGAAAACACCGCGGTTGGCCAGCCCGACACCCAGGAGGTCACCGCCTA
>CAMCAC010000156.1 GCA_945872305.1 Candidatus Kuenenia stuttgartensis | reverse complement strand
CGTTGGCTTGCCTGCTCCGCATGGGCGGGACGCCCCTGCAGCGATTCAGCAAGCCCACTCGGCGATCACTTCGCCACCGTGGAGCCCCACCCGCAGGGCGCTGATGCCGCAGGGGCCCCAGTCCGCGTCGCCGAGTTCCGCCAAGAGGTCCGGCCACAGGCCCGGGGTGGTGATGGCGTCACCGGGGAGGGGGCGGGCGAGGGCGATCCCTGGGGCATCGCCGGTGATTCGTCCATCCAAGGCATCCGCCAGATCCAGACGCAGATCCGCCAGGCAGCCCTCGGGATCCTGGATACCGATGCGCAGCAGGGCCGGGGCGCCCCAGGCCGCGTCGGTGCGGTCCCGGCCTCCGAGGCCGCCCAGGCCCGCCAGTCGCAGCCCGCGCAGGGATGCGCCCCAGGCCACATCCGCGATGTCCCGGGCCGCCTGTTCGGCCGGGGCCCGGCCGCCGGTGGACAGGCGTACGACCTCCAACCGGTGATCGCCCTCGGCGATCCAGGCGGTGGGCAGATTCCAGATGCTGAGCCGGCGGATGACCGCTGCCAGGCGGTCCTCGGTGTCGGCGTCCAGGGTGCAGACGATGGCGGCCATGGCGGGAACCATGGCCGCCGGCGGCGGTCAGGCCACCACGTTCGCCATGAGCCAGCGCCAGCTCTTGTCCAGGGAGACGAACGGGTCGCCTGGGCAGACATCCTGCTCGACGATGAACCACTGGCAGCCCGAGGACTCGGCCGCGGCGCAGATGGCCTTCATGTCGAGGGAGCCGTGGCCGACCTCCATCATCTGCCGGCTCTGCAGCTTGCCGTCGGCGCCCCAGGTCGGGCCCAGGTCCTTGAGGTGGACCAGGGGCAGGCGGCCGGCGAGCTTCCGGCACCATGTCACGGGATCGCCGCCGCCGGCCTGGACCCAGAACACATCCGGCTCGCCCTGGAGCATGGCCGGGCGGGTGAGGGCGTAGAGCCAGTCGAGGATGGTGCGGCCCGCGATCTTCACGAACTCATGGTCGTGGTTGTGGTAGCAGAGGACCATGCCTGCGCTGCGCAGGACCGCTCCGGCGCGATCGAGCTGGGCCGCCAGGGATTCCACCTCGGCCAGGGTGGTCAGGGGCACATGGGGGAACGGGTAGGCGGTGGCGGTGCAGCCCAGGGCGCCGAGGCGGTCGACGACCTTCTCGGGCTCCTCGCAGATCATCTTGCCGGATTCGTGGGTCGCGCAGATGGTCAGACCTTCGCCGGTGCAGATACGGCGGATCTCGGCCGGATCGATGGGGCCGACACCGCTGACCTGGACGGCGGTGTAGCCGATCTGGCGGATCTTCTTCGCGGTCGCGGTCAGCGACGCGGAGTCCTTACAGAACTCGCGGACGGTGTAGAGCTGGGCGGCGATCTGGTTGGCGCGCATGGGGCTTCCCTGATTGTGGAAGCGCTTTCATACTGCCTTGTGATCGTATGGCAACCGGATCAGGGAACGACGGGGGCCGTGGCCGATACGGCCGCAGTGGCGGCGGTGGCCGACAGCCGGGCCGGGGTCAGATCCACTGGCGCTGCCGCGGTCTTGTCGCTCACGATGCGGATGCGGATGTCGATGTCGAATTCACCGTTCGGATAGATCGCCTTGAACTCCGCCGCCGCCCGGGGCAGATCCCGCTCGATCTCCTGCAAGGTGGCAAGGATCTCCGCCAGGGTTGGCTTCGCACCGGATCCGCCGGACATCTGGCGCACCTTGTCACGCAAGTCCCGGATCTCGCCGCCGACGTCGCGTGGCGCCGGGCGCTCGGTGAGCGGTCCGGACATCGCCAATAGTTCAGTTCCGCGGCGGATCTGAAGGGCGATCGTGTCGCCGATCTTGGCGGTGCGGACGATGTTTTTCATGTCTTCGTTGGTCGCCCGCTTGCCATTCACCTGCAGGATGCGGTCGCCGACCTTGAGGCCCATGCGGTCCGCGGCGCTCCCGGGAATCACCGACAGGATCGGAAGGCCATCTTCGATGGCGCCGGTGTCGACGCTCACCCCGAGGGACGGACGCGGAGCCTCCTCGGCGACGAGGGCAAGGCAGAGGCAGCAGGCGGCGAGGATGCGGATCACGGGATCTCTCAGCGGGACGTGGACCAGTCCAGCTTCCAGGCCGGACCGGAGGTGGGGACGGACGCGATGTCCGGAGCCTGGGCGGGGGTGACCATACCACCGTCGACCGCCGTCGACCAGGCGATGGACCAGGCCGGCAGCCGGCGCAGGGCATCGACCGCGGGTGCGGCCATGGCGGCGGCGAGCGCCGGGTTGGCAGCGGCTGCAGGGAGGACGGAGGCGGGATTGCGCTCCGCCCGCTGGCGGGCCGGGGATCCGCCCAGGGCGGCGGCACGGGCCGTCTCGACCGCCTTGGCGAGATCGTCGACCTCCTTGGCCTGACGGTCGGCCCGGCGGCGCTGGAGATCGCGGAAGTTCGCTTCGGCGGTGGCGTCGATGGGTTCCCAGGGGATGTGGTTCGGCCACTCGCGCAGGGCACCATCCAGCCGCATGCGGGTGCCGTTGCGGCTCACCTCGACCTCGACCCCGTCGCCGGGCTGGTGCGAGCCGACCTCGTTGCGCAGGGCGGTCATGGACCCGATCGGCGCACCGCTCACGGACAGGATCACATCACCGGGCTGGACCCCCATCTCGGCGGCACCGGAACCGGGGAACACCTCGCGCACCAGCACGCCCTGGTCCGCGGTCAGCCCTTCCCGCTCCATGATCCGTCCGGGCACCGGCGACATCTCGATGCCGAGCATCGGGGGACCGGGCTCCTGGATCTGGACCTGGGGCACGGTGGGCGGGGCCGGCTCGTAATCGGTGTCAACCCCGGCGGCGGCGAGGCAGATGGGCAGGGCCAGGAGGGGCAGGGTACGCATGGCAGGAAGGTTGACGGAGTCGAGCCTGCCGCCTTACCCGCCCGGCACCAGGGATCACGCGCAGCCGATCCGCAGGGCCAGACAGACGGCGGCGGCCACCGCCACCAGGCCCGCGCCCACCGCCAGGGGCGAGGGCCGGTCGCCTTCGCTCCACCAGGCCATCGGCAGCACGACCACCGGCAGGGTGGCGAGGATCGCCTGGACCGGGCCGGCGAGGTGGCCGGTCAGGGCCCATTGGTAGCACACCACCCCCAGGGTCGGTCCGACCAGCGCGGAGCCGAGCAGCCAGGGCCAACCCGCCCGCCATTCGGGGTGCTGCACCGCCTGGGACCGGTGCCACATGCGGGTCACCGAGCCGCCGATCCGGGCCGCCACCGGCACCAGCAGCAGGGCGGCCACGGCACAGCCCAGCCCGCCGAGATTGCGCAGATACGCCGCCGCGACCCCGCCCTCGAAACCGGTCAGGTGCGCATCCTCCAAGGTGAACGCACGTCGGGAGATGACCCCGGAGATGCCCAACCCCACCGCCGAGAGGATCCCGCAGGTGTAGCCGATGGTCCGCCCGCCGCCCGCCGGCAGGTGGCAGCCGGGGATCAACGCCACCGCCGTGGCGGCGCAGATGACGGCGCACCAGCCGATTTCCGCGGGCTGCATGCCGTGACCGAGCCAGACCCATTCCAGCAGTCCCGCCACCGGCACCGCCAGGCATTGGGTCATGAGCACCGTCAGCCGGGCGCCGATCCGCTCATAGGCGGCGAACATCGCCAGATCCCCGAGCCCGAGTCCGATGGCGCCGGACAGGAGCAGCCAGGGGACCGCCCCACCGGTGGGCATCCCGATCCAGCCGTGCACCCACACCGCCAGCACCGCCGCGGCGATGACCAGCCGCCAGCGGTTCGCCCGTGGGCCGCCCAGATGGCGAGCCGTGCGCGAGGAACAGGTCGCCGAGACGGCCCATAGCAGCACGGTGAGGACGGCGGGCAGCATGCGGGGCGCCACCATGGTGCGGACGGCGGTCCGCCAAGGACCGGTTGCGGCGCCAGCCGGTGCGACGGATACTCAGACATGAACGCCGCCATGTCCGGTCCCACCTCCTCGAACCATCCGGGGCTTGCCGCCTGGGTCGCCGAGATGGCGGCCCATTGCCGGCCCGCCCGCATCCACTGGTGCGATGGCAGCGCCGAGGAGCGCACCGGGCTGTTGGCGGTGGCCCAGGCCGCTGGCGTCCTCGAACCCCTGGATCCGGTCCGCCGGCCTGGGTGCTGGTACCACCGCTCGAATCCCGGCGATGTGGCCCGGGTCGAGGAATGTACCTGGATCTGTACCCCCACCGCCGACGAGGCCGGGCCGACCAACCGCTGGGCGGACCCCGACGAGACCCGCCGTCGCCTGCTCGGCTGGCTGGCCGGCAGCATGGCCGGGCGCACCCTGTATGTGGTGCCTTACCTGATGGGTCCGCCGGGATCGCCCCTGGCGCGCGTCGGCATCGAACTCACGGATTCCGTCTATGTGGCCCTGTCCATGGGGATCATGACCCGCATGGGCCGGATCGCCCTCGATGCCCTGGGTGACGACGGCCGCTTCAATCGTGGCCTGCACGGCATGCTCGACCTGGATCCGGCGAAGCGCGCCATCGCCCACTTCCCCCAGGACGATGCGATCATCTCCACCGGCTCGAATTACGGCGGCAATGTCCTGCTCGGCAAGAAATGCCTGGCCCTGCGCCTGGGTTCCTGGGCGGGCCGGCGCGAGGGCTGGATGGCGGAGCACATGCTCATCGTGGCCATCACCGATCCCGCCGGTCGCCGCTCCCATGTCGCGGCCGCATTCCCGAGCGCCTGCGGCAAGACCAACCTCGCCATGCTCACCCCGCCCGCCCGCATGCCCGGGTGGAAGGTCGAGACGATCGGCGACGACATCGCCTGGCTCCGCCCCGGCCCGGATGGCCGCCTATGGGCGATCAATCCGGAGAACGGCTATTTCGGCGTCGCCCCCGGGACCAGTCCGGCCACGAATCCGGTGGCGATGGCGACCATCGCCCGGGACACGATCTTCACCAACACCGGGCGCACCGCGGACGGGGATGTCTGGTGGGAAGGCCTCGGCCCGGCGCCGGTCGGGCTCACGGACTGGCGTGGCCGGCCGTGGCGGCCCGGCGGCGAACCCTGCGCCCATCCCAACAGCCGGTTCGCGGCGCCGATGGCGAACAATCCCATGCTCGCTGCCGCCGCCCACGATCCGGCCGGGGTTCCGATCGATGCGATCATCGTCGGCGGCCGGCGGGCGGACACCTACCCGCTCGTGATCGAGGCCCGGGACTGGACCCACGGCACCTATCTCGCCTCGGTCATGGGCAGCGAGACCACCGCTGCCGCGGCCGGCGTCGTCGGCCGTGTGCGTCGTGATCCCATGGCCATGCTGCCGTTCTGCGGCTATCACATGGGCGATTACTGGGACCATTGGCTGGCGACGGGCGCCCGGCTCACCCGGCCGCCCCGTATCTTCCATGTGAACTGGTTTCGCAAGGACGCCGCCGGAGCATGGCTGTGGCCGGGATTCGGCGAGAACCTGCGCGTACTCGCGTGGATCCTGGCCCGCTGCCAGGGCCGGGTCGACGCCGAGGCGAGCCCCCTCGGACTGCGTCCCATGACCGGCGGCATCCCCCTCGACGGGCTTGGATTGGCTCCAGAACGGCTGGCCCTGGCCCAACGACTGGACCGGGACGAGTGGCGCAGCGAACTCCTTGACCAGGCCGCCTGGTACGACCGCATCGGTCGGGTCCCCGCCGCCCTGCGCACGGAACTGCGCAAGGCGACCACCGCGATCGGCTGACACTCAGCGCGGGCGGAGGAAGTCCCCTGGCCGGCTACGCAGGTGCGCGAGCAGCGCCCCGGCGTAGGCCCGCAGGTCGGCGCCGGTCATGCCGTTGGCCCGGGCCGCGGTCAGGAACGAGAGCAGGAAGCTCACCCCCAGGTTGAGCACGAACATGGACGCGATGCCGAGGACCGCCCAGATGACCATGGCGACGGACAGGGCATCGAGCCCGGTCGCCGAACAGGCGAGCATGAGGATGCCGGTGTTCAGGGTCACGTGACGGACATCCAACGGCACGCCGAAGGCCTCGCCCAGGGCCGGGGTGAAGCCGAGCATGAACCCCAGGCTGATGTTGGTCGCCCAGCCGGCGAGATGGCGGTCCATGGCCCGGCCGATGCGGATCGACCACCCGCTCCCGCGGTCCATGAGGCCCGCCCCGACCCGGTGGTAGGCGTTCCAGTTGTCCGCCCAGCCGCCGATCAGCGATGACGCCCACAGGATCACGCCGGTGAGGGCCGCATAGGCCACGGTCAGGCTGTGCACCGGACTGAGCGAGGTCAGGGTCTTCGCCGCTTTTTCCGCCCCCATCCAGGCGTGCCCGGTGAGCAGTCCCCAGGCCTGGTCGAAGGCCAGGGCCCCGATCCCCACCGCCAGCACGTTCGCCCCCGCCGCCGCGAGCTGCGAGGCGCAGATGCGCGCCGACAGGTCCGCCATGGCAGCGGCCCGGCTCTCGCCGTCCCGGTGGCGCATCTCGCCGGCCAGGGCGGCGGCGGTCATCGCCGGCTGCTTGGTCGCCAGCATCAGCCCCAGGTGCTGCATGGCGAGGAACGACACCGCGTAGTTCGCCCCCGCCAGCCAACCGACCACCGCCACCGGACCGTGCAGGGCGGCGACCGCCACCTTGCCGGCGGCGGTGAACACCGTGAGCAGGCCGCCCCCCAGGGAGGCGAGGAGGATGTGCCGGTAGTCCTTCGCGTCCTTGGCGATGTAGTGCTCGCCGATCGTCCCGGTGCGCTCGACGATGCGCTGGTGCAGGTGGCGCAGGTGGTCGTCCGCCAGCCGGCCCACGCTGCGGTCCTGCCACGCCTGGGTGGCGAGATGGGCGAGCAGCCGGCGCACCGCGTCGGCGCGTTCGATGCCCGGATTCGCCGCGGCGACCGCCACCAACCGCTCCAGCCGGCCCAGGCAGCGCCGGATCCGCTCCAGGGCGCCGATCACCGACAGGTCCACGCCGGTGCTGGTCAGCCCGGCGCGAACCCGTTCGCAGGCCTCG
>CAMCAC010000155.1 GCA_945872305.1 Candidatus Kuenenia stuttgartensis | reverse complement strand
GAGCTGGAGGAAGCGGGCCGCGAGGGCCACCGCCTGCTGGTCCCGGGCCCGGCGAACGCCCTTGGCGTCGGCAGGGGAGCCCATGGGCGGCGGCGCGATCAGGTCCACGGAGATGTCGCTGTTGTCCACCCGCAGCCGGCGCAGCCAGTCGTCGACCGGGCTGGCATCGCCATTGGCGATGGACAGTTCCATGACCTGGATCGAGGCCAGCCACCAGCGCTCGGTGCCGGCCTTGGAGGCCTGGCGGAAGGCGATCGCGTCCTGGATCGCCTTCTCGATGGTCGCCTTCTCGACCTTCTGCCCGGCCTTGATCAGGTCGAGGGTGATGTCGATGCGCGCCGACTGGAATTCGGCGTCGAGGGGGTCGTACTCGATGAGGCGGTTGTAGATCGCGTTGGCATCAGCCTTCTTGCCCTCGCTGCGCAGGGCCGCGGCCCGGCGGGTGAGCATGGCGATCTCCTGGTTCAACTGGCCGACCGTGCGGTCCGCCTCGTCGATCGCCGCCACCACCGCCCCGTGGCGCTCCCCGAGGAGGGTGCGGCGGTTCGCTTCATTGACCAGGGCGCGCAGGGCGGTGATCGCCCGGCGGGCCTGGCTGAAGTTGATCGGCTGCTCCTTGAGATCGCTGCCCGACAGGCCCTTTGCCAGGGCATCGCGGGTGCCGGGGCTGTCCTCAAGCAGGTCGCGGACCTTCAAGACGGCGTCCAGCAGGACTTTTTCCTCACGGACCAGGACCTTGGTCTGGAAGCCGTCGAGCCACGCCTTGGGGTCGGCGCGATAGGCGGCGACGCCGGGATGGCGGCCCACCGCCGCCAGGGCGAGGTCGTAGATGCGTCCGGCGCGGGACGCGTCGCCCAGCTCATCGAGGGCGAAGGCCACCGATTGCAGGAGGGCCGGCTCCGAGGTCGTGCCGAGGGTCGGTTCGATGGCGTCGGCATAGGTCCGGGTGGCGACCTCCTGGATGCGCGTCAGCTCGGCGATCTGGGACGGGTCGGCCTTGACCGTGGCCTTGTCGCCCTGGGCGTTGCTGGCCAGGAACTCCGCGGTCCGCTGCATGGTGAGGAAGGCGTTGAACAGCGCCTTGCGCGGGCCGGTGAGGGGGTCCTCGTCGGTGCCGTAGCGGGCGAGCTGGCGGCCGGCGATGGCCTGGACCTCCTCCAGGCGCTTCCAGGCGGCGAGGAACGCGGGCACATCCGTGCGCGGGCGCTTCTGCTCGTCGACCGCGGCGTTGGTGGCGAAGCGGGCGGCGGCGATGGACATGGCGCGCAGCATCTGCACGCCGAGCTCGCGGTCCGCCGGGGGCGGGGTCCAGAACGAGGCGCCGAGCCGGCCGAGGATCTCCTCGTGCTTGCCCGCCTGGCTGAGCGAGAAGACCTCGACCGTCTTGGCGGTGGTCAGGGCCTGGAGCAGCTCCTTCTTCTTGGCCGCATCCTTTTCGCCGGGGAGCTGCTTGTTCACCAGATCGACCACCGCCCGCGAGGATTTCTCCATCTCGTCGCGCAGCTTGGCCATGCGGTCCTTGTCCGCCGGGCTGGCGTCCTTCTTCGCGGCCAGCTCGCCGTGCCACTTCATGCGGCAGCTGGTGATGAAGGCGAAGCACTTGAAGAACTGGTCCGGGCGCTTCTTGGACATCTCCTGGGCGCCCTTGATGGCGTCCTCCCAGCGCTTGGCTTCGAACTCGGATTTGCGGGCGATCCAGTCGGCGTCGTCGCTGACCGTCTCCGGGGCCACCGCCTTGGCGAGCTCGATGATGCCGCCGGACACCGCCAGGGCGGCGGGGCCGTCGGCCCGCGCGCGCAACTGGCCGGCGAAGATCTGGGCGTTCTTGGCCAGACGTTCCAGGGCCTTGCCGGCGTCGCCGACCAGCTTGCCGTCGGGACCGCGCCATGGTCCCTTCTTGTCGGTGGCGCCCGCGGCCTGGATCTGGCGCAGACCTTCCTGGGCGACGATCGCCGCCTGCCAGCGCATGTCGAGCTTGGACAGGGCGAAGGCGTAGCGCTCGTAGATGTCCGGGGCCCAGCGCGGGAACTGGCTGCGCTCGAAGCCGGGGGCGGTCAGGCCGAGCACGGCCCCGCGCAGGGCGACGGCGGCGGTCAGGTAGAAGGTGCGCTGCTGCTTGAGGTCGGCGGTGTCGTTGGCGGCGGCGAAGAAGGAGCGCGCCACGCTCAGGGCGGTCTCCGGGTCTCCGGCCACCGGCTGGGCGGCCCACTCGTTGCCGCCGCCGGCCCCGCCGCCGCCGCCCGCGAAGTCGCGGATCCACAACTGGGCGTTCTCGCGCAGTTCGTTGCGCCGGGCATTGGCGATGGCGCCGAGCACGGTGCCGGCGGCGACCCGGTCGCCCTTGGCGTGCATGACCTTGGCCACGGTCATGTGCAGGCGGGCGAGCTCGATGCGGATGTCCTTGTCGGTGGATTCGGGGACCACCGACGGATTGTCCTTGAACCAGCCGTCCTTGCCCTGCATGGCCTTCCACTGGTTGACCGCGGCTTCCAGGGATTGGGGCGTGCCCTGGCCCAGGCGCATGCGGAACACCGCATTCCAGCACTTGAGCTGGAGGGCGATGAACATCGGCCGGAAGCGCGACTCGGGCACCGTCTTGGCGGCGTCCAGGCTGGCGATCTTGACCAGTTCGCCCTGGACATCGTCGGCGCTCGCACCCTTCACCTTCAGGCGCACGCCCTCGCCGAGCAGCGACTGGACGAAGAGGGTGATGTAGCCGTTGCGCTCGCCCCAGTTGAAGTCCCAGCCCTGCATCATCTGCAGGTTGGTCTCGTTGTTCGGGTTGCTCGCCACTTCGGCCTTGGCGTTGAGGAAGCCGGCGATGGCGCCGTCCGCCTCCTTCATCACCGCGTCGGGGATGCCGTACTCGCCGCCGCGAGCCGCCACCTCGCGCAGGGCGACCATGCTCAGCCAGGCGTCGAACAGGGCGGCGTAGCGCAGGTTGACCGCCGCCTCGTTGATCTCGTCGATCTTCTTGCGGTCCTTGGTCTCATCCAGGTCCCAGGCGGATTCCTCGGCCTTGAGGTTGGCATCGACCTTGGCGACGGCAGCGTTGAACGACGGCAGCAGGTTCTTGGCCAGGGCGGACACCGCCCGGCCGATGCGCTCCCGGGCCTCGGCGGTCACCACCTGGGCGCCACCGACCGGCTTGGGCTTGTCGGGTCCGATGACCTTGAGGATCTCGGTGGCCAGGCGCTGGGTCGGGGTGCCGGCGGAATCCCAGATCGCCTTGGCGGCGGGGGGCAGCTTGCCGGCCTTGGCGGCGGTCTCGACCGCAGCCTTGGCCTTGTCGAAGCGGGTTTGCAGGTCGGCGGCCCGGGGACCGCTCATGCGGGTGAGCAGCCGGTCACCGGCGTACCAGGTGATGGTGGCGGCGACCAGTCCACCCTCGTCGGGGTAGCCGGCGGCGGCGAACTCGCCGAGCTGACGCACCGCGGGCAGGGTCATCTCCTGGTCGACCAGGGCTTTCAGCGCCTCCAGGTGGGCATCCCGGTCGGCGGCGTCACCGGCCGCCAAGGATGGCAGCAGGCAGGCAAGGGCGGGCACGAGCATGGTCGGTCGCATGGGTCACTTCTCCTGGTCGTCCGCCCGCCGGGGCGGCATGGGGTCGCCATCCGCCGTCGGCGGATGGAGGGGACATAGGGGCCGCATCCGGGACGGGAAGTCCGGGCCCCGGCGGGATGGCGCCCGTGTGGCAGTCGATAGGGTGCCGCCATGCCCTGGTGGCCGGACATCCTGCTCCCCGGTCTGGGACTCGCCGCGGAGCGGCGCACCGGCGCGCCCCTGGCGGTTCTGGCCGGATTGGGGCTTGGGCTCGCGGCCGCCGCCCCGGCCCTGGATCCGGCGGAGCCGCTGCCCTGGGTGCTGGCCGGGGGATCGGCCTGGGTGCTGGCCGGGGCCGCCGTCCTGGCGGTCCGGCTGCGTCGCCGGCCCCGCCCGGACCCGGCCGCGGTGCGTGCCGCCTGGCGCGCTGCGTCCGCCGCCTACCTGCGCCGGGACCTGCCCGGGGCCGAGGCCCACGCCGCGACCCTGTGCCGGCTCGCCCCGGACGAGCCGGTGGCGTGGACCCTGCGGGCGCGGATCGCCGAGGGCGCGGGGCGTCCTCCGGGTCCGTTCGCCCGGCGTGCCGCGCGCCTTGCGGACCGCTCCTGAGCGCACCATGCGGGCCATGCCTGGATCCATGCCATGACCAACGGCGTCCTCATCCTCGGGTTCGGTGGGCCGACCCCGGGCTGCTGCGGGCGCAAACCCGATTGTCGGCTGGCCGGCGGTGCGGGGACCGGCGCGCCCTGGCCCGACGAGGCGGCCTGCTTCGTCAGCGGCATCCTGGGCGACAACCCGGCCCGGGCGGCCCGGGTCGAGGCGGTCGCTGCCCACTACCGCCACCTGGGCGGCTTTTCGCCATACAACGACCGCACCCGGGCCCAGGCGGCGGGGCTGGAAGCCGAACTGGCCCGGCGCGGCCGGCCGATGCCGGTGGCCTGCGGCTTCCGCCATTGGCGGCCATGGATCGGCGACGGCATCGCGGAACTCGCCGCCCGCGGCTGTACCCGTATGACCCTGCTGGTGATGGCGCCGCACCAGTCGTCGGTGAGCTGGGACTGGTACCTGAAGGCCGCCGCCGAGGCCCTCCCCACGGTGCCCGGCGCCCCGGCCATCGCCGGCGTCGTCCAGCCGTGGTTCGAGCACCCGGGACTGGTCGCCGCGGTCGCCGGCCGCATCCGTGCCGCCACCTCCGGATGGAGCGCCGAGCGTTTCGCCGCCGCCGAGCTCGTCTTCACCGCCCACGCGATCCCCCAGCCGGTGGAGCAGAGCAGCCCCTACCGCCGGCAGATCGAGATCACCGCCCGCCTGGCCGCCGAGGCCCTGGGCCATCCCGCCCATCGGGTCGCCTTCCAGTCCGCCCCGGACGACAGCCGCATTCCGTGGTCGAGCCCGACCATCCAACAGGCGTTGACCGACGCCCAGGCCGCCGGCCGCACCGAGGCGGTCGTCCAGGCGGTCGGATTCCTGGTCGACCACACCGAGGTCCTGTGGGATCTCGACCACGAGGCGGCCGACCACGCCCGCACCATCGGCCTCGGCTTCACCCGGGCCGGCTGCGTGGACGACCATCCGGACTTCATCGCCGCCCTGGCCGACCGGGTGCTGGCCGCGGGCTGAACCGTCAGCGCTCCCCGGCCAGGAACCGGCGCAGGACCACTGCGGCGGCCTGGGCGTCGAGCTGGCCGGGCTTGCACGGCCAGGTGCCCAGGGCGCGCAGTTCCGCCTCGGCCTCGCCGGTGCTGTGGCGTTCGTCGCATTCGTGGAGGGGGATCTCCACCAGCTTGGCAAGCCGCTTGGCGAAGTTTCGCACCCAGGTCGCGTTCTCGCCGGCATCGCCGTGGGCATGCAGCGGCAGGCCGAGGACGATGCCCACCACCTGTTCGCGCTTCGCCACCGCCGCGACCACCACCGCCGCCTGCTGGTCCGTCTCACGCTGCACGAACCCGAGCGGCTTCGCGGTCAGCCCGAGCGCATCGCTCACCGCCAACCCGATCCGCGCCCGCCCATAATCCACCGCCAGGAACCTGCGGCTCATGGATGGATCCCGTTCGTTCGAGGCTTACAGGAGATCGGGAGGACACGGAGGGCCGCGGAGTATGCATCGACCCTCCGCGGCCCTCCGCGATCTCCCGCCCTCCTGTGAGCCTCGAACGGGTTCACAGGGCGGCGAAGTGGTCGGCGAGGGACGGGTAGAGGGCCTGGAAGCGGGCGCGGACGGCGGCGTAGGCCTTCACGGCCTTGGCGTTGGGGGTGAAGGTCTTCGCCACGGGACCGGGGGCGCAGGCCTTGGCCACGGACACGCCGCAGGCGCCGACCAGGGCGAGGCGGGCGCCGCCGAGGGCGGGGCCGGCGTCGGCGCCGTCGCGCAGGACGACCTTCACGTTGCCGACATCCGCCAGGATCTGCATCCACAGGTCGGAGCGGGTGCCGCCGCCGGTGACGGTGGCCTCCTTCACCGTGGTGCCGGCCTTCCGGATCAGATCCAGGCTGTCCGCCAGGCCGAGGCAGATGCCCTCGACGACCGCCCGGGTCAGGTGGGCGCGGGTGTGCAGGCGCAGGAGGCCGATGAAGCCGCCCCGGGCCTTGGGATCGCACAGGGGGGTGCGCTCGCCGGTCAGGTAGGGCAGGAAGGTCAGGCCGTCGCAGCCGATGGGGGCGGTGGCGGCCTCGGCGAGCAGGTCGGCGAAGTCGGCGCCGGGGCACAGGGTGTCGCGGTACCACTGGAGCGAGCCGGCGGCGGAGAGCATCACGCCCATCTGGTGCCAGGTGCCGGGGATGGCGTGGCAGAAGGTGTGCAGGCGGCCCGCGGGCTCGGGGCTGTAGCCCTTGGTGGTGGCGAAGACCACGCCGCTGGTGCCGATGGCGATGGTGACCTGGCCCGGCTTCACGCAGCCGGCGCCCACCGCGCCCGCGGCCTGGTCGCCGGCGCCGCCGACCACCGGCACGCCGGCGGGGATGCCGAGCTCCTGGGCCGCGGCCGCGGTCACGGTGCCGCTCACCTCGGTGCCCTCGATCAGCCGGCCCAGGTACGACTCGTCGATGCCGCAGGCGGCGAGCATCTTCTTCGACCAGCGCCGCTTGGCCACATCGACCAGGAGCATGCCGGCGCCGTCGGACAGCTCGGCGACCTTCTCGCCGGTCATCAGGAAGCGGATGTAGTCCTTGGGCAGCAGCACGGTGCGGACCTTGGCCCACACCTTGGGCTCGTGGCGCTGGACCCAGAGCAGCTTGGGGGCGGTGAAGCCGACCAAGGCCCGGTTGCCGGTCTCCTTGATCAGGCCCTTCACTTTTTTGTGAAGCAGATCGCATTCCGCCTGGCAGCGCCCGTCGTTCCACAGGATCGCCGGGCGGACCACCTGATCCTTGGCATCGAGCAGGGTGGCGCCGTGCATCTGGCCGCCGATCCCGATGCCCTCGATGGCCTCGCCCGGGGCCTTGGCGACCACGGCCTGCACCGC
>CAMCAC010000154.1 GCA_945872305.1 Candidatus Kuenenia stuttgartensis | reverse complement strand
CCCGATGCGGCGGGTCTGGCGGCGGCCGTGGCGGTGGAGCGGTTCGTGGCCGGCATGACGACCGGCGAGGAACTGCTCGTGCTTGTGTCCGGCGGTGCTTCGGCGCTGCTTCCGGCGCCGCGTCAGCCCCTCGATCTCGATGATCTGCGGCGGACCACCGGTCTGCTCCTGGCTTCCGGAGCCGACATCCTGGCGGTCAACACCGTGCGCCGCCATCTCGACCGGCTCAAGGGCGGCCAACTCGCCCGGCTCGCCCGGCCGGCCACCACGGTCACCATTGCGGTCTCGGATGTGCCGGGCGACGACCCCGCCGCCATCGGGTCCGGGCCCACGGTCCCGGACCCGACCACCTGGGCCGATGTCCAGGCGGCGATCGGGATGGCGGGCATCGCCGATGGCCTGCCTGCCGCGGTGCGGGACCTGGTGGCGGCCGGCGTTGCGGGCCGGCTCGCGGACACCCCCAAGCCTGGGGAACCGGGCGGCGATGGACCCTTCCGCATCGTCGCCTCGGCCCGCCATGCGGTGGCCGCGGCGGCGCAGTGCCTGCGCGGGCGCGGGTGGCGGGTGGTGGCCGACGGCGATCTCGCCGGCGAGGCGGCGGTGGCGGGCCGGGCCGCCGCCACCCGGCTCCGGGCGTTGCCCCCGGGGTCGGCGCTCGTCCTGGGTGGCGAGACCACCGTGACCCTGGGGCCGCGGCCCGGGCTCGGCGGCCGCAATCAGGAATTCGCCTTGGCCGCCGCCGAAGTCCTGGCTGGGGATCCGGCGGCGACCCTGCTCGCCCTGGGCACCGACGGTACGGACGGGCCCACCGATGCCGCCGGGGCCTGGGCCGACGGTGGCACCTGGCATCATCGTCCCGGTGCCGCCGCCGCCCTCGCGGACCACGACGCCCACCCCTGGCTGGCTGCCGCCGGCCGCCTGGTCCGCACCGGGCCGACCGGCACCAATGTCGGTGATGTGGTGATCGCCCTGCGCCGCTGACGATCCGCCCCTGGTCAGGGGGCCGCGGCCGCCGTGGCCGGGTCGCTCGTCGGAGCATGGCTGGCGGCGGTCGCCGCGCTCCGGCCGCCCCCGAACATGACCACCCCCACGACGACGACGGCGACCACGGCGGCGAGGATCAGCCACACCGCTTTCCGCTCGGATCCGCTCGTGTGGACGATGGTCCGGCCGCCGACCCGGGTTTCATGGGCACCCAGACGCTCTTCGAGGAATTGGGAGAGCTGGGCGAACTCGGCGCTGCCCGAGACCCGGCTGCGGCTGCCGGTTCCGGTCCCGCTGCCGCTGCCAGCACCACTGGCGGTGCCCCGGCGGACCGTGCCGGTGCCGAGCAGGCGGCGGCACTCGTTGGCCACCTCCGCGGCGTTCTCGGGCCGGTCCTCGGAGCGCAGGGCCATCAGCCGGCGGACCAGGGCGAGGGCCGGTTTGCTCCAGTCCGTGGGCAGACCCCAGTCGGCGCTGCCGGCCATGTGGCCGCGGATCATCGAGGTCGAGGTGCCGCTGTACGGCAGCCGGCCGAAGGCGAGCTGGTAGCCCATCACGCCGAGCGCATAGAGGTCGCCGCGGGCATCCACGGAGCCGCCCGGGGCGAGGGCCTCGGGGGCGAGGTAGGCGGGTGTGCCGACCACCATGCGTTCCGCGGTCAGATGCGGCCCCTCGTCCTGGCGGGCGAGGCCGAGATCGGCGATCTTGAGCACGCCCTTGCGGGTGAGCAGGAGGTTCGCCGGCTTGAGGTCGCGGTGGACGATGCCCTGTTGATGGGCCACGGTCAGGGCCGCGGCCACCGAGAGCAGGATGCGCAGGCCGGTGGTCTCGGCCACGGCGCCGTCGCGGCTGGAGAGGTAGCGCTCCAGGGTGTGGCCGTCGATGTATTCCATCACCAGGTAGGGCGCGCCCTCGTGCTCGCCGAAGTCGAGCACGCGGACGATGCCGGGATGGTCCAGGCGGGCGGCGATGCGCGCCTCGTTGGCGAAGCGCTCGCGGCGGCGGGAGTCGCCGTGGTGGTGCTCCTTCAGCACCTTCACCGCCACGTCGATGCCGAGGGTGCGGTGGGTCCCGCGGTAGACCACGCCGACCGCGCCCTCGCCGATGAACTGGGTGATGTCGGCGGGCCCGATGGTCTTGCCGACCAGGCTGGTGCTCATCGCACGGCTCCCAGGCGACGCGGGATCTCGCCACCCAGGCGGTCGAGGGCGCCACCGACTTCACCGAGACGGTCGAGGGCGCCGCTGATCCGCGGGATGGCCGCGGCGGCGGCGTCGAGCCGCGTGCGCAGCTGCTCGACCAGGCTGGCGAGGACCGGCACGAAGCGGTCCTGGTCCCGGTGGTCGGCCAGGTAGGCGGCGACCGCATCCAGGCTCTCCCGGGTGCGGCGCAGATCCTCGCCGGTGGTCGTGGCGGTGGTGCCGCCCACATGCTGCAGCTCCCCCAGCACCCGGCGGAGGTCGGAGAGCGTCCCGGACCAGGCCCCGGCCCGCTCGCTGGCCTCCTTCTGCCGTTCGACAAGGGCGCGGACTGCCCGGGCCAAGGGCACCAGGTCGCCCTCGCGCACGTTGTCCAGCCCCACCGTCGCCGGCTTGCCCTGGGCGGCGGCGGTGGCGGCGGCGGCGAGGTCGAGGACCGGGTCGGCGACCAGGTGTTCGCTGTAGTTCATGCCCACGACCTCCTCGTCGCGGCCGATGCGCAGCCCGGTCATCCGGCCGGTGATCCACCACAGCACGAGTCCGGCAAGGTAGGACCACGCCAGGCAGACCACCACCCCGAGCGCCTGGATGCCGAGGAATTCCAGCCGGCCCAGCTTCTTGGTCTCGGCCAGCCAGCTCGCGTCGGCGAAGGCCGCGGTGGCGAGGATGCCGCACACCCCGGCGAAGCCGTGCACCGGGATCGCCCCCACCGCGTCGTCGAGGCGCCAGCGTTCCAGGAGCCGGGTGCCGATGACCACCGCGGCGCCACCGAGCAGACCGATCGCCGCCGACGCCGGCATCGCCACCACGTTGGCGCTGGCGGTGATCGCCACCAGCCCGCCGAGCACGCCGTTGAGGATCAGGTCCGCCTGGGGCACGCCCCGGGTCGCCCAGATCCACAGCATGACCGCCAGGCCGCCGAAGCAGGCGGCGATGAGGGTGTTCACGATGATGATGGGAGTCTCTGCAGACAGCGGCGCGGAACCGCCATTGAAGCCGATCCAGCCGAAGGCGAGGAAGCACACGCCGAGGGCGACCATGGTCATGGACGAGGCAGGGATGGTCTGGGGCTTACCGTCTGCGGAGAACCGGCCGTGGCGTGCGCCGAGCATCTGCACCCCGGCCAGGCTGATGCCGGCGCCGAGCAGGTGGACCACGCTCGATCCGGCGAAGTCATGGTATCCGAGCTGGGTCAGCCAGCCGCCGGCGGACCAGGCCCAGTGGCCGAAGACCGGGTAGATCACGATGCCGATGCCGATCGAGACGATCACATAGGCCATGAACCGGCAGCGTTCGGCCACCGCCCCCGAGACGATGGTCGCGGCGGTGGCGCAGAAGGTGGCCTGCCAAAGGAAGAAGGCGATCGGGAAGGCGGTGAACGCGTCAGTGCCCTTGGGGTCATGGCTCACCAGCGACGCCAGGAAGAGATCCGGCGCCCCGATCAAGCCCATCCAACTCGCTCCGAACATCACCCCATAGCCCAGCACGAAGAAGGCGGCGAAGGAGCAGCACAGGTCGATGACATTTTTGAGAGCGACATTGATCGAGTTCTTCCAGCGCACCGAGCCGGATTCGACAGCGGCAAAGCCGGCTTGCATGAAGAAGACCAAGGCTGAGCAGACGAGCAGCCAGACCAGGGCGGGAAGGTGGGTGGCGACGTGGGGGTCCATGGCGGCCGTGTACGGGAATCCCCGGGCCCGTCCGATGTTTATTCGTGTAGCAAATGCTTAAATCTCTGACAAATCTCCATCTAGGATGTTTCACTTGATGCATCGATAGAACGAGGCCGAGGCATGTGCACCAGACGCCAGGTGTCCGGAGCGAGCCACGCGGATCCGCCCAACCGTGCCCAGGCCCTGAATCGCTGCGCGTCCGGCAGGCCGTCGGCGCCCGCGACCTCGCCGGCAATATCGGCGGCAACCACCGTCAGCAGCACCAGATGTGCTGACGGAGCCCCGATGGGCAGGATCCGTTCCAGGCGGCAGGCCAGGGCGATGTCGGCCGCGGCGAGCCGGGGGACCGCCAGGGGCGGCATCGGTCCCAGATCGAGGCCGAGTGCCGCGGGTTCGCTGGTGTCCGGGGGATACGGGGCGCTGCTGGCGTTCGCCGCCGCGGCCAGGGAGGCGGGCACCAGATGGACCACCGCCTCGCCCGTATCCCGCAGGTTCCGCAGGGTGTCCTTCACCGGGTTCCGGTGGGCGATGGACACCGCCAGGGTCGGCGGCGCGGTGGCGGCCACCGTCACGAAGGAGAAGGGAGCCAGATTGACCACGCCAGAGGGCGATCGGGTGGTGATCCAGGCGATGGGGCGGGGGACCAACGCCCCGGTCAGGAGCGTCGACCATCCCGCGTCATCCAGTCCACCGGGGGTGAACCGCGGCATGGTCCGGGGCGTTCAGCGCAGGTGGCGTTGGCCGCTCGGGTCGCACCACCAGTCCTCGTCCTGCCGGTAGGAACCGATGGCGGCAGGCGGGCGGTTGTCGGTGGGCGATCCCGTGACGGTGGCGGGCCGGGGGTCGGTGCCGCCGATCGTCCGCCCGTCGACCTTGGGGATCAGCAGGGTCGCATCCCCATCGGCGGTGGCGAGGCGCAGGGGCGCCCGCCGCGGATCGGTGCCGATCGGCCGCCATTCATCCAGGGCGGCCAGCGGCCGGCTCTCCCCGGCATGGAAGGGATGGACCCGCTCGGAATCCACGGCGAAGATCTGGGTCGGCAGGAAATCCTGGCCCGGCCGGCAGGTGCGGGACCGGTGATCGTCCTCGAAGGCGGGTGGATTCGCGGGAAGCTCATAGGCCCCGCCGCTGCCTCCGCCGGACATCCACGAGAACGAGGCGCCCTGGTTGGGGATCGGCCGCGCTGCCGCCTCGACGCCGCCGCCACCGCACCCGGCAAGGCCGACGGCGAGGGCGATGAGCGGAACCGCGGCAGCGCAGCGCATGGAGACCAGGGTGGACGGCGCGGTGACCACGGAATCCCCCACCCGGCCCGCGGGAGCATCCGTGTGATACCGGGTCATGGTTTGGCGCGCAGCCCACCACCCCGCACGGTCGCTGCCACCGCGAGGGCCGCGGCGGCGAGGACCAGGTTCTTGATGATGTACTGGCCCTCGATGGTCGGGACCAGGGGCGCCCAGGCGAAGCAGCGGTCCGGGAAGAGGATCAGGGGGGTCATGGTGCCGGGCAGTTGCACCGCGAGCAGGAACAGGGTGAGGCGCAGCCGCCAGGCGGTGAGCAGGCCGAGGCCGATGGCGACCTCCCACACCCCGAGCAGGGGCGGGATCGCCGCCGCCGGCACCAGTCCGCCGCTCAGGCGCAGGATGGTGTCGGTGGCCAGCCCCTCCGCCGGGCTGAGGCCGGGGACCAGCTTCAGGGCACCGAACCACAGGAAGCAGATCCCGACGCTCACGCGCAGGGCGGTGATCGCGTGGCGGGCGCAGAAATCCGTGATCCGGCGGTCGAGGGGGTCGAGGGCGGCGGGCAGGTCGGGCATGGGGAGCTCCTGACCTCCATCTTGTCCGTCGTCGTCCCGACGAGCACGCGGATCCGATCGGAGCGCCCTCGGCATGCCGTGGCTGCATGGATGCGCTGATCAGGATCTGGCGCCTGCATATATCCGGAGGTTGGCATCCCGAAAAGGCGGCGACTGCCGACCATTGATATCGATAATGCGTTATCAATAATTACGGACCTATGCCAGGGCCACGCCGGGTGCGGGATGGGGTTGGCCGGGGACCGTTCCGGCCGCCGGACGCTGACCGGTGCCGGACATGAGCCGGATCGCCCACATCCTCGACCGCCATCGCATCCAGCCGTGGACCTGAACCGAGCTTCCTCGATGCGCCCGTGGCCGAGGGGCCGCGGGGTGCGGTCCTTGTGGTCTTGCCGGCGCCGAGGAACCCGGTCAGCACGGTGACCGGGATGCGATGATCGGTCTGCATGGTAGCACCCTCAGTGGGTGTGGGCGCCGATGGTCACGTCCACGCCGAGGAAGATGCTGTGCTCCTTCTCTTCGAGGAAGTCCGCATCGTCCACATCGTACTGCACCCGCAGACGCACCGATTCCGCCGGGCGCCAGGCGACCAGGCCGGAGATGCGCCAGCGGTCGGCGCGGGCCGGATCGTCTTCAGCGGATTCGACGACCACCTCCTCGATGCCGTCGCTGTCCTCGTCCTCGTGGTGCAGGTTGTCGCCGTCGCTCCAGGCGTAGTCGCCGCGCAGGCCCACGGACCAGCCGTGGCCGAAGCCCCACTCCACCAGGGCGGTCACGCCCTGGTCGACGAGGGTGTCCTCGGGCTGGGTTCCGTCGGCGCCGTTCTCGCCGAGCTCCGCCTCGGGGACGTCGTAGCGGCGGTTGATGTATTCCACCTGACCGAGCAGGAATCCGCCGTGACCCAGCTTCCACCGGGCTTCGCCGTCCACGCCCCAGAGCAGGGTGCGGGTGTCCTCGCCTGCGGCGTTGGGACCGCTCGCCAGGGACGCACCCAGCTCCCAGGCGGCGCCGGCGGCGGAGAAGCCGTTCACCCAGCGGCCGTGCCACATGGGCTCGACCCGGTGGTTGGGATCCCCGACCAGTTCCCGGCCGCCGACCGCGGATTCCTCGTGGTCCTCGTCGCCGCCGTGGTGGTGCCCGCCGGCGGAGCCGCGGAAGCTCGGTGTGTGCTCGCCGTCCGCATTCATCGCCCCGACCAGCACGGTCGAGGTCCACGCGGTGGGCAGCGTGTACGCGACGCGCGCCCCCGGGGTGCGCTGGCCGTCACCGCCGAAGATGCGGCCGTTGATCACGCCCTGGTCCAGGAAGACCGCGTCATGGCCGTGCTGGGTGTTGAAGCGACCGAATTCCAGCAGGTAGTAGCCCGCCTTCACTTCAAAGGCGCCCAGCCCGGTGGAGCGGATGA
>CAMCAC010000153.1 GCA_945872305.1 Candidatus Kuenenia stuttgartensis | reverse complement strand
GCCACCCCGCCGGTGACCGTGCGCGCCTGGCTGGCGACCCAGGACCTGGATCTGCACACCCGGGCCAGTGACGCCGCCGGTGACCTCGTGGCGGGCCTGCACGATCTCATCGCCCGCCTGGGCGGCGCGACCGCGTCGGTGCCGCAGGGTATCCCGGATCTCGTCGCGGCCCTTGGTCCGGCGTGGTTCGACCACGCCACCATCCCGCCCATCGCCGCCGAGGATCCCCGGAGCTTCGCCGCCGAGCACGGCCGCCGGCTCACCCTCGCCGCCAGCGAAGACCCGGAGCACGCCGCGGACCGCCTGGCCCTGGTGGCGGCGTTGCTGGCCGAAGCGGCGGGGGTGGCGGCGCCCCGGCCGGAGTAACGCGCGGATCGCCCCCGGAGCGCACCAGGCCGTGGTGCGCGTATCTGATGCTCACTGGGAGATGGGTTCTGCCCTGGGCATCGGATGGTGGCCCGTGCTCGGGCAGCTCAGGGATACGCGCCCCACGGCGTGGGGCGCTCCGGGTGGTGATCCTGGCGTAGCGTGCGGATGGCGTCTCCCGGAGCGCACCACTCCGTGGTGCGCGTATCTGATACGGTATGGGATATGGATGGTGCGGGTCGTTCCCTGATATGCGCCCCACGGCGTGGGGCGCTCCGGGTCCCGGGTTCCGGTTGCCCGGAGCCCGGGACCCGACCTCGTCACCCGGCGCTGACCGGGATCCGGCGCGGCTGGTGGCTGGCGGCGAGGGCGACCTCGACGGTGACCACGCCGTCCTTGGCGGTGGCGCGGATGCGCTCCCGGTCCAGGCCGTCGCCGAGGGTGAAACGGCGGCGCCACTGGCCGGGGAGGCCCGGGCCGGCGACCAGGCGGCCGAGGGGCGCGGCGGCCTTCACGGTGCCGGCGATGGTCAGGTCGTCGCCGTCCACGGTGACCTCCACCGCGTCCGGGGCGACGCCGGGCATGTCCAGGCGGACCACGACGGCGGCGTCGGTGCGGTGGATGTCGGCGGCGGGGATCGCGGCGGGGCGGTCATCCGCCACCCGCTCGGCGGCGACGCGCTCGGCGGGGACGGCGCAGGTGTTGGCGCGGGAGGGGGCGAGCCAGGAGAGCATGGGATGGTTCCTTTCGTGATCGGTGGGGTCAGTTGGCGGAGACGGCGATGGTGCGGCGCTTGGCGGCGGCGGCCCGGGGCAGGTGCAGGACCAGGATGCCGTTCGTGAGGTGGGCCTTGGCCTGGTCGGCGTCCACCGCCACCGGGAGCTGGAGGGCGCGGACGGAGCGGAAGCCGCTGCGCTCCTGGCGCAGGTTGGCGGATTCCGGAGCGGGGCGCTCGGCGGTGATGGTGAGGGTGCTGCCGGTGATCTGGACCTGGATCTGGTCCTGGGTCAGGCCGGGGACGGGCAGGGTGACCTGGACCGCGTCGTCGTCGGCCCACAGGCTCGGCACCGGCTGGGTGCCGACCGCGGGACCGGTCCGGTCGAGGAGGTGGTCCATCTCGGCCACCAGCCGGTCGAGCTGCCAGGGGATGAGGGCGTAGGGATGCATGGGGACCTCCGTGGGTTCGGAGGGCCATGGAGCATCGTCCGTGCCAATGATCGGGCCGGAACGGCCCGATGGTGGATCAATGAGTTGGGATACGGGGCCCAGGTTCGGGGCGCACGACTCGGCCACGAGTGGGCTGTAGTGGATTACTATGAATCAAAATGACTCATATCTCGACCCGTTCCCGGTATTCCGGCGCATGGGCCGGCACGCCCAGGGTGCGCTGGAGTTCGTCGGCGAAGGCCGGGGCGACCCGGGCGCCGCCGTGGATGACCGCGATCTTGCCGGGCAGGACCGGCTGGCTGCGGATCCAGGCCAGGGCCTCGGTCCGGTCCGCGTGGGCGGACATGCCCTGGAGCTGGCGCACCCGGATGCGGACCTCGCGCTCGCCGCCGAGCAGGCGGACCCGCTGGGCCCCGTCCACGATCTGCCGGCCGAGGGTGCCGGCGGCCTGGTAGCCGGTGAACAGGAGGACGCTGGCGGGGTCGTCGATCCACTGGTTGAGGTGGTGCTTGATGCGGCCGCCGTTGCACATGCCCGAGCCGCTGATGATCACCGCCGGTCCGCGCACGCCGTTGATCGCCTTGGAATCCTCGCGGCTGGCGCACAGGCGCAGGCCGGGGAAACGGAACGGCGAGCGGCCGGCGTCGTGCAGGGCGTGGGTCTCGCTGTCGAGCACGGCGGCGTGGCGGTCGAACAGGCCGACCAGCTTCACCGCCATCGGGCTGTCCAGGTACACCGGCAGGATCGGGATGCGGCCGGCGTGGCGCAGGTCCTCAAGGAACCACAGGACCTCCTGGGCGCGTTCCACCGCGAAGGTCGGCATGAGCACCTTGCCGCCGTCGCGGATCGCGCCGCCAATGGCGTCGGCGAGCTGGCCGGGGATGTCGTGGTCGGTGTCGTGGACCCGGTCGCCGTAGGTGGATTCGACGATCAGGAGGTCGCAGGCCGGCGGCACCGCCGGATCCGGCAGGAGCGGCCGGTGCGGCCGGCCCAGGTCGCCGGACAGCACGATGCGCTTGCCGCCGATCTCGATCAGGACCAGGGCGGCGCCGAGGATGTGGCCCGCCGGCAGCCAGGTGGCGTGGACCGGTTCCGGGCCGTCCACGACCCGGGTGCGCTTGCCGAACTCGACCGGTTCCAGCCGGCGCACCGCCCGCTCCACATCGCCCTCGTCGTAGAGCGGCACCACCGCGCCCCGGGATGGGGTGCGGCCCTCCCGGGCGTGGCGGCGGTTCTTGGTCTCGGCGTCTTCCTCCTGGAGCCGGGCGGAATCCATGAGCAGGATCGGGATGATGTCGCAGGTCGGGGCGGTGGCGTAGACCTTGCCGCGGAAGCCGTCGCGGACGAGCACCGGCAGCCAGCCGCTGTGGTCGATGTGGGCGTGGGTCATCACCACGGCGTGGATCGACGACGCCGGCACCGGCAGTTCCGACCAGTTCCGGTCGAGCAGGTCCCGCTCCTGGTACAGCCCGCAATCGACCAGGATGCGCACGCCCCCGTGCTCGATCAGGTGGCGGGATCCGGTCACCGTGCGGGCGGCGCCGAGGGGGATGTAGGTGGGCATGGCGCGAGCATCGCCCCGGGCCGCGGCGCCGCCAGTCCCGGTGCGCTCAGCGGACGACCACCGCGCCCACCGCCAGGTTGCGCAGGTCGTTGTCGAGGATCTCGCCGGAGATGCCGAACCACGGGGAGGGGTCGTCGACAAGGTCGTCGGCCCCCGCCCGGATCTCGATCCGCGACCAGGGGCGCCAGCCGATGTAGGAGCGGAGCAGGACGTCGCCCTCCTCGTAGCGCCGGTCGTCCTCGTCGAAGCCGCTGTGCTTGGCCCGGCCCAGGGTCGTCCAGGCGAGGTGGTCGCTGCCCAGGGGCACGGTGACCATCCCGCCGATCTTGCTGTCGATCAGGCCGCCGGCCACGGTCAGGCGGTAGCGCTGGGATTCGTCGTCGGGCAGGAAGCGCCAGCCGACCAGGAGATCGAAGTCGATGCCGAGCTTCTCGGGATCGTCCTCGACCACCTCGCGGTCGCCGGCGGAGCGGTAGCCGACGCCGAACTGGTAGAACTTCCACGGCCGCGGCTCGATCCGCAGGTAGGCGTGCGAGGTCGCGACCCCGCTCGAGGTGTTCATGCCGCTGTCCAGGCCGCCGATGAAGCGCAGGTCGGCGAAGCCACTGGTCACCGGCTTCACCTCGTCGAGCCGCTGCTGGAGGGAATCGAGGGTGGCGGTGGCCTTGTCGTGGACCGTGTCCTCCATGACCAGCCGGCCGAGGGTGCCGCGCCCGCTGGCGATCTGCTCGGTGATGCGCTGGAGGTTGGCGCCGATGGCGTCGAGCCGGCCGCCCAGGGCGGCGGTGCCGTCGATGGTCGCCTTGAGCCCGGCGCGGTTCTCGGCCACGGTGTCGCGCACCTGGGCCCCCGCCTGCTCGATGGCGGCGATCATGTCGGGAGCCTTGGCGATGGCGGCGCGCAGGCTGTCGCGGTTCTCCTGGAGCATCGCCGTGACCTCGGCGGCGGCGGTGGCGATGCGGCTGACCGCGGCGCGCAGGTCCTGGCGGTTCTCGGCCACCGCGGCGCGGATCTCGCCGGCGGCATCGCCGACGTTGGCGACCGCGACCTTCACCGCCGGGCGGTTCTCCTCGATCAGGACGCGGACCTCGTCGGACATCTTGCCGAAGCGGTCCATCCCGTCGCCCACGGCGGTCACCGCGCGGCGGATCTCGGTGCGGTTCTCCTCGACCAGGGAGCGCACGCTGGCGATGGCCTCGTCCAGGCCGACCGGGGCTTGGCCGGCCAGGGTCATCAGCGCCTCGGGGGTGATCGACTCGCCGCCTTGGCTGGAGAGATCCATGGTCGCCCCGCCCAGGGGCGGAAGTTGGATGCGCACCTGGGTGGCCGCGTCGACCAGGACCTTGTCCTTGTGGCGGCTCTCGATGGAGAATGCGACCCGGACCAAGGGCCGGCCCTCGCGCAGGTCCGGCGCCACGGCAGTGACCGTGCCGACCTTCACACCGTTGTAGGTGACCGCGTCGCCCTCTTTCAGGCGCGCGACCTGGGGGAAGTGGACCGCGTACTCGCCCTTGGCGCTCCCCACCCTGGTGACGAACAGGGTGAACCACACGAGCAGACCGAGCCCGATGAAGAACAGCAGGCCGACCTTCACCTCCGTGGACATGGCGCCTGAGCGGGGGGTCATGCGTACCCTTCGGTGAGCGGCCCATCCACGGACCCGGTCAGGAGCTGCCGCACCACCGGATTCTCGTCCGCCCGGACCTCGTCCGGGGTGCCGAGGGCGATGAAGCGGCCCCGGTGCAGGACGGCGATGCGGTCGGCGATGGCGAAGGCCATGCCCAGGTCGTGGGTGATCACCACCCCGGTCACCCCGAGCCGGTCGCGCAGGTCGCTGATCAGCGACCCGACCCCGGTGGTGGTCACCGGATCCAGGCCGGTGGTCGGCTCGTCGTAGAGCACGATCTCCGGCTCGTGGATCAGGGCCCGGGCGATGCCGGCGCGCTTGCGCATGCCGCCGGACAGCTCGGCGGGCTTGAGGTGGAGGATGTCCTCGGGCTTGAGGTAGACCTTGCGCAGGGCCTGGCAGACCCGCTCGTGGACCTCGGGGGCCGGACGGCGGTCCACCTCGATCAGCGGCAGTCCGACATTTTCCAGGATGGTGAGCGAATTGAGCAGGGCGGCGTTCTGGAACACCACCCCGAGCCGGCGGCGCCAGACGAGCATGGCGTCCTGGTCCGCCTGGCCCAGGTCCAGGGCGGGATGGCGGTCGGTGGCCTCGATGCGCAGCTGCCCGGCCGGAGGCTGGAGCAGCCCCATCAGGTGGCGTAGGAGGGTGGTCTTGCCGGAGCCGGAGCCGCCGAGGACCACGAAGGTCTCGCCGCGGTAGATGTCGCAGGTCAGCCCGCGCAGCACCTGGCGGGAGCCGAAGGACCGGGACAGGTCACGCAGCTTGATGAGCGGCGTGTGCCCAGCGGGCACCGGGGCCAGGGGCGTGCCCTGTTCCAGTTCCGCCATGGTCCACTTGCGCCCGGTGCTCCCGGGGCGCGCCTCCGCCGCTCCCCCGCGCGGCGCGAGGCCGCTCATCCGAGCACCGGCTTGACGATGACCTGGACGGCCCAGGTCAGGATGAGGTCGGCGAGGAGCACGAAGATCACATTCAGCACCACCGAACTGGTGGTGGCCCGGCCGACGCCCTCGGCGCCGTCCCGGGTGCCCAGCCCGCGGGCGCAGGCGATGATGGCGATGATCGCGCCGAACACCGCGGCCTTGAACAGGCCGCTGTAGAAATCCAAGGGCACCAGGAACTGCCGGGCGCTGTCCAGGTAGGTCTCCAGCGGCTGGTTGAACATGGTGGTCGCGACCAGGGCGCCGCCCGCCATGCCCACCGCGTCGGCCAAGGCGGCGAGGAGCGGCATGGCGATGATCAGCCCGACGAAGCGCGGCAGCACGAGGTAGCGCACCGGGTCGACGCTCATGCAGCGCAGGGCGTCGACCTCCTCGTTGACCACCATCGTGCCCAGCTCCGCGGCGATCGCCGCACCGACCCGGGCGAGGACGATCACCGCCGCCCAGATCGGTCCCAGCTCCCGGCAGAAGGTCACGGCGATGATCCCGCCGAGCTGGCTGGTGGCCCCGAACGGCTCCAGGGCGGCGCCGGTCTGCACGGCCATGATCATGCCGGTCAGGCCAGCGATCAGGGCGAGCACGAACAGCGAACCGAAACCGGACATCGCCACCTGCTTCAGCACCGATGGCAGGGCCCGCGGCACATGCCCCAGGGAGCCGAGCACATCGCTGAGCAGCATCAGCGCCCGGCCGGCACTGGCGGCGTTCTGGACGAGTTCCCGGCCGGCGCCCTCGACCACCACGGTCTGGCCCCGGGCGAGCCGGCTGGCGAACTGGGTCGAACTGCCACGGTCCATGGCCGGGGAGTGTCGGCGCAGCGGACGGGCCGCAACCCTGGCGGAGCCGGGGGCTGTGGCCGTCGGTCAGGGGGCCGGGAACGGCCGCACGCCCAGCCAGGCCAGGGCGACCAGGGTCTTGGCGTCGGCGGTGCCTTCGAGGGCGCCGGGGAGGTCGGCGAGGGGCACCACCAGACGGGTGACCAGCTCGCCCGGGTCCGGCGCCGCCGTCGCCTCGGACAATCCCTCGGCGAGGAAGATCACCATCGCCTCGTCGCTCAGGCCCACCGTCGGGTAGATGGTCCCCAGCTCCTTCCAGCGGGCGGCCTTGAAGCCGGCCTCTTCGGCCAGTTCGCGCTGGGCGGTGGCCAGGGCGGTCTCGCCGGCGACCCGGGTGCCGGCGGGGATCTCCACGGTCCACCGGCGCACCGCGTAGCGCCACTGGCGGACCAGGAGCACCGTGTCCGGGGTCGGCTGGGCGATGATCGCCACCGCGCCCGGGTGGCGGACCACCGGCCGGCGCACGGCGCCGTCGACGGTGTCCCAGCGTTCCTCGATCAGGCTGAACCGCGGGCTCGACCAGCGGGTGTCGGAGGTCTGGAAGACGGGATCGATCATGGCGGAAGGATGGCGGCAGCGGTCGCGGGTCCAGGG